>NZ_JAIRBR010000033.1:0-69692 GCF_020361265.1 Nocardia sp. JCM 34519.1
GGCCGGGTGCGTCCCCCTTTATTCGCCCCCCGGGGGCCGCCCCCCCCCCCCGCGGGGGGGGGGGGGGGGGGGGGGGGGGGGGCGGGGGGGGGGGCGCGGCGGGGGGGGCCCCCCGCGACGGATTCGGTCAGGCGAGGGCTTCGATGGTGTGTTCGAAGGCTTTGTGGCCGTCGCCGTCGGCGATCTGACGGTCGTCGTCAGCGCGCTGGAATCCAAGGTTGGTCTTTGCCGGTCGGCCGGACAAGTACCTACTATCTGGTCTGGTACTTACCGGGTGGTTTGTGAGCAGGCAGCGAGGTCGGGCGATGGGTGCGAAGAGATCCGGGCCATATTTCTGCGGGATCGATGCGGCGATGGATGTGGTCGGCGGCAAGTGGAAGTCGCTGATTCTGTGGGAGCTGGAGCGGAACGGGGTGCGGCGCTTCGGCGAGTTGCGGCGCGGGCTGCCGGGTGTGTCGGAGAAGATGCTGATCCAGCAGCTGCGGGAGCTGGAGGAGGACGGCATCGTCGACCGCGAGGTGTATCGGGAGGTTCCGCCGCGGGTGGAGTATCGCCTCACCGAGCTCGGTGTCGCGCTGAACGCGGCGCTGGTGCCGCTGTCGGATTGGGGCAGGCGGCGAATCGAGCGGATCGGTGCGGATCGGGTTCACTTGTCCGCCTGAGCTATTCGGCGGCGAAAACCGGCTGTCCGGTAGCCGGGTGCCGAATTAGGCTGGCGCCTATGCGTTTTCTCGTGCCGTACCATCTTGACGAACCCCGGCCGGAGCTGGACGCTCCGCTCACCGCGGACGCCGTGCTGACCGTCGACCTTCCGGAGACCGAAGATCGTTGGGCCAGAATGGCGGTCGTCTACGAGTCGGTCGCAGCGCGGGTGGCGGAGTCGGCGCGTCGCGGGGAGCGCCCGGTCGTGGTGTCGGGCGATTGCACCACGTCGCTGGGCACGGTCGCCGGGTTGCAGCGCGCCGGACTCGACCCGGCGGTGGTGTGGTTCGACGCGCACGGCGACCTGCAGACGTTGGAGACGACCACATCCGGCTATCTGGGTGGGCTGCCGTTGCGGATGCTGGTCGGCTATGGGCGATCGCTGGTCGCGGACCGGATCGGGCTGCGCGATGTCCCGGAGTCGCGGGTCGTACTCACCGACGCCCGCGACCTGGACCCGGCCGAGGTCGATTACCTGAAGACGGCCGAGATCCGGCGGCGGCCGGTGACCGACCTCGGCGAGCTGCCGGACGGCCCGATCTATCTGCACATCGACTTCGACGTGATCGATCCGGAGGAACTGCCGGGGCTGATGGTGCCCGCGCCGGGAGGTCCCGGCCTGCGCTCGGTCACCGAGGCGGTCGGGCGGGTGCTGGACACCGGTCGGGTCGCGGCCGTCGGCTTGGCCTGCACATGGCACGACGGGGTCGGCGCGGCGGAGCGGGTGCGGTCGGCGGTGGAGCTGCTCTGATCGGTGGTCGCGCTGATCCGGCGGTACGGGGTACCGGCGGATCAGCGAATCGGCGTCGGGCACAGCCGATGCCGGTCGGCCTGCCGCACCTCGCACGCGCCGAGCGATACGCGTCGTCCGGCCGAAACGGCGATTTCCCAGCTGGACAATGGAATTCCGCTGTGGTCCACGGCGATCGCCGGGCTGTCGGTGCCGCGATCATCCGTATAAGTGCCGGGACGGCATGTGCGGCAGCATGACTCGTATTCGGCCTCGGGCCGGGAGCGGATCACCGCGTGGAAAATACTGCCGACGTCTGCGACAGGCCGCTCGAAATATAGCAATATGTAATGAATTTCGAGGCCTTGCCGGTACATATGAGCCCTGCCCTTTTTGGGCAAAGTGCACAAACAGGGTCAGGGTGCGACCCTGGCGTGCAGGTGCATATCGTGCCAGCCGTCGGCGTGCATGGCGGCCGCGCGCTTGACGCCCTCGAGTGCGAAACCGGTCTTCTCGGCGACGCGGCAGGAGGCCGGATTGTGTACCGAATGATTGAGTTCGATTCGGTGGAAACCGATTTCGCCGAAGGCCCAGTCGGTGACGGCGTCGACGGCCCGGGGCACTACGCCGCGCCCGCGGGCAGTCGGCATTGCCCAGTAGCCGATTTCGGCCGATGCGTCGCGAATATTGAAGCGGCGCAGGCCGATCCGTGCGGCGAAGGTGTCGCCATCGATGACCGCCCACAACGCGTCGGTACCCGCGGTCCAGCCGTGTAGCCACTCTTCGATGAGCTTGCGGGCGTCGTGCTCGGTATCGACCACGCGGTTGTGCCACTGTCGCGTCACCGGATCGGTGTAGGCGATGAGGACATCCGGCGCGTCATCGGCGTGGAACGGCCGCAGGAGGAGGCCGTCTTTCGTGCTGAGCGTGGGTTGTGCTGTGCGACTGAGCTTTTCGAAATCGACGAGGCCAGGCGCACGGACGGTCATGTTTCAGATTCTGCCCGCTCCGCGGACCGCTTGTCGATAGGTTCGCGGAATGTATTGGGACACAGCCATATACGTGACACGACCGGATGATCCCATGGTTTGCTTTTGAATAGCTGGACCGACTTCGACGGTTGATGCTCCGAACATCTTGGGCCACAATGGATATCTGTAACCCGAAGTCCGTTGCGAATCATGCAAGGACGAATCTTCCATTCCGGCAACATCATTTGATCTTGATCAAACTACCTGTAGGTAACTTTGGTTACTTTTGTGCACACGGCCTGCAATTGACGACGTCATCGCGGCGTCGTACTGTTCGCTGTCACAAAGTTGCAGATGTGATGGGCAGCACAGATGTCAGATGATGGGGTCGAGCTACGGGGGATGTTGACGCGGGCGCTGCGTCGGATTCAGGTATTGGAATCCGAGCGGCGCGCGTCGCACGAGCCGGTTGCTGTGATCGGAATCGGGTGCCGGTTACCGGGCGGCATCGATGGGCCGCGCGGATACTGGGAGCTGTTGTCTTCGGGCCGCGACGTCATCGTCGACGTACCCGAAACGCGTTGGCCTAGAACAGGTTCCGGGGACGATCGGGCGATCCGCCGGGCCGCGCTGCTGAGCGCGCCGCTGGACGAGATGGATGTCGAGTTCGCGGGCATCGCCCCGCGCGAGGCGGCGGTGATGGATCCGCAGCAACGCCTGGTGCTCGAAGTTGCCTGGGAGGCGCTGGAAGACGCGGCGCTGCCGCCCGCGCGCGCGGTGCGAACCGGTGTCTTCCTCGGGGTGAGCTGGCAGGAATACCAGCGCACCATCACCCCTGACGGCGCGCGTTCGGTGGATGCGCACACGCTGACCGGAACGATGCCGAGCATCCTCGCCGGGCGGGTCGCGCACCAGCTCGGCCTGCGCGGACCGGCCGTCGCGCTGGATACCGCGTGTTCCTCGTCGCTGGTCGCGGTGCATCAGGCGATCAACAGCCTGCGGGCGGGGGAGTGCGAGACGGCGCTGGCGGGCGGGGTGAACCTGCTGCAATCAGAGCTGACCTCGGCGGCGCTGGCCAGGATGGGCGCGCTCTCACCGGACGGCCACTGCAGGCCCTTCGACGCGCGGGCGAACGGATACGTCCGCGGCGAGGGTGCGGGAATCATTGTGCTGAAACGACTTTCGCGCGCCATCGCGGACGGCGACGAGATCAGGGCGGTGCTGCGCGGCTCGGCGGTGAACCACGACGGTCGCTCGATGGGGCTCACCGCGCCCAATCCGGTGGCGCAGCGTGAACTGCTGCGCGCCGCGCTGACCGATTCCGGTTGCGACGCCGCGGAACTGGACTACGTGGAAACCCACGGCACCGGGACGCCGCTCGGCGATCCGATCGAGATCGAAGCGCTGGCAGAGGTATTCGGCGCGGTCCGGGCCGACGGGACGCGCTGCCTGCTCGGTTCGGTGAAATCGCGGATCGGCCACCTCGAGGCGGCGGCGGGTATCGCGGGCCTGATCAAGGTGGTGTTGCAACTGCAGTACGGACGCATCCCGCGCCAGTACGGTTTCGAAACGCTGAATCCGAAGATCGCACTGGACGGTACGGCGCTGCGGGTGCCGACCGAGGACGTCGAATGGGCGTCGTCGCAGCGCCCGCGGGTGGCCGGGGTGAGCTCGTTCGGGTTCGCCGGAACCAACGCACACGTGGTGGTGGCCGCGGCGCCGGACCCGCCGGTGCGGGTGGTGTCGGAGAATCCGGCGTTGCTTGTGCTCTCGGCGCGGACGTCAACCGCGCTCGACGTCCTCACCGAACGCTATGTCTCGGAGTTATCCGACAGCAATCTGCCTGTCGCCGATATCGCGGCCACCGCGGCCCTCGGTCGCACGCATTTCGGGCACCGCCGCGCCGTCGTCGCACGGACCGCCGCCGAGGCGGCACAACTGTTGCGCGCGTCGCGGGCTGGGTCGGCGGCCTCCGCGCAACCGCGGGTGGCGATGCTGTTCACCGGGCAGGGCGCGCAGTACTCGGGTATGGGTTCGGCCTGGTACCAACGGTATTCGGCGTTCCGTGCCGCGGTGGACGAATGCGATGAGCTGCTCGGTGCGCTGCCGGGCGGGTGGCGGGTGCGGTCACTGCTGTGCGAGGCCGACGATGCGGTGCTCGCCCGGACCGAATACGCCCAACCAGCGCTTTTCGCCTTCGAACTGGCCTGTGCCCGGCTGTGGGCCGCGTGCGGGATCCGGCCCGATGTGGTACTCGGGCACAGCCTCGGCGAACTCGTGGCGGCGACCGTCGCGGGCGCGCTGACGGTCGCGGAAGGTTTGCGAATAGCCGCCGTGCGCGGGCGGATGATGCAGGTCGCGCCGCGACCGGGCGCATTGGCCGCGGTCTTCGGTGATCCGGCCGAATTCGCCGATGTGCTGGACGAATTGGCGCCGACACTGGGGGTGGCGGCGGTGAACACCCCGGGACAGTTCGTGGTCTCGGGCGCCGAGGACTCGGTGCGCCGCTTCCGGGAGGTGGCGCAGCGGCGGGAGATTCGAGCGGTCGCGCTGCCGGGTGCGACGGCATTCCATTCACCGCTGCTCGACCCGGTGCTCGACGAGTTCACCGCGGCGGTCGGGGAGCTGGCGCCCGGGGCCAGGACGGCATCGATTCCGTTGATCTCCAACGTCATCGGTGCGTTCGGCGGGCCACTCGACGCCGACTACTGGCGGGCGCACGCCCGTGGTACGGTGCGATTCGCGGAGGGGCTGCGCACGCTCGCCGAATTCGGCATCGACGCCGCGATCGAGGTGGGCCCGCATCCGGTGCTGCTGGAGTTCGGGCGGCAGGCCGGAATATCGGCGCGATGGGTGCCGAGCCTGCGCCGGTCGGTGACCGACGACTCCGTGCTCTTGTCCGGGGTGGGGGAAATGTATTGTGCCGGAGCAGATATCGAATGGTCCGCGCTGATTCCGAGTGGAGCGCGGCGGCGTAACGGGCTGCCGACCTATCCGTTCGAGCGGGAGCGTTTGGCGGTCCCGGGAGCCGCGACGGTGCAACTTTTTGCCGAGGCGCCGGCGAAGAGCACCGCATATCTCGGCGAACATCGTTACCGCGGCACCCCGGTGGTGCCAGGTGCCTATCTGGCGTTGTCGGCGTTGCGGGCGGCCGGGGGATTCGCCCGCGAACTGGTCGATTTCGTTCTCACACGCCCTGTTCCGCTCGATGAGCTGCGGGAACCGATCGCCGAGAGGGTGGGCGACAGGGTCGACATCCGTCTGGTGGTCGGATCGGATACGGCCGCCGCGGTGATGGCTTCGGTGGTGCCGCAGACCGATGGTGCGGCCGGCCCGGACGATCTGACGGAGGCGCTGCGCACCCACTCCGTCTACACCGATACCGACGACTTCTACCGCCGTTGCGCCGTAGGGGGACTGACCTTCGGGCCGCGGTTCCGCTGGATCACCGAACTGCGCGCGGGCACGGATACGCTGCTGGCCAGGCTCTCCCGGCCCGGTGAGCTGTCCGGTGCCGCCGAGGCCGCGACCGTGTGCATGGTGGATGCGGCCATCCAGACCGGGTTGGCGCTCGTCACGGCTGGCGGGCCGGTGAACCGATTGCCCGCCGGTATCGGGCGATTGCGCCTGCATCGGACGGAAAGCGTTGCGGCGGCATGGGTTCTGGCCGTCCGGACCGGTGCGACGGTGCGCGTCACCATATTCGACACCGAGGATGCGCGGATCTGTGAGGTGGAAGATCTGTGGTTCGGGCGGACCGACGCCGAGGCGACCGTTCCGATACGCGTCCAGGATTGGCGGGAGGCGCCTGCGTC
This sequence comes from Nocardia sp. JCM 34519.1, assembly GCF_020361265.1. Lineage (NCBI taxonomy): Bacteria > Bacillati > Actinomycetota > Actinomycetes > Mycobacteriales > Nocardiaceae > Nocardia > Nocardia sp. JCM 34519.1. Next base: position 6,219 of record NZ_JAIRBR010000033.1, read on the forward strand.
CACCGCGGGGCGAGGTCCGGCAGCCTGGCTGGTGATCGGCGGACTTCCGGCGGCGGACCGGCTCGCAGCGGCGCTGCGGGCGGCGGGCGACGACGCGGTCGCCGTCGAGACGAATGCGGCCGTCGCGGCGGTGCGTGGGTCGGGTACGTCGGGTGGACTCGGTGTAGCGGGTGCATTCGGTATGTCGGCAGCGTCGGGTTTATCGGGTGCATCGGCGCGCGCGGTGGTGTACCTGAGCAGCTTCGACGCGGGTGATGACGCGGGCGCGGCGGCCGTCGAAACCGAATCGGCTTTGAAAGTGGTTCGCGCGCTTGCGGAAACGGTCGATGCCGGGCCCCTCTATCTCGTTACCGGCGGTGCCGTCGGGGTGTTGGATGACGAGCGGGTCAGGCCCGCGGCGGCCGCGCTGTGCGGGCTGGCGGCGGTGGTGCGCACCGAAGTTCCAGAACTCGGTTGCCGGTTGGTCGACCTGCCCGCGCGGGCGAATGTCGCGGACCGTCGACTCGTCGGCGAACTACGCTCCGGCGCAACCGATCCCGTTGTCGCGCTGCGCGGCAAGCGGCGATACGTGCCGGAGCTGACCGCGCCGGCGACGCAGGAAACTGCCGAATTGGACGGTGCCGGTACGTATCTGGTCACCGGCGGTCTCGGCGCGCTCGGTTCGGCGGCGGCGCAGGCGACTGTCGAATTGGACGGTGCCGGTGCGTATCTGGTGACCGGCGGTCTCGGCGCGCTTGGTTCGGCGACGGCGCGGGTGCTCGCCCAGGCGGGGGCCGGGACGCTGGTGCTGGCCGGGCGGCACGAACCCGATGCGCGGGCGACGGCGGTGATCCGCGAGATCACTGCGCTCGGGACGCGGGTGGAGACGGTGCGGTTGGATGTCGCGGACCGAGTCGCGCTGTCGGCGTTATTCGCTCGCTTCGGCGCCGACCTGCCGCGGCTCGCGGGCGTCGTGCACTGCGCCGGTGTGCTCGACGACGCGCTGCTGGTGGATCAGGGCGCGGACCGGGTACGGCGGGTGTTCACCGGGAAAGCCTCCGGCGCATGGCATCTGCACGAGCTCACTGCGGACCTCGACCTGTCGGTATTCGTGCTCTTCTCATCGGCGAGCGCCCTCGTCGGTACCGCGGGACAGGCGAATTATGCTGCAGCGAACGCATATTTGGACGGGCTCGCCCGGATGCGATCGGCGAACGGTCTCGCGGCATTGAGCATTCAGTGGGGCCCGTGGTCCGGAACCGGTATGGCCGCGGGACTCGGTGATACGGCTCGGCGTGCATGGGAACGGCACGGTGTCGCGGAACTCGCAGTCGATGCGGGGTTGCGGGCACTGCGAGCGCTGCTGGGGGCGTCGGGGGTTGTCGCGGTATTCCCAACTGCTGCTGGGGGTTTGGTGGACACCGCTGCGGCCGGTCAAGGCGGTGCCGTGGTTGGCGATGGACTTCTCGGCGGTTTGGCGCTGGGCGGTTCGGCGGTTGATGGTCTGGCGGTTGACGGTTCTGTTGCTGGCGGTGTCGAAGTCGGTGGTGGGCCGTTGAACGCAGCCGCTGGGGCCGTTCGCGCTGGTGCTGGATCGCTCGGTGGTGTGGCGCTGGGCCGTGCAGAAGTCAATGGTCTAGCGGTTGATGGTTCCGTTGCTGGCGGTGTCGAAGTCGGTGGTGGGGCGATCAACGCAGCTGCGGCTGGTAGTCGCGCGGTCGGTGGTCCTACTGCGGCTGGTGGGTCGGCGGTCGGTGATGCCGCGGCGAGCGGTGCCGCGAGCGAGGGCGTCGGGATCGGGGATTCCGCAGTCGACGGTGCGGCGCTCGATGAGATTCTTCCGGTAGTGCGCGCGCTGGCGGCGAAGGCGCTCGGTCGGACGGCACCGGTCGCCGACGGCGTGCCGCTGCGTGAGCTCGGACTGGATTCGATGCTGGCGGTGGAACTTCGGAACAGCTTGGCCGCGGATCTCGGTGTGCGGCTGCCCGCGACGCTGTTGTTCGATCATCCGACGGTGGCGGGTGTCGCGGCCGCAATCGTCCGGCTCCGGCCGGGTGCGGCGGCGAAGGTCAATTCGGGTGCTGCGCCGCGAAAGGCGGTGGCACACAATGCGACTGAGCATCGATCGCAACAAGGCTCGGATGACGCGATCGCGATCATCGGCATGGGTTGCCGGTATCCGGGCGGCGTGCGCGGACCCGCGGATCTGTGGCGGCTGCTCATCGCGGAAACCGATGCGGTGACGGAGGTTCCGGCGGAACGGTGGGATGTCGACGCCTACTTCGACGCCGATCCGGACGCCGAGGGCAAGACCTATACGCGCTGGGGTGGATTCGTCGATGGCGTGCGGGATTTCGATGCGGGCTTCTTCGACATCTCGGTCGGCGAGGCCCGGATGCTCGACCCGCAGCAGCGGCTGCTACTCGAAACCTCTTGGGAGGCATTGGAACAAGCGGGGTATCCGGCGCAGCGGCTGGCGGGCAGTCGGACCGGGGTGTTCGTCGGCATCATGTCGAACGATTACGCCGAGCGAATGGCGCGGGCCGATCTGCCGCCGAATGCCTGGTTCGGCACCGGGAATCTGGCGAGCGTCGCATCGGGCAGGCTGTCGTACTTCCTCGGCCTGAACGGGCCGAGCCTCACCGTCGACACGGCGTGTTCGTCGTCGCTGGTCACCGTGCATTTGGCGGTGCAGAGCCTGCGGCGCGGTGAATGTGATCTGGCGCTGGCCGCCGGCGCCACCGTGGTGCTGACGCCGTCGCTGGATATCTATTTCGCACGGGCGCGCGGCCTGGCCGCCGACGGCCGGTGCAAGAGCTTCGATGCGCGGGCGGACGGCGTCGTCTGGAGCGATGGTGCGGGAACGCTTGTGCTGAAACGCCTTTCGGAAGCACGCCGAGATGGTGACCGGGTGCTCGGTCTGATCCGCGGCACTGCGGTGAATTCCGACGGGCGCAGCCAGGGCCTGAGCGCGCCGAGTGGTCCCGCGCAGGAACAGGTCATCCGATCCGCCCTTGTTGACGCCGGATTGCGGCCCGAGGATATCGATTACGTGGAGGCGCACGGTACCGGCACCGCGCTCGGTGATCCGATCGAGGTGAACGCGCTCGCTCGGGTGCTGGCCACTGAGCGCACCGCCGAGCGGCCGCTGTGGATCGGTTCGGTGAAGTCGAATCTCGGGCATACCCAAGCGGCGGCTGGGATCGCGAACATCATCAAGGTCGTCGAGTCCATGCGGCACGGGCGGATTCCGGCGTCGCTGCACTACCGATCGGGTAATCCGCATCTCGACTGGGATGAGATCGGCGTGCGGGTCGTCGCGGCGGAGCGCGCGTGGCCCCGCGGGGACCGCCCGCGACGTGCCGGGGTGAGCGCCTTCGGCATCAGCGGCACCAATGCCCATGTGCTGCTGGAGGAGGCGCCCGAGGCGGATGCGCCGGGGCGCGACCAGAGCGGTCCGCACCTGCTGGCATTGTCCGCGAAAAGCGCTGCCGCGCTGCGGGAGCTCGCGGCGCGATACGCGGAAAGGGTTGGGGCGCAGGATAATAGCGGTCTCCGGGATTTGTGCGCCTCGGCGAACGTCGGACGCACCCACTTCGCCGAGCGAGTGGCCATCGTCTTCGACACCGCGCCGCAGCTGAGCGTCGCGCTCGGCCGGGTGGCGGCGGGCGATGTGGAGTCCGGCGCGGTGGTGAATTCCGCAGCTGCGCCGACCTTGATCGAGACAGCCGAGCGTTACCTGGGCGGCGGCGAAATCGACTGGGCCGCTCTGTATCCCAGAGATAGCTGGCGGCCGGTCGAGTTGCCGACCTATCCGTTCCAGCGCAAGCGGCACTGGCTGGAACTCCCGGCCCGATCCGAGATCCGGCATACGCTGCCGATCGGTCCAACGATGTTCAGCGGGCACGAATTGCAGGGTATGCCAACGGTTCCCGCTGCCTGGCTGATCAGCCGTGCGGCGCGGCTGGCGGCCGAACTGCCGGGTGCGCGGAGCTGGCTGGTGGCCGGTCTTCGGCTGTTGGAGCCGATCGCGGTGCGGGCCGACGGTGCGTTGCGGGTCCGGCTGACGGTGGACGGCGATGGCTATTCGGTGGAATTCGGCGACGGCGCAACGGTTTACGCGCGGGCGGCACTGCGCGCGGCAGCTGACTCACCCGAAGTTGCCGCACCGGCCGCGACCGTCGCCGACGGGGAGTCATGGCGGGAGTACTACGACCGCCTATCCGGGCACGGACTCCGGCTCGGTGCGGACTACCGGTGTGGGGTGGCCGCGGCGCGGATCACCGCCACCGAGTCGGAAACGCTGCTGCGGACGGCTGCGGACGGGGCCGAGGCGATTCTGCTGGACGGATGCCTGCACAGCCTGGTGTTGGCGGCGGATGGGCCGAATCGATTGTATTTGCCGGTCGCTATCGATCGTGCTCAATTGTTCGGTTCGGAGATAGTCGGCGGTGCTACTGTGCGCTGCCGGGTGCGGATCACCGAGCGGTCCGATCGCGTCATCGTCGGCGATGTCACGATGATCGACGAATCCGAGCGGGTGCTCGCCGTCCTCACCGGCGTCTGTCTGGTTGCCGCGGATACCGGCCCGGGCGATGCGCCGGTATCCGGCGCGGAGTCGGACCGGCGAGTGGACCGGTTGCTCCACCACATCTCCTGGGAGCCAACGGAATTCGGCCGCGAGTACGCGGGAGTCCAGCGGTGGGTGGTCTTTGCCGACGGGCCCGTTGGCACAGCGGTGGCCGCGGGTCTGGCGGCGCGTGCGGAAGTGGTTGTCGTGCGGCCGGACGACGTGTCCGACGAATCGCCGGTCGGCGGCGATCAGCCACCGGGAATCGTCTACGCGTGGACAGACGAACCGGCGCGGGTGCGGATCGCGGGCGCGCTCCGGTTGATCCGGATGCTCGTCGAGACCGGATGGCGCGGCGCGCCCCTGTACGTGATAACTCTTGGCGCGCAGGCTGTTTCGTCCAGCGATCGGCCGGACCCGGACCAGGCGCTGCTCTGGGGTCTCGGCCGGACCCTCGCCACCGAACATCCGGAATTGGCTTCGCGGCTGGTGGATCTGGAAGCCGGGGCGCCGATCGACGGAACGTTCGTCGCGGCCGGGATATCGGGCGGATTCGGCGCACGGGAGTTGGCGGTGCGCGACGGACGTTGGCTGGCAGCGCGATTGGCCGACGGCCTGCCTGCCGATACCGCCAATTACCGATTGCTCGCCGATCGATCCGGCGCACTCGAACTCATGCGAAACGAGCCCGCCGAACGAGTCGCGCCGGGGCCCGGCGAGGTCGAAATCGCCGTCGCCGCAACCGGACTCAATCGGCGTGATATCTGGCTCGCCCTCGGCACGCACCCCGAATCGCCCGCCCCGCTCGGCGCGGAGTGCGCGGGCCGGATCAGCGCGGTCGGCCCGGATGTCACCGGTTTGGCGGTCGGCGACCGGGTGGTCGCACTCGCGGAGGGCAGTTTCGCCCGGTACGTCACCGTCGACCGGCGGCTGGTGGCACCGCTGCCCGGCCGGCTGTCCTTCGCCGAGGGCGCGACGCTGCCGGTCGCCTTCGCCAGCGCCTGGTACGGGCTGTTCGATATCGGCGGGCTGCGGTCGGGACAGCGGGTGCTTGTTCACGCGCGTGCCGACGAAATCGGCATGGCCACAGTGCAATTGGCACGACACGCGGGTGCGGTGCTATTCGCGCCTCCCGCGCTGTGCCGATGGGCGGCGACCGCGGGTATCGATGTGACGGAACTGCCGACCGCGGTGGCCGCCTGGGCGGTCGACGGAGTGCGCAGGCATACCGGCGGGGCGGGCATGGACGTGGTCGTCGACGCGCTCGCGGGCAACCTGACCGAAAACGCCCCCGGCATACTGGCCGACGGCGGGCGGTTCGTGAATCTTGCCGATCCGACGCAGATTTCCGCCGGCCACGACGCCGACCGGCCGATTGATCCGGCTTTTATCGACCGTGAACGCTTGGGCGAGATCCTGCGGACCGTGCTGACGCTGTTCGAGCGCGGCGCGCTCGCGCCGCCGCCGCACACGCCGTGGCCGGGCGCCGCCGCGGCGGCCGCGTTCGACGCCATGCGACGATACGACGTCGCGGCACGACCGGTCCTGCTGACCGAAGCGGCCCCCGCGCCGCAGTTCGACGCGGACGGGACCTATCTCGTCACCGGCGGCTTCGGCGGACTCGGCGGCGCGGCGGCGCGCTGGCTGGTCGACCGCGGGGCACGCAGCCTGGCGCTGGTCAGCCGTCGGGGGCCGGATACGGGCGGGGACCGACTAGTGGAATCGCTCCGTGCACAAGGTGTTCGGGTGTCGGAGCACCGGGCGGATGTGGCCGATCGGGCTGCGGTCGCCGCATTGCTCAGCGATATAGCCGAGTCCGGACCACTGCGCGGTGTGATCCATTGTGCGGGTGTACTGGACGACGGGGTGCTGACCGAGCAGACGCCGTCCCGGTTCGAAACCGTGCTAGGGCCGAAATATATTGCGGCACAACACCTCGACGAGCTTACCCGCGGCCTGTCGCTGGAGCTGTTCGTCGTCTACTCCTCGGTCGCCGGTGTGCTCGGCACGCCGGGGCAGGCGAATTACGCGGCGGCGAACGCGGCGCTCGACGCGCTGGTCGCGCGGCGGCGCGCGGACGGATTGCCCGGCCTGAGCATCGCCTGGGGGCCGTTCGGGGATGTCGGAATGGCCGCGGGCCGTCCGGAACTGACGGCATACCTGGATCGGCGCGGCCTGCCCGCGCTTCGGGTGACCGACGCCGTCGCGGCGCTGGACCGGTTGGTGCCGCTCGGTGTGGCGACCGCTGGCGTATTCGATTTCGCCGAGCAGCGTTGGTACCGAGCAGGTTCCGCCGAGAACACCACGAAAGACCATTCATCGGCAAGCGTTTCGCTGTCCGATACCAGAGTGACACCGGACGAACCGGTAGTGAGCGGTACGACTATGGGGAACGGCGTAGCCGGACAAGAACATTCGACGAACGATCGGGCGGTGGAGGACACCGCGCCATGGGAGGAGCTGGTCCAGCGGGTCGCCATGCGGGTGCTGGACCGGACCGCGCCGCTGGACCCGGAACAGCCGCTGCACGACAGCGGGGTCGATTCGCTGACCGGGATGGAACTGCGGACCGCGCTGATCGCCGAGTCCGGCACGCCGCTGCCGGTGAGCCTGGTGTTCGACTATCCGACGGTGCGTGACATCGCGAAGCTGTTGCGGCGCAAGGGTGTCGAGGTGACGGTGCCCGTCGCGAATTCGCCGGTGGTGCCGTCGGTTCGTCCTGAGCCGTGGGTCCGGGCCGTTACGCCGGTGCCGTCGTCGGTTTCGCGTGAGCTGCAGGGCCGGGCCGTTATGCCGGTTGCGTCGTCGGGTTCGCTTACGGCGAAGGTCCGGGCCGTTACGCCGGTGCCGCCGTCGGGTTCGGCCGAGCCGCAGAGCCGGGCGGTTACGTCGGTGGCGTCGTCGGTTTTGCCTGAGCCGGAGGGCCGGGCGGTTACGCCGGTGCAGTCGTCGGTTTCGCCTGAGCCGCAGGACCAGGCCAATACACCGGTGGCGTCCTCGGTTTTGCCGCCGCTGCGGGTTCGGGCCGAACCCGAGGATGCCGACGATCCGATCGTCATCGTCGGTATGGCGTGCCGGTTTCCCGGCGGCGTTCGCACCCCGGAGGAGTTCTGGGAGCTGCTGTGGTCGGGTCGGGACGCGATCAGCGAGGTGCCGCCACAGCGGTGGGATGTCGACGCGTTCTATGATCCGGATCCGGCCGCGCTGGGCCGCATGTACAGCCGGTGGGGCGGATTCGTCGACGGCGTGGACGAATTCGACGCGGCGTTCTTCGGTATCGGCGACGCCGAGGCCAGGGCGATGGATCCGCAGCAGCGGTTGCTGCTGGAGGCGAGCTGGGAGGCGCTGGAGCGGTCGGGGCGCGCGCCAGGCGAGCTTGCGGGCAGCCGGACCGGGGTGTACGTCGGCCTGTGCTTCAGCGAATATCCCGGAACACCCACGCTGACAACGGATCCCACCGCGATCGGGGCCTACTCGGTGCTCGGGGCCGCGCCGAGCGTCGCGGCCGGACGGGTCGCCTACGCGCTCGGACTGCAAGGGCCCGCCGTGACTCTCGATACGGCCTGCTCGTCCTCACTGGTCGCGCTGCAGTCCGCAGAAGACGGATTACGCGCCGGGCGTTGTGATCTCGCGCTGGTCGGCGGCGTCAACCTGCAACTGGCACCGGAGACGACGATCGGCTTCAGCAGGCTGTCCGCACTGTCGCCCGACGGGCGGGTCCGGGCCTTCGCCGCCGACGCGAACGGCTATGTGCGTGCCGACGGCTGCGGTGTGCTCGTGCTGGAACGACTTTCGGCGGCGCGCCGCAACGGCGATCGGGTGCTCGCCGTGGTGCGCGGTGTCGCGGTGAACCACGACGGCAGGTCGAACGGCTTGACGGCGCCGAACGGGCCCGCGCAGCAGCGGGTGATCGGCGATGCGCTGACCCGGGCCGGAATCCGGCCGACCGATGTCGACTATGTCGAAACACATGGCACTGGAACGCCTTTGGGCGACCCGATCGAGGCGGCCGCGCTGGCGGAGGTCTACTGTGCCGGACGGCAGACGCCGCTGCTGATCGGGTCGGTGAAGACGAATATCGGGCACGCCGAGGCGGCGGCCGGGGTCGCGGGTGTGATGAAGGCCGTACTCATGCTGCGGCACGGAAAGATTCCGCCGAGCCTGCACTTCGACGCGCCGAGCCCGCACATTGACTGGGCACGAACGTCGTTGGAGGTCGTGCGCACCGGGCGGACATGGCCGCAGACCGGCAGGGCGCGCGTCGTCGGCGTCAGCTCGTTCGGGATGAGCGGCACCAATGCGCACGTGATCCTGGCGCGGGGGGATGCGGAACCGGTTCGCGCGGTGCGGGAATCCGGACCGCAGGTGCTCCCGCTGTCCGCGCGCGACACCGCGGCGCTGGCAGCGGCGGCGGGCCGGTGGGCGGATGAATTGGACAGTGCGCACACCGATTTCGGAGATCTGGCCTACACGGCGGCGGCCGGGCGAAGCCATTTCGAGGAGCGAATCGCCGTGGTCGCGCCGAATGCGGGCGATGCGGCGCGGCAATTGCGCGCCATCGCGGCGGATCCGGCGGCGCGGACCCGGGTCGAGCGGTCGGCGACCCCGAAGGTCGGTCTGTTGTTCACCGGACAGGGCTCACAGTATCCGGGGATGGCGCGCGATCTGTTCGACACCGAGCCGGTATTCCGGCGGGCGCTGGCGGAATGCGATGCGCTGCTGGGCCCGATCGCGGACGGCATCGGTCTGATCGATGCGCTCTACGGGGCACGCGCTGACGCGGAACTGTTGCACCGCACCATTTTCACGCAGCCCGCACTGTTCGCGGTCGAATGGGCGCTCTGGGAACTGTGGCGGGACCGAGGCATTACGCCCGCCGCGGTCCTCGGGCACAGCGTCGGCGAGTACGTCGCGGCATGCGCGGCCGGGGCGCTTTCGATGACTGACGGTCTGCGGCTGGTCGCCGCGCGGGGCCGGATGATGCAGCGGCTGCCCGATGGCGGCGGCATGCTGGCCGTCGACGCCGGAGCCGATTCGGTCGAGCCGTTGCTCGCACGATACGTATCGGTTGTCGTCGCCGGATCGAACGGTCCGGCGCAGATCGTCGTCGCCGGACCGGACACCGAACTGGAACGGTTACGAATAGAGCTGGCGGACACCGGTATTCGAGCAGTTCCGCTCCCCGTGTCACACGCCTTCCACTCGCCGCTGATGGAGCCGATTCTCGGCGACCTGGCCGCAGCGGCCCGCGGGATCGCGTTCACGGAACCGAGGATCCCGCTCATCTCGAATCTCACCGGCGCACCGGTGGTTCCGGGCGAGCTGAGCGCGGAGTACTGGGCGCGGCACGCGCGGCAGCCGGTCAGATTCGCGGAGGGGCTGCGCGCCCTTGCCGGGCTCGGTATCGGCACCTTCCTCGAAATCGGGCCGCAGCCGGTGCTTTCCGGGCTGGGGCGGCGGACGATCGAGACCGGCGCCCGTTTCGTCGCCACACTGCGGCGCGGCCACGACGACCGCGAAACCATGGCCGGTGCGCTGGCCGAACTGTATACGGCCGGGGTGCGGGTGAATTGGGAGCGGGTGCACGGCCCGCACGGACGGCGCCGGGTGCTCGCGCCGACGTATCCGTTCCAGCGCAAACGGTTCTGGATCGAACGAGCCGAGCGGGCAACCGATTCGGACGCAGCTGTCCGGACCGACTCCGCCGCAAGGGAATTCACCGAGACCCTCGGCCCTGGCACGCCCGCCTACCTCGCGGATCATGTGGTCGGGGATGCGGTGACGGTACCGGCGGCCTGGTACGTCAGCACGATAGCCGCGATGTCCCGGCGGGTACACCCGGCTACGCATGTGACGATCGAAGATCTCGTGATCGCGACGCCGCTACTGCTGACCGGCACCCACCGCGTCGGCATTCGATTCGAGGCGCGGCCCGATGGTTTCGCGGTGACCGTGTCCGACGGCGGTGACCAGCCCAACGTGCGCGGTCGAATCAGCAAGGGCGAGAGCATCATTCGATCGGCGGATGACCTGGACCTGTCGGCGGCGCTGCGCCGATGCCACGGTTGGATCCCCGGTCCGGAGTTCTACCAGCGGCTCGCCGCTGTCGGACTGCGCTACGGACCGGCCTTCCAACGGGTGGTCGACGTCCGGACCGGCGAGCGGGAAGCCGTGGTGACGCTGTCGGATCCGGATACCGAGACCGGCGCGGAGATGCCGCATCCGGTGCTGCTGGACGCGGCGTTCCAGGCCACCATCGCCGCGATTCCGGCGGAGTCGGCGGATGCGACGTGGGTGCCGGTGGCGATCGACCGGGCGGTGGTCCCGACCGGACGGATCAGCGCGCGCTACGGCCATGTGCGGGTGGTGACGTCGACGCCGCAGGTGTTCGTCGCCGACGTTCGACTACTCGACGAGAAGGGCGATCCCGTGCTGATCGCGGCGGGATTGCGAATCATGCGGACCGCCGCCGAACGGCGAGACCGCGGCGAACCCGACGTTGGAGCGCACCAGCACCTCTATGAAATTGCGTGGCGCGCAGCCGCTCCGGCGAGACCAGGGGTCGCGGGGGGACGCTGGCTGGTGATCGGGACGGCCGGTGGCCCGGCCGACGCCATCGCCGCCCGGTTGCGAACCGCGGGCGCGGACTGTGTGCTCGCCCGGCCCGGCCGGAAATTCGGCGCTGTCGCGGACGGTTTCGAGGTGGACCTCTCCTCGCCCGCGGACACCAGGGAACTGCTCGGCACGTTAAACGGTTTGCGCGGGATCGTTTATGCGGCAGCACTTTCCGAAGACAGCGCGGCGGTTCCCGACCGATCGATCCGCGAGGTGGTCGCGGCACTGCATCTCGTGCAGTCGGCCGCGGGCGCGGACCTGTGGCTGCTCACCCGCGATGCCCAAGCGGTCTGTCCGGTGGACCGGGTCGCGCCGGATCAGGCGGCGCTCTGGGGTTTCGCCCGTGCCGCGCAGCGCGAACTGAGTGAAAACGGCTGCCGCATTATCGATTTGGATGATCAGGCGATCAGGAATCCGGACGGCCTGGTCGCCGCCATGCTCGACGGCGATACGCCCCGCCAGCTCGCGCTCCGCGCCGGAGACCGGCTGGTGCCGAGGTTGGTGGCGGCCCGGTCGCGCCGAGCCGGGCGCGATGCCGACGCGATCGCGGCGATGAAATCCGGAACGGTGCTGATCGTCGGCGGGCTGGGCGGTATCGGGCTCGCGCTGGCGCGCCGGCTCGTCGAGCGGGGCGCGCGCCGGTTGGTGCTGGCGGGCCGGTCGGCGCCGAGCAGGGCGGCGGCCGACACTATCCAGGAGCTGCGCCGCCGTGGCGTGCACGTCGAAACCGTCGCGCTGGACGTCACCGATCGCGCCGCCGTCGCCGCCACCCTGGACCGCATCGATCGCGAACTGTCGCCGCTCGCCGGGGTGGTGCACCTCGCCGGTGTGATCGACGACGGCTCGGTGCTCGAGCAGACGGCCACGCGGACCGGGGCGGTACTCGCACCGAAAGCACACGGCGCGTGGTACTTACACGAGCTGACCACGGCGCGATCCCCACGGTTCTTCGTGCTGTTCTCCTCGGCGGCGGGTGTGCTCGGCCAGCCGGGACAGTCGAATTACGCGGCCGCCAACGCCTTCCTGGACGGCTTGGCCGAATCGCGGCGCGCCGCTGGGCTTCCGGCGCTGTCAATCGCCTGGGGTCCGTGGGCGCGGACCGGGATGATGGACCGTCTGGACGAGCGGGCCGTCGGCCACCTGGCCCGCCGCGGATATGGGCTGCTCACCACTGATCAGGCCCTCGACATCCTGGATCGGACACTGGAATCCGGATTCGACGGCGCGGTCGTCGGTGTGGCGCTGAAGCTTACGAGCCTGAGCACCCCGGGCGCGGACGTGCCCGATGTCTTGCACGACATGGTGGCACCGGGTGAGCGGCAGTATATATCCGTAATAGCCTCCGGGGACGCAAATTTCGAGTCGGAGACGATCGAGCTGGTGCGCCGGTGCGTCGGTCTGGCCCCCGATGCGGACCTGGATCGCCCGCTGCACGAGCTCGGGTTGGATTCGGTGGCCGCCATCGAGATCCGCGACGAGCTGGCGCGGCGCAGCGGTCACCGGCTGCCCGCGACACTCGCCTTCGAATATCCGACCCCGCGCGCCATCGTCGGGCTGCTGACGAAGTTGGGCAGGGCTGCCGGGCAGCAGATTTCGACGCAGGACCGGCCGGTCCGCGAGCCGAACGGGCAGGTCGTGCCGGGCGCGGCGAACCACGGCGCAGGTGCGGCCGCGGCACCGCCGCGACCGGTCGCCGGTGGCGCGACCGTGGCCGCCGAACCGCCGCGATCCGCCGTCGGCGATATCGCGATCGTCGGGGTGAGCGGGCGCTATCCCGGCGCCCGCGATCTGGACGAATACTGGCGGGTGCTGATCGAGGGACGGGACTGCATCACCGAAATCCCGCGGGAGCGTTGGGATCAGTCGCGGTATTTCGATCCGGATCGCCATCACCCGTACACCGCGTACACCAAGTGGGGCGGCTTCCTCGACGACGTCGACCGTTTCGATCCGCTGTTCTTCGCCATCTCGCCGCGCGAGGCCGAAATCCTGGACCCGCAGGAACGGCTGTTCCTGCAAACCGCTTGGGCCGCTTTGGAAGACGCCGGGCACACCAGGGCCGGTCTGGCGCGCCGCGGGTTACGTCCCGAGGAGGCGGGCGTTTTCGTCGGAGTCATGTGGGGCACGTACCAGATGTTCGGCGCCGAGGAGGCGAGGCTCGGCCGGGCCACGCTGCCCGGCTCGACGTTCTGGAGCATCGCGAACCGGGTGTCGCATGTGCTGGACTTCCAGGGGCCGAGCATGGCGATCGACACCGCGTGCTCATCCTCGCTCACCGCGCTGCACCTGGCCTGCCAGAGCCTGCGGACCGGGGAATGCCGACTGGCTGTGGTCGGCGGTGTGAATCTGTCGCTGCACCCGTACAAATTCGTCGCGCTGAGCCAGGGCCAGTTCGCGTCCAGCGACGGCCGTTGCCGCTCGTTCGGGGCGGGCGGCGACGGATATGTGGCGGGCGAAGGGGTCGGCGCGCTGGTGCTGCGTCCCCTCGCCGACGCGGAGGCCGACGGCGACACCATCCACGCGGTCATCAAGGGCACCGCCGTGAACCACGGTGGCCGGGTGAACGGTTTCACGGTGCCGAATCCGAATGTGCAGGCGGCGGTGATCCGTTCGGCGCTGCGCACCGGCGGTGTCGATCCGGGGACGATCTCCTACGTCGAGGCACACGGCACCGGGACCGCACTCGGCGATCCGATCGAAATCAACGGTCTGGCCAAGGTATTCGGTGATACCGAGCTGACGGAGCTGCCGATCGGTTCGGTGAAGTCGAATGTCGGACATCTGGAGGCGGCCGCGGGTGTCGCGGCGCTCACCAAGGTGCTGCTGCAACTGCGGCACGAGACGATCGTCGCGTCGCTGCACGCCGACCCGCCGAATCCGAATATCGATTTCGGCGCGACCCCGTTCCGCATCCCGGACCGGCCGCTGCCGTGGCCGAGCGGCGGCGCAGACCGGCGGCGGCGGGCCGCCATCAGCTCGTTCGGCGCCGGCGGCTCGAACGCGAACGTGGTGGTGGAGGAGTACATCGATCGGCGGCCGGTGTCGGAATGGTCTGGCGCGCAGGTGGTTCCGGTCTCGGCGCGCGATACGCAGCGCCTCGCCGAATACGTCGGCGCACTGGATCGTCACCTCGCCGATCACGAGCCGAACCTCGCGGATCTGGCGTACACCATGCAGGTCGGACGGCAGGCGGGTGGTTCACGGACCGTCTTCGTCGCACGTGATCTGACAGAACTGCGTGCCGCGGTGCGCGCGTGGGTTCCGGAGGCCACGATCTCGGTGACGGACAGCCGGGTCGCCGATTGGCTCGGGGGTGCGGATATCGATTGGGAAGCGGTGCGCGGCAGCGGAACACGTCGCCGCATCCCGCTGCCCACCTATCCGTTCGCGCGGGAGCGGTACTGGATTCCGGACGTACCGGAACAGATCGGCTCGGACGAAAAACGTGCGGTTGTGGCGGCTCCCGCACCGGCGGAGCCGGATATCCGCGCGCTGGTGCCTGTTTGGCGTGCGGCCGCGGCACCGGCCGGCGAATTCCCGGTCCGGCGTGCGCTGTTCGTATATGACGCCGGGACACCGAAGCCGCTGGTGCATGCTCTGTTCGCGGCGGTGGGCGATCCGGGTCGGATGGTGCGGGTCACCGATGGCGACCGTCCGGATGGACTGGGCCGCACGGACTTCGGCGCGGGCGCGGAACTCGGTCGCGCCATGCTGGCCCGCTTTCCGGACACCGAGTGTGTGGTCGACGTGTGTGATCTGAAGCGGGTCGGCATGGGCGACGTCGCGGCGGCCGATCTCGGCCGAATCGGCTTCTACCAGGGCGTGATCGATGCCCGCGGGGCCGGACTCGTGCTGCTGCACGTCAGCGCCGGGCATCCGGGCAGCGACGGTCCGGAGTTCGCCCCCCTCGGCGGTCTGGCGGCGGGTCTGGCCGCCGAAATCGGTCAGGTGCGCACCCGCGGCATCGAACTCGCCGAGGAGCGGGCGGCGGTGACGGCCGAGCGGCTGCTCGCAATACTCGGTACCGAATACGCCGCAACGGATGGCGCCCCGCGGGTGCGCTACCGGGCCGGAGTGCGCGAGCGGATCGAGCTCTCCGCCACGACGCCGGCGGGCGGGTTGACCGTCGACCCCACCCGCACCTACGTGGTGACCGGCGGAACCCGCGGTCTCGGTGCGGAATTCGCGGCCGCGCTGGCCGCCCGGGGCGCGCGGCGACTGGTGATCATGGGTCGTGAGCCGCTACCGCCCGAAGAAACGTGGGACCGGCTGGCGGCGAGCGACCGCCCGGACGCCGTCAAGGTGCGCAGGCTGCTCGCGCTGCGGGCCGATGGGGTCGCGGTGCGCACATATTCCGGCGAGCTCACCGATGTCGCAGCGCTGGACCGATTCTTCACCGAGGTGCGGCGTGAGCTCGGGCCGATCGGTGGCGTATTGCACTGTGCCGGTGCGGTTTCCACCGAGAGCCCGGCCTTCGTCCGGAAGACCGGACCGGGTGTGGCCGCGGTACTCGCCCCCAAACTCGCGGGCACCGAGGCACTGGCCGCCGTGCTCGCGGCGGACCGGCCCGACTTCTTCGTGCTGTTCTCCTCGGTCTCGGCGGTGCTGCCAGGACTTTCGGTCGGGTTGTCCGACTACGCGATGGCGAACGCGCACCTCGACCGCTTCGCCGAGGCACAGCATGCGAAGGGGCGCACCTGGTTCCGCTCGGTGAACTGGCCGTCGTTCCGGGACACCGGATTCGGTGCGGCTGACACCGCCGCCTACCTGGCCACGGGGCTGCCGACGCTGACCGCGGCCGACGGCATCCGGCTGCTCGACGGCATCCTCGGCATCTCCGACGCGCCCGTGGTGCTGCCGTATCTCGGCGCGCGGCTGGAGCTTTCGACGCGGGCGTCGTTCGAGCCCACGACAGCGCGTCCCGCGCCGGTACCGGACGACCGTGTGCCGGTGTGGGCCGCCGAATCCGGGCATGGCGCGAATGTGGCCTTCCGGGAGCTGCTACAGATCTTCTCCGACGAATTGAAGCTGGCCCCGGCCAAATTCGAGGGACACCGCCGATTCGAGGAGTACGGCGCCGATTCGGTGCTGATCGCCTCGGCGGTCCGGCGCATCGAAGAGGTGGTCGGCGAACCATTCGATCCGGCGCTGGTGCTGGAATTCCCGACGCTGGACGCGCTCGCCGGACTGCTGACCGATCGGTATCCGGCCCGCTTCGGCGCGAGCTCGCCTGAGCCCGATGAGTTTTCGGGACAGAAGGCGGGGTCCGTACCCTATACCGCGCAATACTCGAGCCGGGGCCGCGGGAGTGGTTCGGGGCGGACGGCGGAGCCGATCGCCGTGGTCGGAATCGGCTGCCGCCTGCCGGGCGGTGACGGCCCGGACGCCTTCTGGCGGCTGCTCGCCGACGGCGAATCCGGTATCCGCGAGGTGGATCCGGCGCGGTGGGATCCGTCGGTCTACTACCACCCGAGCGGCGGCCCCGGCCGCACCAACAGCAAATGGGGCGGGTTCGTCGACGGTATCGACCTGTTCGATCCGGAATACTTCGGCATCGGCGAGGCGCTGGCATGGCAGCTCGACCCGCTGCAGCGGTTGCTGCTGGAGGTGTCGGCGATGGCCACCGCCGACGCGGGCTACCGGCGAGCGGATCTGGCGGGCAAGCGAATCGGCGTGTACGCGGGTAGCAGGGCGGCCAACTACGTCAACCGGATTCCGGTGGCCGACCGCAACACCATCGTCGGGATCGGGCAGAACTTCATCGCGGCCCGCATCTCCGACTATTTCGATTGGCACGCCGGGAATCTCGTACTCGACAGCGCGTGCTCATCCTCATTGGTCTCGGTGCACCTGGCCTGCCAGGCGCTGCGCGGGGGCGAACTCGACGCGGCGCTGGCGGGCGGCGTCGAGGTGCTGCTGGACGAAATGCCGTTCGTGACGCTCGCCGCCGCGGGTGTGCTTTCCCCGAACGGCCGCTGCGCCACCTTCTCCGAACACGCCGACGGTTTCGTACCCGGCGAGGGCGCGGCGCTGCTGATGCTCAAACGCCTCGACGACGCCGTCGCCGACGGCGACCGGATATACGCGGTGCTGCGCGGTTCCGCCATCGGCAACGACGGCCACACCATGGGCATCACCACCCCGAATATGCACGCGCAGATCGAGGTCATCACGGCCGCACTGGAATCGGCGGGCATGGCGCCGGACGCGCTGTCCTATGTCGAGGCGCACGGCACCGGAACGATGATCGGCGACCCGATCGAGCTCAAGGCGCTGGCCACGGTGCTCGGCGATCGCGGCGCGCTGGAGCCGTGCGCGGTAGGCAGCGTGAAAACCAATATCGGGCATCTGCTTTCGGCGGCGGGTATCGCCGGTGCCGTGAAAGCCATTCTGGCGGTGCATCACGGCGCGCTGCCGCCGTCGCTGCACTGCGCGGCTCTCAACCCGCGCTTCGCTTTCACCGGCTCGCCGCTCTACGTCAACCGCGAATTGCGGCCGTGGCGGCCCGCCGACGGCAGGCCCCGGGCGGCGGGCGTCAGCTCGTTCGGCTTCGGCGGCACCAACGCTCACCTGATCGTCGAACAGGCGCCGACGGCGCACCGCCCGGTGCGGAACCCGCTGTCGCCGCCGGCATTCCGCAAGAGGAGCTACATGCTGCCGAAAACCGTTACGCGCGAGGCGCAACCGCCGCAGCGCCTGCTCGTCCCGGCGCCCGCCGTGCCCGTTCCGTCCTTCCTGCGCGTGGAGCCCCTGGTATGAACGAGATTCGACTGGGCAGCTTCGCGACGACGGTGCGGGCCGACGATCCCGTGGTGCGCGATCACCGGGTACACGGGGTGCGGATCCTGCCGGGCGTCGTGTACCTGGACACGATTCTGCGCGCCGCCATGGCCGCCGGACACCTGCCCACCGACCTGGTGATCCGGGAGGCGCTGTTCCACCGGCCGGTGGCGCTGGATTCGGCAGGGGCCGTGCGGATCACGTTCTTGGTGACCCGCCATACCGATGGACGGCCGGAGCGGGCGGGCACGGTGCGGATCCGCATCGATGCGCAGCGTCTCGACGCGGCGGGCACCCCGGTCGGGCCTGTCGCCCAGATCGCCGAATGTGTTGTCGCGGTTGCTGATTCGCCTACCGAACCGGCCGTCGCGGATATCGGTGCGTTGCGCGCTGAGCTCGGTGACGGTCGCGCGCTCGCCGAAATGTACGGGCAGAGCGGTGCCCGCGGCATCGAACATCGCGAATTCATGCGGGCGACAGGCATTTTCGCCCGGCGGGAGAATACCGTCGTCGCGGAGCTCGGTCTCGGTGCGGAGGCCGGGCAACACCTGCCCGGTTTCCTGCTGCATCCGACCTTCCTGGACGCGTCGACGATCGTGCCGTTCGTCGATCCGGCCCGCCTGGGCGTGGACGACGAAAGCGCCTTCATACCGATCTACTTCGGCAAGGTGCGGGCATGGCGCGCAACCCCGGAGCGGGTATATGTACGGGCTACCGTGCGCGGCGGCGGTACGGATCTGCTCCAGGCGGACGTTGCCGTGTGGGGGGCGGACGGGGCGCCGATCGCCGAATACGAATTGACCTCCAAGCGAGTTCGCGGCAGCGCCGATATCGAACGACTGGTAGCGGCGGAACCGGCGCGGGTCGCCATGGCGACGGTCGCGGATACCACCGAGGTGGCGGATACGGGCGATCCGCGGTCCGCGATCACCGCGGACCTGGTCCTGCTGGTCTCCGCCGAGTTGGGTTTGCAGGCGACATCGATCGCCACCGATGTCGGCTTCTACGAGCTCGGCCTCGATTCCGGCCGCCTGCTCCGCCTGACCGCCGAGCTGGAGGCACGGGTCGGCGAACCGCTGTATCCCACACTGCTTTTCGAATACCAGACGATCGATGCCTTGGCCGGTCATCTCGCGGAGAAGGTCGGTGGACGGTACCGGCGCGCCGAGCCGGAACCGGCACCGGGGCGCGAGGCGACAACGGTATCCGCCGAGGTTCCGGCGGCAAGGGCCTCAGCGGCAGGGATGGGAGAAGCGCCTTCGCCGACACCACCACCCGCTGCATCGCCCGACCCGAGCCGTGATGCGTTGTTCGCCTTCGGTTTCGAGTGGCGATCCGATGCGGGGACGCCTTCGGCGCAGGCGCCGGACCGCCTGCTCGTATTCGACACTGCGGAACGGCCGTATCGCGGCGAGGGTGCGGCGCTCGTCCGGGTCCGCCCCGGATTCGAATTCGCCGCCGATGCGACCGATTTCGTGATCGACCCGGCGAATCCGACTCATATCCGCCAACTGCTGGTGGAATTGTCCACCCGCCCAGACGCTTTCGATGCCGCAGTGTATCTGTGGGGTGATCGGCTCGCCGACGTCGACTACGACCCGCAGCTGCTGATCGACCAGGTCTACCTGCCGTTGCGCGAATTGGTTCGGGCGATCGGCGAACTGCCGGACGCACCGGTGCGCCGCATCCTCGCCGTATTCGACGACGGCAGGGCCGGTGAATCCGGTGCGGCCATGATCGGTGGATTCGCCCGAACGCTCCGGCTCGAGCAACCGCATCCGGTACTGCGTTCGGTGTGCTGTGACAGCACGACGGACGCCGCTACGGTCGTGCGCGCCGAACTCGCTGTGGCACAGGATGATCCGGCCACCGAAATCCGCTACCGCAATGGCGGGCGCGAGACCAGACAGATACGCGAAATCGCCGCCGCGATCGGTGATCCGTCGCTGGCCGACGGCGCGGTCGCGGTGATCACCGGCGGGTTCGGTGGGATCGGCGGGCTACTGGCCCGGAGGCTGGCGGCCCGCTATCGGGCGAGGCTGGTGCTGGTGTCGCGCCGCCCGCTCGATGCCACCGGCGCGCGCCTATTGGCCGAGATCACCGAGCTCGGCGGCGAAGCGGTGCACGTGCGAGCTGATCTCGCCGTCGCCGCGGACGTCGACCGGATCGCCGCGATCACCCGCGCGACCTACGGACGCATCGGTGTCGTCTACCACGGTGCCGGCGAACTGCGCGACGGACTGGTCGCCGGTGCCGGGGCAGAGGCGGCGAAAGTCGTTCTGGCACCGAAGGTTTGCGGTGTCGAATGGTTGGCCGCCGCGATGCCGGACGCCGGGCTGCTCGTACTGTTCTCGTCGGTATCGGCGGTACTGGGCAACCCGGGGCAGGCGGACTACGCCGCGGCGAACCGGTACCTGGACGTGACCGCCGAGCGGCCCCGGGACGGCGGGCCCCGGGTGGTCGCAATCGGATGGCCGCTGTGGGCAGAGGGCGGCATGTTGCCGCCGCGCGAACATATCGATGCGCTACGTCGCGCCGGAGTCGGCCTGCTGCCCACCGAGATCGGGTTGGATCTGCTCCTCGCGGCGGGTACGGGTGAGTACGCCCATACGGCGTATGTGTGGGGCGATCCGGCCGCCATCCGGGCCCGGTTGCGGCCGGTCGTCGAACCGGCGGCAGCGGATATGCCGGCGGCGGCGAATATTTCGCGACCGGCGACCGAAAACGCGATCGCCATAGTCGGATACAGCGGCCGGTATCCGGATGCCGACGACGTGGACGAGTTCTGGCGCAATCTACGTGACGGCCACGACGCGGTCGGGCCGGTTCCGGCGCGGCGATGGTGGCTGGCGAATACCCGCGGCAAGCCGTTTGTCGGCGGATTCCTGCGCGACGTAGCGGGTTTCGATCCGATGTTCTTCCGCATACCGCCCGCGCACGCACCGCTGCTCGACCCGCAGGAGCGGCTGTTCCTGCAGCAGGCGTACGGGGCGTTGGAGCACGCCGGATACCACCACGACGAGCCCGCCGTACGAGACCGGCGGGTCGGCGTCTACGTCGGAACCACCTGGAGCGATTACCGGCTGCTCGGCGTCGAGGCCAGCCGCAGCGGGGATCCCGTTGCGGTGGCGTCGATTCCGTCGTCGATCGCGAACCGGACCTCGTACACGCTCGGCCTGCGCGGGCCGAGCCTCACCGTGGACACCGCCTGCTCGGCCTCGCTCACCGCGCTGCATCTCGCGCGGCGCGCCCTGTTGGCGGGCGAATGTGACGCCGCGCTGGTCGGCGGGGTGAATCTGCTGCTGCACGAGGATAAATTCCGGCTGCTGAGCGGTATCGGCATGCTGTCGGAAAGTGGCCGCTGCCAACCGTTCGCGGCGGGTGCGGACGGTTATGTGCCGGGCGAGGGCGTCGGCGCGCTGTATCTCAAACCGCTGCGCAGCGCGCTCGCCGACGGCGACACCATCCACGGGTTGATCCTGGGCAGCGCGGTGAACCACGGAGGGCAGACCGCGGGTTACAGTGTGCCGCATCCGGTCGCGCAGGCCGAGGTGATCGCCGAGGCCCTCGACGAGGCGGGGCTCGCGTCGTCGGATATCGACTATCTCGAGGCGCACGGCACCGGAACCGCGCTCGGCGATCCAATCGAAATCGCCGGACTGGCAATGGTATTCGGACATTCCGTGAAGGACGCCCGGCCACGTGCGCTCGGCGCGACCAAGTCGAGCATCGGCCATCTGGAGGCAGCGGCGGGCGTCGCGGGCCTGACCAGGATTCTGCTGCAATTCCGGCATGGCAGGATCGCGCCGACACTGCATGCGGCGCAGCCGAATCCGGCGATCGCGTTCCACTCGACACCGTTCCAGCTGCCGCGGGAGCTGCAAGACTGGCCACAGCGGACGTCGGCCGGGGTGGCACAGCCGCGCCGAGCCGGTATCAGCGCTTTCGGTGCGGGCGGCGCGAACGCTCATGTGGTACTTGCGGAATTCGTAGACGACCGAGTCCGGCCGGTACCGTCCGGCGCGCCGGAGATATTCGTACTGTCGGCGCGGTCGGCGGAACGATTGCGGCACTACGCCGGGATCATGGCCGAGCACTTCCGCACCCTGGATCCGGCCGATTTCACCGATGCGGTGCGGACCCTGCGGCTGGGCCGTCCCGCGTTGGCGCATCGTCTCGCGCTGGTGGCGACGACACCCGCCGCGGTGGCCGCCGCGCTGGACGGATTCCGGGCGGGCGAGCCGGGCGCGGTGTTCACGGGGGAAGCGGAATCCGGTGTGGCGCAGCAACCGTCCGGGACATCCGATACCGATCTGGCGCGGGCGTGGGTAACCGGAGCGGCGATCGATTGGGCCCGGCACGGTGCCCCGTCTCGGCGGGTGCCGCTGCCGGGATACCCCTTCGATCAACGCGATTACTGGATCCTCGATCGGCCGCGCACCGATTTCGACAGTGCCGTCGCCGAATTCGAGCGGGTGGCGCGGCGCGGTGGCGTTATGGAACCCGGACAACCGGAACTCAACCGTTACGCGGCCGTCCGGCTCTACGGCGTGCTGTTCGAGATGGGCCTGACCATCGGGGAATGGCCGGTGTGGTCGGTGCGCGAAATGTTGGGTGTGCGAACGGAGTATCAGCGCCTGCTGACCAGTTGCCTGGACATCCTGTACCGGCACGGGCTGGTCGAGCGGGCCGACGACCGGCTGCGGGTGATCGGGCCACCGCCGGGGTCGGCCTGGATGCGGGCCGATCTGTTGGCGCGCTTCCCGGGCTGCGAAGCCTATGTCGCGCTGCTGGATTCGTGTCTCGACAGCTACCAGCGGGTGCTGCGGGGCGAAATGGCCGCGACGGAGGTGCTGTTCCCGCGCGGCGAGCTGGAACTGGTTTCCGCGATCTATCGCGGCAACACCGCATACGATTTCGCGAACGGCCTGCTGGCCGATCTGATCGGCGCGGTGGCCCGCGGCCGGACCGGCGACAGGCCGCTGCGGGTGCTGGAAATCGGTGCGGGCACCGGTGGTTCGACGCACGCGGCACTGGCCGCGCTTTCCGGCTCGGGCGTCGCGTTCGAGTACCACTACACGGATATCGCGGCGAGCTTCGTCGCGCACGGCAGGCGCACCTTCGCGGACGAGCCGCGGATGCGCTTCGGTGTTCTCGATATCGAGGCGGATGCCGCCGCACAGGGATTCCCGGCGGGTTGCGCCGATCTCATCTTGTGCGCCAACGTCTTACACGCGGTCGGTGAGATCGGCCCGACCCTCGGGCGGATCCGGCGGCTGCTCGCGCCGGGCGGGGTTCTCGCGTTCACCGAGGTGACCACCGATCTCGAGGTGCTGGCACTGACCTTCGGCCTGCTCGACGGCTGGCACGGCTACCGCGATCCGGAACTGCGCATCGTGAATTCGCCGCTGCTGTCCGAGGATCAGTGGCGGTCGGCGCTGATGCGGGCCGGATTCAGCGGCATACACGCCTGGGGTCCGGGCCTGTGCGATGACGCGGAACCGAGTTTCCGGCTGCTTGCGGCATGGCACGAAATGGCTGCGGGTGAGCTGGAACTCGACGATCCCCGACCCGCTGACGCGGCGTTCCCGGCAACGAAACCTGCTGTTGTGGACGATATTCCACGCCAAGCGGTGCCGGAGGCGTTGCAGCGCACGGTGATCGGCATCGTGGCCGCCGGGCTGGGTATCGCACCGGACGAAGTCCGCCCCGAGCAGCCGCTGTCGGAATACGGCGTCGACTCCATCCTGGCGGTGAAGATCGTGGAACGGGTCAACGACCACTTCACGCTCGCGCTGCGGCCGACGGTCGTATTCGACTATCCGACGGCGCGGGCGCTGGCCCAGCGCGTCGCGCAGGTCGGGGGCGCGGAGCAGCCGCGGGAAACATCCGAATCGTCAGGTCGCACAGCGGATATCGATCCGACACCGGCCGCACCACCGAAGCGCGCCGAGCCATCGGGACGGACCGCTGAGCCGGAAATCCGGCAGGACCGAACGGAATCCGGCATGGATATCGCGATCATCGGCATGTCCGGCCGCTTCCCGGGCGCGGCGGATCTCGACGAGTTCTGGCGCAATCTCGCCTCGGGCGTCGATTCGGTGACCGAGGTGCCGCCGAGCCGCTGGCCGATCGCGGATTATTTCCGGCCCGGCCCGGCGACCCCTGGGAAGACCTATTCGAAATGGGGCGGATTCCTCGACGACGTAGGCCTTTTCGATCCCGCATTCTTCGATCTGGTGCCCACCGAGGCCGACCACATGGATCCGCAGCAGCGGTTGTTCCTCGAACACAGTTGGCTGGCGCTGGAAGACGCGGGCATCGATCCGAGGTCGCTGCGGCGCAAGCGATGCGGCGTCTTCGCGGGCGCACCGGGTTCGGATTACGCGACGCTGCTGCGCAATCGGGCGACCTTCGGTTCGCACCACATGTTCACCGGCAACAGCCCGGCCATTCTGCCCGCGAGGGTCGCGTATCACCTCGATCTGACCGGTCCGTGCATGGGACTCGACACCGCGTGTTCGTCGGCCCTCGTCGCCGTGCATCAGGCATGTCGCAGCCTGCTATCCGGTGAATCGGAGCTCGCATTGGCCGGCGGTGTCGCGGTATTCGTCACGCCGGAGTACCACCTGCTCGCATCGTCGATGGGCATGCTGTCGGCGCAGGGCCGGTGCGCCGCCTTCGGGGCGGACGCGGACGGATTCGTGATCGCCGAGGGCGTCGGTGTCGTCGTGCTGAAGCCGCTGGCCGCCGCCGAGCGGGACGGCGATCCGATCCACGGCATCATCCGTGGCACCGGGGTGAACCACGACGGCCGCACGAACGGCATCACCGCACCGAGTGCCAGATCGCAGACCGAGCTGGAACTCGAGGTCTACCGGGCGGCGGGCATCGATCCGGCGACCATCGGCTACGTCGAGACACACGGCACCGGAACGCGACTGGGCGATCCGATCGAGATCGAGGCGTTGACCGCGGCCTTCCGCCGATACACCGATTCGGTCGCGACGATTCCGGTCGGCTCGGTGAAGTCGAATATCGGTCACGCCTCGCATGCGGCCGGAATGGCGGGCCTGTTCAAGGTGCTGCTGGCGATGCGGGCCGGAAAGCTCCCGCCGACGCTGCATGCGGATATGGTGAATCCACTACTGGAACTGGATAATTCACCGTTCTTCGTGAACACCGAAACCAGAGACTGGCCAGCAGGTACGCGCCGGGCGGCGGTGAGTTCGTTCGGATTCAGCGGTACGAACGCGCATCTCGTGGTGGACGACTATCCCGCGGCGCGAATTCCCGCACCACACGGTGAGATCGGCGGCGCACAGGTGGTCGTGCTGTCGGCGCGGACCGCGACCAGCCTGGTGGCGGCGGCGCGGACGTTGCGGCGGTCGATTGCCGCACATCCGGAATGGCGGCTCGCGGATATCGCGCACACGCTCGCATTCGGCCGCTCGGCCTTCGAACACCGGCTGGCCGTTGTCGCGGAGTCCGTCGACGGACTGGCCGCGCGCCTGGCCGATTTCGCCGACGGCGACCATCCCGCAGGGGTTTTCAGCGGTGTCGTGCCCGAGGTGGCGGCGGGATCGGTGCGGACGCTCACCGACCCCGTGGCGGCGGCGCGGGCTTGGGTCGAAGGGGCGGATGTCGAATTCGCGCCGTGGTCGCACGATTCCGCGCGGCGGTTGCACCTGCCGGGATACCGGTTCGATCGCGAACACTGCTGGGTGCCGGACGTACCGGTGACCGAGACCGTGCCCGCCGAAACCGTGCCCGAAACCACTGCCGAAGCGACACCCTCCCCGGCGAAGGAGCTGTGGCGAGTCGCCGAGGACCACCTGAAAGGTCTGCTCGCCGAGTACTGCCGTCTCGACCCGGCCCGCATCCGCACCCGGATCCCGTTGCAGGACTACGGAATCGATTCGGTGCTCATCAGCAAGCTGAACGACAGGCTGGTCGCCGAATTCGGCGAGCTGCCGAGCACCCTGTTCTTCGAGTACCAGACCCTGCGCGAGCTCGCGGGCTATTTCGCCGACATGTACGCCGACCGCCTGACGGAATTGACGGGTACGCGGCCAGCGCCCGTGGCCGTCGCGGCCGAGCCGGTCCCTGCGACGACGTCGATGGAACCGGTTGCCGCCGAGGACGATATCGCGATCGTCGGCATGGCGGGCCGCTTTCCGATGGCACACGATATCGACGAGTTCTGGGCCAACCTGGTGGCGGGCCGGGACTGCATCGTCGAGGTGCCGCCGCAGCGCTGGGATCACGGCGCATACCTTTCCGACGATCCGGACGAGCCGGGGACCACCTACGCACGCTGGGGCGGATTCCTCGACGACGTAGACAAATTCGACGCCCGCTTCTTCGGTATCACGCCGAAGGATGCCGAGGAGATGGATCCGCAGCAGCGGCTGTTCCTCGAAACATCCTGGGCCGCATTGGAGGACGCGGGATATCCGCCGGATCGCCTGCGCGCCAGCGCGGCCGCCCGCGGGCTGGTGGACGCGGGCGTATTCGTCGGCGTCGGCTACGCCGAATACCAAGCTTTCGTGAACATCCCGATCTCGGGTTATTTCGCGGTGGCGAACCGGGTTTCGTATCAGTTCGGCTTCCACGGCCCCAGCCTGGCGGTGGATACGGCGTGCTCGGCCTCGCTGACGGCACTGCATCTGGCGTGCGAGAGCCTGCGGCGCGGCGAGTCGGCCTACGCGCTCGCGGGCGGGGTGAACGTCTCGATCCATCCCGGGAAGTACCTGCTGCTCGGTTACGGCCGCTGGGCGTCCAGCGACGGCCGTTGCCGCACCTTCGGCGCCGGCGGCGACGGCTACGTCCCGGGGGAGGGCGTCGTCACACTGGTGCTGAAACCGTTGCGGCACGCGCGCGCCGACGGCGACCGGATCTACGGCGTGATCCGCGGCAGCGCCATCAACCACGGCGGCCGCACGAACGGGTTCACCGTGCCGAATCCGGCGGCGCAGGCAGAGCTGATCGAGCGCGCGCTCACCGTCGCGCGGGTCGACGCGCGCGATATCGGCTATGTCGAGGCGCACGGCACCGGAACCGCGCTGGGCGACCCGATCGAAATCGCCGCGCTGACACGGGCGTACCGCCGCACGACGCCGGACCGCGGTTACTGCGGTATCGGTTCGGCGAAATCGAGCGTCGGTCATCTGGAGGCCGCGGCGGGTGCGGCGGGGGTGGTGAAAGCGCTGCTGCAACTGCGGGAGAACACCATCGCGCCGAACCTGCACAGCGATCCGCCCAACCCGGGTATCGATTTCGCGGTCACCCCGTTCCGTGTCATCGAAACGCCAACGGAATGGCCGCGTCCCAGCGACGGATCGCCCCGGCTGACCGCAGTGAGTTCATTCGGCGCCGGCGGCGGCAACGCTCACGTCATCGTGTCCGACGCCGAACCGCCCGCGCCGCGCGAGCCCGAGGACGGCGCACGGGTGGTCGTCCTGTCGGCCCGCGATGCGGAAAGGCTGGCCGAGGCCGCCACCCGGCTGGCGCAACGCCTACGGGCACAGCCGATTCCACTGGCCGATGTGGCGTGGACGCTGGCCGTCGGCCGGGCGCCCTTCGAACACCGGCTCGCCGTGGTGGCGACCAGCACGGCGGAGCTCGTCGAACTGCTCGATGCCGCGACCGGTCCGGGCGCGCGTCCCGCGGAGGGGCTCGCGGTATTCCACGGCGTGGCGCGGACCCATCGGGACGCGGACGAGCTCGCGGGCGAATCCGATGCCGACCGTGCGGAACTGGCCGGGCTGCTGCGTTCCGGCAACCTGCCGCGGCTCGCGGAGCTCTGGGCGTCCGGGTGGACGGTGGACTGGGAACGGTTGTACGGCAACGCGTTCGGACGGATCGTGAGCCTGCCCGGATATCCGTTCGCGCGGCGCAGGCACTGGATCGTGCCGCAGGATTACCGCCGCCGCGGCGAGCCGCCGCAGATCATCGCGAAAACGGTTGTCGCGCAACCGACCGAACCGGTCGATATGACAGAGCGGCGCAACGGGCACCGGACCAATGGCGTCGGGCACCGAGATGAGCCGACGGTGCCCGAGGTGGAAGCCGCCGAGCGGCAACCCGATACGGCCCCGCAACCGACCGAGGCAGAGAACATCGAACTCCGCACCACCCTGTGCGGCGAAATCCGCGACATCTTCGCCGATCTCACCAAATCCAACCCCGCCGACCTCGACCTCGACGCCGAGTTCATCGATTTCGGCTTCGACTCGGTAGCGACGGTCCGGATGCTCAACCGGCTGATGAAGCACTACGACGTCCGCATCCCGGCGGATTCGACCGAGCGGTATCCGACGATCGCATCACTGGCGGACTACCTGGTGCGGGACGGGATCGTCACGGGCACACCCACTGCCGGGAAGTCGGCTATTGAGACATCGAATGTCGTTGCGGCAGCGGATATTCCGGTACTGACCCTGGACGCGCCCATCCCGGTGGCCACGGTATTCGTCACCGGCGTCACGGGCGTGCTCGGCGGCAAACTGCTGCACGACCTGCTCGCGCACTCCGATGTTCGCATCACCTGCCTGGTCCGCGGCACGTCACAGGTCGCCGCCGAACGCCGTATCCAACACTTCCTGCGGACCTACGATCCGGACGGTGCGCTCGACGAGGCCTACCGCGCACGGGTGACTGCGGTGCTCGGCGACGTCTCGCAGGATCGCTTCGGTCTGGACGAACCGACCTGGCAGCGGATTTCGGCGGAGACCGATCTCACCGTCCACGCCGCGGGGCGCACCACGCTGGTCACCTTCTACGACGCGCTGGCCCCGATCAATGTCGAAGGCACGAGGCGGGCGGTGGAATTCGCGCTCGGCTCGCGCGGCCGGTATCTGGTCTACGTCTCGAGTTTCAGCGCGCTCGGCGACCGGTTGAACTTCAACAACCCGCCGTTCACCGAGCGCGACCTCGAATTGGGTCAGGGCTACGACCATCTGCCGTATCAGCAGACGAAATACGAGTCGGAGAAGCTGATCCGGGCGGCGAGCGAACGCGGCCTGCGCTGGGACATCGTGCGGCCGGGAAACATCATGGGCGACAGCGTCACCGGGCAGTATCCGTTCTCGGAGGTCTCGGTGAAGGGCGCCTACTACGACATCCTCAAGACGATGATCGAGACCGGCGAGACCATGCTCACACCGGTGCACTGGGATATCACCCCGGTCGACTACGTGAGCGCCGCGATCGTGCACATCGCCCTGCACCGGCCCACGTACCGGGAGACATACCACCTCACGAATCCGGATATCAAGCGGTACTACGACGTGGTGCGCTATGTCCAGAAGGCAGGCTACGACGTGACTCTGGTCCCGCTGGAGGAATTCCACCGCCGCGCCACCGAGCGGGAGATCTACCGTCTCGGAACGGGCGAGCGCTACGACAGCCAGACGCTGGAGATGTTCAAGTACGGCATCGAACTGTTCGGCACCATCCATTACGAGGAGAGCTCCTACGCCGACTGCGCGTACACCCGGCGGGTGCTCGGCGCGGCCGGAATCGATTGCCCGCCGGTGGAAGAGCTGGTGCGGGTGTACCTGAAGCACTGCACCGAGGTGGGCTATCTGCCGGAGCCCGGCGCGGCGACCGGATCCGGCCCGAGCGTGGAGGCCGCGAGATGACCCGCACCGTGGTATTTCCGGGCCAGGGTGCCCAGCGCGTCGGGATGGGCGCGGACCTGTGCGCCGAATTCCCGGTGGCCCGGAAGACTTTCGCGACCGCGAGCGAGGTGGTCGGGGCGGATCTGCTGCGGATCTGCACCGAACGGGATCCACGGCTGCACCGCACCGAGTACACCCAGCCGTGCGTGCTCACCGTGGAGATCGCGGCGTACCGGGTATTGGAGACCGAATTGGGTTGGCGGCCGGTGGCGTTCGGCGGCCACAGCCTCGGCGAGTACACGGCGCTGGTCGCGGCCGGCGTGCTGGAGTTCCCGGACGCGGTGCGGCTGGTGCGGGCCCGCGGCGCGCTTATGCAGGGGGCGCAACCCGAGGGGGACGGCGCGATGGCCGCGCTCATCCTGCCCGATATCGCCGACAGCGGCGCCGTCGAGATCGCGATGGCCGCGGGAGCCGAAGTGGCGAACGAGAACTCGCCGGAGCAGGTGGTGATCAGCGGCGGCGCCGCCGCGGTCGCGGCGGCCAGGAGCGCACTGGCGCAACGGCTTCCGGAGCTGCGGTTCGTGCCGCTGCGAGTGAGCGCGGCCTTCCACTCGACGGCGATGCGGGGCATCGAGGCCGAATTCGCCGGACAGCTGGCCGAATGCGCGCCGCGGCTGCGCGCCGCGCGGGCGGTGGCCGTGACATCGAATTACACCGGCGATTTCCACCGTCCCGAAACCCTGGTGCAGAACCTGATCCGCCAGATCGGCGCACCCGTGCGCTGGACGGCGAATATGCGCGCGCTCACCCGCGCGAAAACCGAGCTGTACGAGGTGGGCCCGTCCGCCCCGCTGTCGAAGTTCTTCGAAACCATCGGCGCGACGGTGACCCGCGTCGCATCCGTCGCCGATCTGCGGGCACTGCCCGTCGCAAAGAAAGAGACCGCGGCACAACCGGTTACGTCCGGCATCACCATCCACCGGAAACCCGCGGGCCCGCCGCGACTGCGCCTGTTCTGCTTCCCGTTCGCGGGCGGCAAGGCCACGGCGTACGCCGATTGGCGCACCCGCCTGCCCGACTGGGCGGAACTGTGCACGGTCGAATTGCCAGCCCGGCAGCGTCACCTGAACCAGACACCGATCCGCGGTTTCACCGAACTCGTCGATGCGGCACTGGCACAGGTGATTCCGCTGACGGACCTGCCTTTCGCGTTCTTCGGCCACAGCCTCGGCGCGCTGACCGCATTCGAGGTCGCGCGCCGCCTGCCCACCGGAATCGCCCCGCAGGCTCTGTTTCTGGCGGGCGCCGCCGCACCGCACCTGCCGCGCCCGGGCCGGATATCGGCACTGCCGGACCACGAATTCACCACCGCTGTAAGGTATTACGGCGGCATACCGCCGGAGGTCCTGGAGACGCCGGAGGTGCTGGCGCTGTTTCTGCCCGCGCTGCGCACGGATTTCGAGATCTACGACGATTACCGGTTCGTACCCGCCGCACCGCCGCGCTGCCCGGTGTACCTCTTCGGCGGCCGCGCGGACCATCAGGTGGCGCCGACGCAGCTGGAGGCATGGCGCGATGTGCTGCCGGGGGTGCGCTCCACCGAATTGCTGCCCGGCGGCCACTTCTTCCTCCTCGACCAGCGCGACGCACTGGTCGAGGCCATCGCCGCGCGCATGGACGCGTCGCATCCGACCGCGGTCTCCGCCTGATGAAGGGATACCTATGAAGATCGAAGTCCTCACGCCCACTTGCAATCTGGACACCGTGCGGGACGGCCGCGGCGGCATCTTCACCTGGGTGCCGCCGGAACCGCTGCTCGAGTTCAACCTGATCTACATGCATCCGGGCAAGGTCCGCGGCCTGCACTACCACCCGCATTTTGTCGAGTATCTGCTGTTCGTCGACGGCACCGGGGTGTTGGTGACCAAGGACGACTACGAGGATCCGGACTGCCCGGAGGAATTCATCCACGTCTCCAAGGGCATCTGCACCCGCACCCCGATCGGGGTGATGCACACGGTGTATTCGATCACGCCGCTGACGTTCATCGCCATGCTGACCAAGCCGTGGGACGAGTGCGATCCGCCGATCGTGCAGGTCGCGCCGCTACCGCACACGCTCGAAGGCGACGGGTGATGTCGACGGAACGTGTTGCGGTAATCGGGCGGCCGGCAGAACGGATCAATCGTGTGCGGGCGCGCTGACGCGGTGGCGGGCGGGCCGCAGATACTTCTCCGCGCACAGCGTCAAAAGGAAGCGGACGCTGGTCGCCACGTCGCGGGTGCGCATCTTCGATTCGCCGGCGGTCCGGTTCAGCACGTGAATCGGAATCTGGGCGATGCGGAAGCCGTTCGCATTGAGGATGTAGAGGCTTTCGAAGAAGAAGGAGTAACCGGTGGACCGGACCAACTCGAACGCGCCCGCCGGAACAGTGCTCAACCGGTAGTAGCGGAATGCGCCGGTGGCGTCGTACGGCATCCGCAGCAGGGTGACGGTGAGAAAATGTCCGACCCGGGTGAGCATCTTGCGGAACGGGGTCCAGTCATCGAGGCTGTCCTCCTTCAGATACCGCGATCCGACGACCACGTCGTAACCCGCCGCGGCGGCGCGCAGCGCGGGCAGATAGGACGGCGGATGCGCGAAATCGGAATCCATCGTGATCAGATTCCGGTAGCCCTCGGAATATGCCCAGTGGATTCCCGCCTGATGCGCGGAACCGACGCCTTGACGACCGGCCCTGTGCAGCACGTGAATACGCGGCGCATGCTCTTTGGCCAGGTCGTCGAGG
Organism: Nocardia sp. JCM 34519.1; assembly: GCF_020361265.1. Classification (NCBI taxonomy): domain Bacteria; kingdom Bacillati; phylum Actinomycetota; class Actinomycetes; order Mycobacteriales; family Nocardiaceae; genus Nocardia; species Nocardia sp. JCM 34519.1. Next base: position 38,575 of record NZ_JAIRBR010000033.1, read on the forward strand.
AGTTCGCCGGTGCCGTCGGGGGAGTTGTCGTCGACGAACAGGACATCGAAATCGGTGCCCTGTTCCAGGATCTGCGCGAGCAATGGCCCCACATTGCGCCGCTCGTTGTACGTCGGAATCATGATCAAAGTTCTTTCGGAGGCCGTGCTCATGCAACGGAATTCTAATGGCTCGGGTTGCCGAAAAACAGGTATTCCCAACAAGATCGGCAAGAGTTAGTCTCTGGTTGGAGGTTTGATGCGGAAAGCTTTGATAACCGGTATCACCGGCCAGGACGGGTCATATCTGACCGAATTTCTGTTGCAGCAGGGTTACGAGGTACACGGAATAATCCGGCGCGCCTCGAATTTCAATACCGATCGCATCGATCACCTGTATTCGGACACCCATTCGCAACGCCGGTTGATGCTGCACTACGGCGATCTCATGGATTCCAGCAGCCTGAATCGGATCCTGGAAGAGGTGCGTCCGTGTGAGATCTACAACCTCGGCGCGCAATCGCATGTGCACATCTCGTTCCAGATTCCGGAATTCACCGCCGAGACGAATGCGATCGGCACGTTGCGGATACTCGACGCGATCCGCAAGACCGGAATCGCCACCAAGTTCTACCAGGCGTCCTCATCGGAGCTGTACGGCGGGCTGAAAGACGAAATCCTCAGTGAGGCAACGCCGTTCCATCCGCGCTCGCCGTACGCGGTGGCGAAACTGTACGCCTACTGGATCACCGTGAACCATCGCGAGGCGTACGGCATGTACACCGTGAACGGCACCCTGTTCAACCATGAATCACCCAGGCGTGGTGAGGTTTTCGTCACCAGGAAGGTGACCCGCGGCGCGGTCCGGATAGCCCAGGGCAAACAGGACAAGCTCTACATCGGCAACCTGGACGCCCGCCGGGACTGGGGGTACGCCAAGGAATATGTCGAGGCGATGTGGATGATGTTGCAGCAGCCCGAACCCGACGACTACGTCATCGCCACCGGTGAGACGCACAGCGTGCGCGAACTGTGCGAGGTCGCCTTCGCCGCGACGGGCGTCGAATTGATCTGGGAGGGCACCGGACTCGACGAGAAGGGGATAGACCGGCGCACCTCGCGGGTACTGATCGAGGTCGATCCGACCTACTTCCGGCCCGCCGAGGTGCATCATTTGACCGGCGACCCGACCAAGGCGAAGGAGAAGCTCGGCTGGCAGCCCCGCACCACGTTCACCGAACTGGTGCAGCTGATGGTCGCCCACGATATGGAGAACGTGTGACGGAAGCGCTGACCATCGACCGCTGCCGGGTGTGTGGCAACACCCGGCTGGAGACGGTCGTCGATCTGGGCACGATGGCGTTGACCGGGGTGTTCCCGGCCGCCGACGCGGCGGATGTGCCGCGCTACCCGCTCGAGTTGGTGCGCTGCGTGCGCCCCGAGCCGAGCGCGGCCGACCCGGACGAGTGCGGCCTGGTGCAGCTGCGCCACACCGCGAATTTCGACGAAATGTACTCCGCCGGTTACGGATACCGCTCCGGGCTGAACCGGTCGATGATCGACCACCTCGGGCACCGGGTGGCCAGGATCCGGGCCAGGATCGACCTGAGCCCCGACGATCTCGTGATCGATATCGGCAGTAACGATGCGACGCTGTTGAAGTGGTACCCGCCGGGGGCCGCATCGGTGGTCGGCATCGATCCGCTCGCGGCGAAGTTCCGCGAGTTCTACCCGCCGCACCTGCGGGTGGTGCCCGGCTTCTTCGGCACCCCGGCGGTGGCCGACGCGCTGAACGGCAAGCGCGCCAAGGTGATCACCTCGGTGGCCATGTTCTACGACGTGCCCGATCCGCTCGGGTTCATGCGGGCGGTGCGCGATGCGCTCACCGACGACGGCATCTGGGTGCTCGAGCAGAGCTACCTGCCCGCCATGCTGGCCACCACCTCCTACGACACCATCTGCCACGAACACCTGGAGTACTACACCCTCGATCAGATCGAATGGATGGCCCGCCGCAGCGGATTCACGGTATTGGAGGTGGAGCGCAACACCGTCAACGGCGGCAGCTTCGCGCTGACGCTCGCCAAGCACGGCACGCCCGCGCACGCCGACGCCGCGGCCCTGGCCGGGATGCGCGCGGAGGAGGCCGCACTCGGGCTGCACGGGCCGCAGCTGTACGCCGACTTCGCCAAACGGGTGGACCAGCACCGGGACCGGATCCGCGACTTCTTCGACCGATCGCGACAGGCGGGCCTGTGCACGCTCGGGTACGGCGCATCGACGAAAGGCAATGTGCTGCTGCAGTATTGCGGTATCGGCCCGGCGGAGCTGCCGTGCCTGGCCGAGGTGAACCCGGACAAGTTCGGCAAGTTCACCCCCGGCACCGCCATTCCGATCGTGCCGGAGGCCGAGGCGCGGGCGCAGGCGCCGGACCAGTTCTTCGTGCTGCCATGGCATTTCCGCACGATGCTGGTGGAGCGGGAGCGCGAGTTCCTGGAATCCGGTGGGCGGCTGGTGTTCCCACTGCCGGAGTTGGGTGTGGTGTGAGATGACGGTTGTCGTCACGGGTGCGGCGGGGCAGGACGGCAGGCTGCTGTCGGAGCTGCTGGCCGCCCGTGGCCGCCGGGTGCTCGGGCTGAGCCGGGGCGGGCCGGTCGATATCACCGATCCGGACGCGGTGGATCGGCTCATCGCCGAGGAGCGGCCGGAGCAGGTGTATCTGCTTGCGGCCGTGCAGCATTCGTCGGAGGACCCGCCGGCCGAGCCGCGTACGCTCGCGGCGGCGTCGCACCGGGTGAACACCATGCAGGTGCAGCATTTCGCCGAGGCGATCGAGCGGCACCGCACCGGGACCCGGCTGTTCTACGCGGCATCCGCGCACGTATTCGGCGCCGGCGACGGCACACCGTGTACCGAGGAGACCGGGCTGCGGCCGTCCTCGATCTACGGCGTGACCAAGGCGGCAGGCCTGCTGGCCTGCCGCGCCTATCGCGCACGCGGACTGTTCGCCTCGGCCGGAATTCTTTTCAACCACGAATCACCCTTGCGGGCCGAGAAATTCGTCACCCGCAAGATCGTGCGCGCCGTGGCGCGGATAGTCAGGGGCGAGGCGGACGAGCTGGTGCTCGGGCGGCTCGACGCGGGCGCCGACTGGGGTTACGCCCCGGATTACGTCGAGGCGATGACCCGGATCCTGGCCCTGGACGAACCGGACGAGTTCGTCGTCGCGACGGGGCGACGGCACACCGTCGCCGAATTCTGCGCGGCGGCCTTCGGGCTGGCCGGGCTGGACTGGAAACATTATGTGCGCGAAAGCCCTTCGGTATTGACCAGGCAGCAGCGGCCGCTCGTCGGCGATGCCGGGCGGCTGCGCGCGCGAACGGGATGGACGCCGTCGGTGGATTTCCTGGGCATGGTCCGGGCCATGCTCGCGGCCGAGGGCGTGCGCCCACAGGCGGAATCGAGGCCGGTGCGTGCCGGCGGAACGGATGGATGAGTGAACCTGAACGACGAGAATGTCCTTGCCGCCCAGCTGATCTCGATCGCGGACGGGGTCTACGAGGAATCCGCGGCCCGGCTCGGCGAGATCGGCGCGGATGCCGTCGCCGAGGCGGTGCTGATCGAGATCGCCTGGCGCGCCCGCACCGCGAACCCGCCGACCCAACCGGTCACCGCCGTCTTCGAATTGACCTACGAGGGAAAGCAATTCGACTACCTGCTCACCCTCGGCACCGAGGATCCCGCGGTCGGGCCCGGCACGCTGGCCGATCCGTGGCTGGTGGTGCGCCAGGACCTGGTGGAGCTGCTGCGCGCGGTCTACGGCCCGCCGGACGCGGTGAGCGCCACCCGCGCGATCACGCTGAAGGATGAGCCCGGCCCGGCCAGCTTCGCACCCGACGATCCGTTCCGGGTCGCCCGCGAGGCCGCGAGCGTGGCCGCCGACCAGATCGTGACCGCCTGTAGCCCTTACCATTACGACCTCAACACGCTCTCGCTGCGGTACGGCTCGGACAAATGGGGCGGGCACTGGTACACCCAGCACTACGAGCGGCATTTCGAGCCGCTGCGCAACAGCCGGGTCCGAGTGCTCGAGCTCGGCATCGGCGGTTACACGGCGCCGAATGTCGGCGGCGCCTCGCTGCGCATGTGGAAGCAGTACTTCCGGCGCGGCCTGGTGTTCGGGCTGGACTACTTCGACAAGTCCGGCATCGCCGAACCCCGCCTACAACCGCTGCGGGGTGACCAGGGCAACGCCCCGTTCCTGAACGAATTGGGCTCGGCGCTCGGGCCTTTCGACATCATCATCGACGACGGCAGCCACATCAGCGGCGATGTGATCACCTCCTTCGAGGCGCTGTTCGCCCACCTGCGGCCCGGCGGGCTGTACGTGGTGGAGGACACCCAGACCTCGTACTGGTCCGGCTGGGGTGGCAGCAGTACCCGGCTCGACGACGCGTCGACCTCCATCGGCTACCTGAAAACCCTGGTGGACGCGCTACATCGGCAGGACTTCGAACAGGACGCCGCTCGCGAGAGCCGCCCGCACGACGAATGGATCGGCGCCGCGCACTTCTACCACAACCTGGCGGTCATCGAAAAGCGCCGCAACGGGGAACAATCCGCGCCGTCATGGGTGCCGAGACACACCAACCCGATGGAGTGGATGAAGCCGAAGGAGGGGGAGCAGGCATGAAAGTTCTTGTGGTACCGACACCGTCGACCGGACATCTGCTCGCGATGGTGCCGTTCTGCTGGGCGCTGCGGCTCGCCGGCCACGATGTGCTCGTCGCCGCCCGCCGGGACGCCACCGCCACCGCGCTGCGGTCGGGCCTGCAGGCGGCCGATCTGCCCGAGCTACAGGTGCCGATGGACGAGCTGCGAAAGGCGGTGAATCCGAGCATGTTCCCGGCGCCGGTCTTCGCCGACCGGGATCAGCCGACCGGACAGGGTATGTGGCACTTCGCCGCGCAGAGCTGGTTCGGGCAGGCGGGCCAGTACCTGGACGCGTACGTGGCGGTGGCCAAGGACTGGGGCGCCGACATGGTGCTGTCGGATCCGCTGGCGACCGTGGGGCGCGCGCTCGGCGCGGCGCTGGAACTTCCGGTGCTGGTGCATCGGTGGGGTGTCGACCCGACCGGCGGACCCTTCGCCGAGCGCACCGCGGCCTTGGCGGCGGAATCCGGTACGGCCCTGGCTGATCCGGCGGCGATATTGGATATCTGCCCGGCATCGTTGCAGGCGCCCGATGCGCCCGCCGGGACGGCGCTGCGCTTCATCCCGTTCAACGGCACCGGCCTACTGCCCGAATGGCACCGGAATACCGAGGGGCGCAAGCGGATCGCGGTCTGCCTCGGCGGCAGCACGCTGAGCTTGACCGGACCGAGGCCGCTGCTCGCCATCCTCGACGCGGTGCGCCGGGTGGACGCCGAGGTGATCGTCACGCTCTCGGCGGCCGACCGGGCGTCGGTCGGCGCGCTGCCGGACGGTGTTCGGGTGGTGGAAGACGTTCCGCTGCAATTGTTCCTGCCCGACTGCGACCTGCTGATCCACCACGGCGGTTCGACCACCGGGTTCACCGCCTGCCGCTACGGCGTACCGCAGCTGGTGCTGCCGCAGATGTTCGACCAGTTCGACTACGCCCGCGGCATCACCAGGACCGGGGCCGGGCTGGCCGCGGTGGACGCCGCGGCGCAGGCGGATATCGACGCGTTGACCGACAGCATCGCGAATCTGCTGCGCGACAGCGCGTTCCGCGACGGAGCCGAGCAGGTGGGCCGCGACATCCTGGCCGCGCCCAGCCCGCATGAGGTGGTGGCGCGGATCGTCGCGCCGCGCGCCGGATAACACCCAGAAAGCGTTGGAAGACAGCAGGTTTTGCAGATGATATCCAGGACATGGACCCGGTTCCGCGGGTCACTCGACTATTACGCGGCGATGTATGCCGTCTTCATCGTCGGCATCCTCACCCCGCTGGTGATGATCCTGCTGGCCATCGCGGGATCGCCGGGCCCGCTTACCGGGGTGCTCGGACTGCTGTGTGCGGCAGTGCTTTTCCTGGTCATGGTGCCGTGGATTCCCGCGGAGTGGCGCGAGGTGGTGCGTGCGCGGCCGATCCTGGTGAAGGTGCTGTGGACGGTGGTGATCCTGATCGTGGTGGTGATGCTGGCCCGGGTCACCCAGTTCATCCTGGACGCGAACAATGTGAGCTCCTCGCTGTCGCCCAACGACGACTTCCTGGTGAAGAAGAGCCACCTGACCGGCTACATCAGCGGCGCCCTCGTGGCGGAGCACGATCCGGCGAACCTGTACAACATCCACCGCTACGATTCGGCCGCCGCGGACAGCGTGCTGCCGAGCGTGGTACCGCAGGATCGCGACGCCTACCTGTACCCGCCGCCGTTCCTGCTGCTGCCCCGCTTCCTGCTGCTGTTCAGCCATGATTTCGCGACGCTGCGCGCGCTCTACTACGCGCTCTACGTGGGGCTGGTGCTGATCGGGATGCTGGCCATCGCCCGCTGGGTCGGCGGCAAGCAGGGCGGTGTGATCGCGGCGCTCACACCGGTGGTGTGGCTGAGCCTGCCGACGCTGGCGACCCTGCAGATCGGCAATATCCACGTGCTGGTGCTGTACGTCGGCGCGGCGGCCGCGATGGCGCTGTTCCACCTGCGGCGCAACATATTCGGCGGCGCGGCATTGGCTTTCGCGATCGTCGCGAAGGTGTCGCCGGTGATCCTGCTCGCCTATCTCGTCGTGCAGCGGCGCTGGCGGCCCGCGATCTGGACCGCGGTGTGGTGCGGTATCTACTCGCTGCTCACGCTGGCCATCTTCGGCTGGGAGCCGTGGAAACTGTTCCTGTCCGACGGCACCTGGTCGAAGCTGGCCAGCGGCGAATTCCACGAATTCGTGCTGGTGCAGCGGGCCAACCAGTTGGTGAACTACTCGCCGTTCGGGCTGCCGTACAAGGCGAACATCATGGGCTGGAATATCGGTGACCCGCACGGCCCGGCCCGGCTGATCACCAACATCTACACCCTGCTGCTACTCGTGCTGATCGTGGTCACCGCGGTGCGGATCCAGCGGCGGCTGCGCGCCGGCGCGGACGGATCCCGTTTCCGCGCCGAACTTCTCGCGGTCTGGCTCGGCGTGCTGACGCTGGCCTCCTTCCGTGCCCCGTTCGGTCCTTGGGTGTATATCGCGGTGGGCGCGGTGTGGTTGTTCGCCGTGTACGCCGGGCTGATGCGGACCAGTAAGCGGAATATCGCGGTACTTTCGGTGGCCTGGTTGATCGTCGCGCTCTACACGCCGAACGTCTACTTCACGCTGATCGGCCAATTCATCATCTACATAGCGTGTTTCGCGCTTTCGCTGCGCGCGAGCAAGGGGACCGGCGCGGTCGAGGCGCCGAACACCGACGCACCGAAACCGGCTCCGGTGGGCGCCGCATGAGTAAATACTGCGTAATCGGCGCCGGCGCAGCGGGTTTGGTGACCGCGCGGGCATTCGCCGCGCGCGGCATCGACTTCGAGGTGCTGGAGGCGGCCGACGGAATCGGCGGCATCTGGGACGCGCGGCGCGCGGGCTCACCGGTCAGCCGCAACACCCACCTGATCGCTTCCAAAGGGGTGCAGGCATTTCCGGGGTTCCCGATGCCCGCGGACTACCCGGACTATCCGGGGCACGAACTGGTGCTGCGCTATCTGCACGCGTTCGCCGACGAATACGAGCTGTGGCCGCGGATCCGGCTGCACACCGAGGTGCGCCGCATCGAACCCGGCGACGACGGCTGGACGGTGACACTCGGCGACGGCACCAGCACCAGCTACGCGGGTGTGGTCATCGCCACCGGCGTCGACCACACCGCCCGCAGCATCGACATCCCCGGCAACAGCTCTGTGCCCGTACTGCATTCGAGCGAGTACCGAGGTCCGGATCAGATCCTGGGTAAGCGGGTGCTGGTGGTCGGCGCGGGCCAGTCGGCGGCCGATATCCTGTCCGACTGCGCGGTGAACGCGGCGCAGACCCTGCACAGCAGCAGGCGCGGCTTCTACTGCATGCCGAAATATCTGCTCGGCCGTCCGACCGACACCCTGCTGCAGGGGCGGATGTGGCGACCGCTGCGCAGGCGCGCGTTCCAGGCGCTGTTCGGCTATCTGCGGCGGCGGTCCATGGCGGTGGGCCTGCCGGTGCCGGATTTCACCGACGGCATCGTCATCCCGATGCTGGGCGATCAACTGCACCACTACTACTCGCACGGCGACATCACCGCGAGACCGGATATCGCCGCCCTGGAAGACGATCGGGTGACCTTCGCCGACGGCAGCGAGGAGAAGGTCGACATGGTGATCCTGGCAACGGGTTTCGTCCCGTCGTACCCGGTGGTCGACCGCGCGCACCTGCGCTGGGCGGCGGACAGTCCGCGACCGGGCTTGTACCTCAACATCTTTCCGCCGGGCACACCCGGCCTGTTCGTGGTCGGGATGGTGCGGCCGATCGGATCGCACTGGGATATCTACTCGCAGCAGGCCGATCTGGTCGCCGAGTATCTGGTGACCAAGGCGGAGAACCCCGCCCGGGCCACCCGGTTCGACCACGTGACGCACAACCCGCAGCCGAATCTCCATGCGGGACTGCGCCTCTACAACGCCGACGGCTACCCGCTGGTGGTGGAGAAGCAGGACTACACCAACCAGTTGCGCGCGCACGCGAAATTGCTGCGGTGACCGCACCTTTCAGAAAGAAGACAACTCGATGAAGGCACCTGGGCCCGGCCTGGTCGAAACCGGCCGCATGCTACCGAAACTCGGCAAGGATCCGCTGGGCACCGTCGGCGCGCTGCTCGGCGGCTACGGGGACGTGGTCCGGGTGAAGGCGGGACCCATGCTGGTCTACCTGATCGCCGATCCGGCTATGGCGGAATACGTCCTGAAGGACAACTACACCAACTATCGCAAGAGCCCGATCTACGACGAGTTCAGCATCCTGCTCGGTGACGGCCAGCTCACCACCAACAACCTGGAGTACTGGCGCAAACAGCGCAAGCTGATCCATCCGGCGTTCTCCCATTCGCATGTCAAGGGTTTCGCCGACAGCATCACCGACAGCGCGGCAGCCCTGCTGGACCGCTGGGACGGTGCGGCGGGCGAATTCCGGGACATCTACGCCGATTACGTGGAACTGCTGCTCGCCGTGACCGGGCGCATCCTGTTCAGCATCGACTTGTCCACGGACACAACGCAGGTCACCGAGGCGATGCGGGCGGCGTTCGCGTTCATCATGAAACGGGTGAACGCGCCGTTGAAGCTGCCGCAATCGTTCCCGACGCCGCAGGCCCGCCAGGTGGCGCGCAAGGTCGGCGAACTCGACGCCGTGGTGCGCCATCTCATCGACGAGCGCAGGCACGGCGGTGAAACCGCCGATGTGCTGACCGCGCTGGTGCGCGCCCGCGACGAGGACGGCAACAGCATGCGGGAGGAGGATCTGCTCAACGAGATCAAGACGCTGCTCGTGGCCGGGCACGAATCCCCGGCCAACGCGCTGTCCTGGGCCTGCTACCTGTTGGCGCTGCATCCGGAGATCCAGGAGCGCTTGGCGAGTGAGGTGCGCGATGTGCTCGATACGCGCACACCGAATTTCGCCGACCTCGGCCGACTCGACTCCTGCCGCATGGTGATCGAGGAGACGATGCGGCTGTACCCGCCCGCCTGGATCGTCGAGCGCACCCCCATCGCCGACGACGTGATCGGCGGTTACGAGGTCCCCGCAGGCGCGCGAGTCACCTTGTGCATGTACTACATTCACCGCGACAAGCGACTCTGGGACGATCCGTCGGCCTTCCGCCCCGAGCGCTTCGCCGACGCCGAGGTGGCCGACCGCCACAAATTCGCCTACTTCCCGTTCTCCGGCGGCCCACGCATCTGCCTCGGCAAGGATCTGTCGATGACGGAAATGGTGCTCATCCTCGCCATGACCGTGCAACGGTTCCGCTTGGAGCTGGACCCGGCCCACCAGGTGGTACCGCTGGCCTCGGTGAACCTGCGGCCGGAGCACGGAATCCGGATCCGCCCGGTGCGTCGAGACTGAAAGGAGTGCGGCCCTATGCGGCTGCGGAATGATCGGAAGATGATGTGTCCTTGACGGATTCGCCTTGCCGTCCGCCGCGGCCGCTGATAGGAATACTCTCCGCTCGGGGCGCCGCTCCGTGGAGAGGGAGAATATCGGATGCGCAGAACGATTCTCACCGCGATGACGCTGGCGGCAGTGGTCGGCGGGTGCACCGCCGTTGCCGGGCCCGCGAGCGCGGTGAGCGATGAGGTGACCTGCAAGGCGGTCTGGGATGCGGCCATCAAGGCTCATAAGCTCGGTCGTGGCATCGACAACATGGCGGATTTCAAGGCGCTGCTCGCCGACGAGGCAACGAAATTCGCCGAGGCCGCCGCCAACGCGGACGAAGGCGCGGTGAAGAGCGCGCTCTATGCCGCTGTGGCACAACTGAATCGGGTGGCTGCCGCGTCGGATTCGGATCTGGACAGGGTGTTCGAGGATCCGGCCTTCCAGAGTTCGCTCGACGCTGTTCCTAAGGCGTGCGGATTGTAGACGGTGTTACCGCGGCGGCAGGCTCGTGCCGCCGGGCAACACCCGGCCTATCAGCATATGTCTGAACGCGGCATCGATATGCGGACCGCATCAGCCCAGGAGTTCTCGGCCGAGTGTGCGGAGCTCTTCGATCGAGAGCGGATCCTCTTCCGCTGGCTCGACGGTCGTTCGCGGTGCGGGCTCGGCGGCCGCCGAGCCCGAGCCGGTGGGGTCGGTGGCGGTTCCCGGCAGGGGCTTGGTGACGGTCTGGTCAGCCGGTGTCGCAAGCAGTCGCCGCGCGAGCTCGGCAGCGAGCAGTTCGACGGTCGGACATCCCCAGATGATGGCCGCGGGTACGGTCGTATCGAGTTCCGCGGAGAGTCTGCCGCTGAGCTCGACGGCATGGACCGACCCGACGCCGAGCCGGTCGAAGTTCTGCCGCCTGTCGATCGCGGCGGCCTGCACACCGATCACCGCGGCGAGTTCCGCGGCGACGAGGTCACGCAGTGCACGTTCGTCGACTATGTCGACGGAACCAGCTGGGGGAGAAGAACTTCCGATCCGAATCCGTTCAGCCGCAGCGGTGGAGACCGGCTCGTCCGCAACGGAATCGAGGGCGTCGGTGGCCCAATACCGTTGCCGCTGGAACGGATACGTCGGCAGCGAGACGACGCGGCCTTCCGGATTCACGGCAGCCCAATCGGGTTCGATACCACGCCGGAACAGCGCGCCGACGGCGGCGAGCACATCGCGGCGCGACACGCTCCCCGGTCGCAGTGCCGCAGCGGCGAGCGGGGCCAACTCGGCGTCGCCGGGTTCCGTCGCGTCGGCGGCGAGCTGTTCGCCCAGTAACTGGACGAAGGCCGCCGTGCTGTCCGCGACGAACGAAAGACGTTGAGCAAAAGGCGTTCTCGTACAAAGGGTGTGCGCGATATCGTCGAGCGGGATATCGGGGCGATCCGCCAGGTATTCATGCAACCGCCGCACCTGCGCCCGCAGCGCCGCTTCGGTACGGGCGGACACCACCAGCAGCCGATCCGCGGACCCGAGTGGGCTCGTTCGATGCGCGGCAGCGCCATCCGCGTGCTGGACTAATTCGCCGCCCGCAGATGCGGCCCCACCGGCGATCCACTCACCGAGTCCGCCGGTCTGTCCGGCAGCGCCCTCGCTACGCGCGTGCTGGACTGCTCCGCTGTCCGCGGATGCGGCCCTATCGTCGATCTCCTCGCTGAGGTCTCCGGTCCGTCCGGTAGGGCCCTCGCAACGCGCGTGCTGGCCTACTCCGCTGTCCGCAGACTCGGTCCTACCGTCGATCCGCTCGCCGAGGCTGCCGGACCGTCCGTCAGCACCCACCGGTGCCTGCTCCAACACCACATGCGCATTCGACCCCCCGAATCCGAACGCGCTCACCGCGGCTCGCGCGGGCCGCCCGGTTTCCGGCCACGCCAGCGCCGTATCGGCCACCCGCAACCCCAACGCGCCGAGATCGCTTGCCGCACGGTCGAAATGAAGGCTGCGCGGAATTCGCCGATGCCACAGCGCCAATGCCGCCTTCACCAGCCCGGCGAGTCCGGCGGCGGCCTCGGTGTGGCCGATATTCGCCTTCACCGATCCGATGATCAGCGGCGAGTCGGCCTCCCTGCCGACGCCGTAAACCGCACCGAGCGCAACGATTTCGGCTCGATCGCCGACCGCGGTGCCGGTGCCGTGCGCCTCCAGGTAATCCACCCGAGCCGGATCGACGCCCGCTGCCGCGCATGCCCGGCGCAGCAACTGCTCCTGTCCGGTCGAACTGCTGGCGGGCATGGTGTGGTGGTGGCCGTTGTTGTTGGTGGCGCTGCCGAGCAGCGTGCAGTAGATCCGGTCACCGTCTCGCAACGCGTCGGCGAGGAGTTTCAGCACGACGACCGCGCCGCCCTCACCGCGCGCGTATCCGTCGGCGGTCGCGTCGAAGGTGTGTGAGCGTCCGCGTGGCGACAGCACGCCGAGCCGGGCCAGGCCGTCCGTCGTCTCGGAGATCAGATTCAACTGCACCCCACCGGCCAGCGCGAGCGAGGATTCACCGGCGCGCAGGGCCTGGCACGCCAGATGGACGGCAACGAGCGAGCCAGCGCACGAGGCGTTCACCGTCGTACTCGGCCCGTCGAAGCCGAGGAAATACGAAATCCGGTTGGCGATAACGCCTTCCACGTCGCCGGTGCTGGTGAACGGATTGGGCGGCACGCCGCGGGCGATTTTCAGCGCCCGATAGTCGTTGAACTTGTTGGCGAAGAACACCGCCGTATCGGGTGCGGCGCCGGGCCGGATTCCGGCGTCCTCCAATGCCTCCCAGGCGAGTTCGAGGGCGAGGCGCTGCTGCGGATCCATCTCGGTGGCCTCGCGCGGGGTGATACCGAAGAATTCGGCGTCGAATCCGGCGACATCGGGCAGATAGGCGCCGGGCTGTGTGCCGCGGCCGGGTGGTGGCGCGCCCACCGCGTCGACCTCGTCGATCAGCATGCGCCACAGCGCTTCCGGTGAATCGGCCGCCCCGGCGAAGCGGCAGCTCATGCCGATCACGGCAACGGGTTGCATCACTGTCTCACCTGCCCCGATCGGGCCGCGACTGTGATTTCGCGGTGAATCGATCGATCTTGTTGTGGGGTAACCGAATCCGGATGACACTGTACCTGTGCAGTTTCACAAACGCCCTGTTTTCGCCCGGCTGACGTCCGCGCTGCGGAGCGAAACGCGGCGGCGTGAGCTCATCCGCTTCGCCGCGGTGGGCGCCGCGGCGTTCAGCCTGGACACGGCGGTCTTCCTGACTCTGAAGAGCAGTGTGCTGCAAGCGCATCCGATTACCGCGAAGGTGATCGCGGTGCTGGCGGCGATCACGCTTTCCTACATATTGAACAAACTGTGGTCCTTCGACGCGCGGGGCGGGCGGCGCACCCACCACGAGGCTGCGCTGTTCTATCTGGTGAGTTTCCTGGCCATCGCGATCAACACCGCACCGCTGTGGGTGTCGCGGTACGTGTTACATCTCGAGGTGCCGCAGGTGTCGCCGTTCGTCCAGAACGTGGCCGATTTCGTCGCCGCGCAGCTCGTCGGAACGGCGCTGGGCATGGTCTTCCGCTTCTGGGCGTTCGTCCGATTCGTCTTCCCGGCCGCGCGACCGGCCGTCGTGATTTCCGCTCAGCCAGATCTGGACTCGGGCCTGCCCGCCACGCAGCCGGACTGAGTGCCGGAGCGGCCCCGCGTGCCGGGATCGGCGCGTCGCGCGACACGCCAGATGGTAGGAAAGGGTACGTGTCCGCAACCGTCGAAGATCCGAACCGAAACTCGCGCGCCGTCGGCGAGGTGGTGGAACTGGTCAGCAAACTGATCCAGTTCGACACCTCCAACACCGGCGAGCTGGCCACCACCAAGGGCGAGCGCGAATGCGCCCAGTGGGTGGCCGACCAGCTGCACCAGGCGGGTTACACCACCGAATACGTGGAATCCGGCGCGCCCGGACGCGGCAATGTATTCGCCCGGCTGGCGGGCGCCGACCCGAATCGCGGTGCATTGCTGATGCACGGCCACCTGGACGTGGTGCCCGCCCAGGCCGCCGATTGGAGCGTGCACCCCTTCTCCGGCGCGGTCCGCGACGGCTACGTGTGGGGCCGCGGCGCCATCGATATGAAGGATATGGTCGGCATGATGCTGGCCGTGGCCAGGCAGTTCAAGCTGGAAGGCACGGTGCCGCCGCGCGATATCGTATTCGCCTTCCTCGCCGACGAGGAGAACGGCGGCAAATGGGGTTCGCACTGGCTGGTGGACAACCGGCCCGACCTGTTCGCCGGTGTCACCGAGGCGGTCGGCGAGGTCGGCGGTTTCTCGCTGACGGTGCCGCGCCGCGACGGCACCGAGAGCAGGTTCTATCTGGTCGAGACCGCCGAGAAGGGGCTCGGCTGGATGCGGCTGCGCGCCAAGGCCAGGGCCGGGCACGGCTCGTTCCTGCACGAGGACAATGCGGTGACCATCCTGGCCGACGCGGTCGCCCGGCTCGGGAAACACACCTTCCCCCTTGTGATTTCGGATTCGGTGGCGGAATTCCTGGCCGCGGTGGCCGAGGAGAGCGGCCTGGAATTCGATCCGGCGAGCCCGGATCTGGACGGGCAGCTGGCCAAGCTGGGCACCATATCCCGGATCATCGGCGCCACCCTGCGCGATACCGCGAACCCGACCATGCTGCAGGCCGGCTACAAGGCCAACGTCATCCCGCAGACCGCCGAGGCGGTGGTGGACTGCCGCGTGGTACCCGGCCGGTTGGCGGCCTTCCTGCGCGAGGTGGACGAGCTGATCGGCCCGGACGTCGAGCGCGAGTGGATCACCAACCTGGAATCCTACGAGACCACCTTCGACGGTGATCTGGTCGACGCGATGAACGACGCCATCCTCGCCCACGACCCGGACGGCCGCACCGTGCCCTATATGCTTTCTGGCGGTACCGATGCGAAGGCGTTCGCGCGCTTGGGAATTCGCTGCTTCGGCTTCGCGCCGCTGCGGTTGCCGCCGGAGCTGGACTTCTCCGCGCTGTTCCACGGGGTGGACGAGCGGGTTCCGGTGGCGTCGCTCGAATTCGGAACCCGCGTACTGGAACACTTCCTACTGAACAGCTAGCGAAAGGACCTGTCGTGCCCGACTATTCGTACAACCCCTACGCGGCGTTGCCGCAGGTACCGTCCTTCACGGTGACCTCGGAGGACGTCACCGACGGTCAGCCGCTATCGAACGATCAGGTGAGCGGCGTATTCGGCGCGGGCGGCAAGGATGTGTCGCCGCAGCTGTCCTGGTCCGGATTCCCGGCGGAGACAAAGAGTTTCGTTGTCACCGTCTTCGATCCGGACGCCCCGACCGCATCCGGATTCTGGCACTGGGAGGTGGCGAACATCCCGGCAAGCGTCTCCTCGCTGGCGCGCGGTGCGGGCAGCGAGGGCGGCGTGCTGCCCGAGGGCGCGGTGCAGCTGCGAAACGACGGCGGCTTCAACGGATTCGTCGGCGCGGCCCCGCCGCCCGGCCACGGCTACCACCGCTACTTCTTCGTGGTGCACGCGGTGGATGTGGAGCGGCTGGAGGTCGACGCGAACGCCAGCCCGGCCTTCCTCGGCTTCAACCTGTTCTCGCACACCCTGGCGCGAGCCACCCTCATCGGCACCTACGAGCAGTGAAACCAGCTGCGGCCCTGAGCTTTCGGCTCGGGGCCGCAGCTGCGCCACGGCTAGACGTTGACCACGTGTTCCGGCGGTTCCTTCGCGTAGAGCACATCGATCTCGGCGGCGTATTTGGCGGCGATCGGGCTGCGCTTGAGTGACATCTTCGGGGTGAGTTCGTCGCCGCCCGGCTCCCAGACCGCGGCGAGCACCGTGAACCGCTTGATCTGCTCCACCCGCGACAGTTTGGCGTTGCCCGCGCGCACCGCGGCGGCCACCTCGTCGACGAGTTCGCGGTGCCGGGCCATGGCGGCGATATCGGCGTCGGTGATGCCGAGTTCCTTGGCGCGCAACGCGACAACGTCGGGGTCGAGCACGATCAACGCCGCGATATACGGTTTGGCATCGCCCACCGCGACCACCTGGCCGACCAGCGACGACACGGCCTTCACCGCGTTCTCGATATTGGAGGGGGCGATGTTCTTGCCCGCCTCGTTGATGATCAGCTCCTTCTTGCGGTCGACGATGCGCAGGTAGCCGTCGGGATCGAGCGTCCCGACATCGCCGGTGTGCAGCCAGCCCTCGGAATCGATTGCCTCCGCGGTCTTTTCGGGCATCTTGCGGTATCCGCGGGTGACGATCGGGCCGCGCACCAGCACCTCGCCGTCGTCGGCGAGGCGCAGCTCCATCCCATCGACGGCTCGGCCGACCGAGCCGGGCCGGGGTTTGTCCAGTTCGGTGTAGGTGCCGACGCCGGTGGTCTCGGACATGCCCCACACCTCGGTGACGGTGAAGCCGAGCCCGAGGAAGTACTCGAGGGTTTCCGGCGGGATCGGCGCGGCGCCCGAGGCGGCGACCTTCAGCTGGTCGAGCCCCATGGCGTGGCGCAGCTTGGACAGCACCAGGGCCTCGGCCACCTTGTGCCGCAGCGCCAGCAACCGACCGCGGCCGCCCGCGAGATCGGCTCGGGCCGCGGCGATTCCGGTGTCGATCGCCCACCCGGCCAGCGCCTTCTTGACCGGGCTCGGCTCCTGCGCGAGCCTGCCCTCCAGGCCCGCTTTGATCTTCTGCCACACCCGCGGCACACCGAAGAAAGTGGTGGGGCGGGCGTCGGGCAGCGCGGCCGCGACCTCGCGCGGATCCGGGACAGTGGTGATTTGCATGCCGGTGAGCAGGTTGGTGGCGTGCGCGGAGATGCGGTCGGCCACATGCGCTGCGGGAAGGTACGACACGGCTCGGTCGTCGAAGCCGACCCGCAACGGCCCGTTCATGAGCGCGGCGACCTGGGCCAGCACATTGCGGTGGGTGACCTCGACCCCCTTGGACGGGCCGGTGGTGCCGGAGGTGTAGATCAGCGTGGCCAGATCATCGGGCCGCACCGCGGTCCATGCGGCGGTGAAATCGAAGTCCGGCAACGGATTCGCCTCGAGATCGGCCAGCGTCGACGCGCCTTCGGCCGGTCCGTCGACGACGATGATGTGATCGAGTTCCACTCCGGCCGAACGGATTACATCGAGGAAGCGCTGCTCGGTGACCACCACCCGGTTCGCCGCGTTGGTGAACAGGTGGTTGATCTGTTCGGGGGAGCTGGTGTTGTACACCGAGAACGGAGTGGCGCCCAGATGCAGTGCGGCCGTATCGATCAGGTTGAACTCGGGCCGGTTGGTGAGCATGATGCCCACCGTGTCGCCGTGCCCGACGCCGAGCGCCGCCAGCCCGGCCGCCAGTGCCTCGACCCGCTCGCCGTACTCCCGCCAGGTGATCTGCTGGGTCCCGCCGACCGTCCGTAGCGCGACCTGCCCAGGCCGCAACTTCGTGGTCTCCTGAAACGCCTCGGGCACGGTATAGACCGTTTTACCCGATTCGTGCACGTAACCGATATCTGCTGTCGTCATATCCTTGTCCCGGTATCTGAGGTGAACCGAACCTCGGCACCCCGCACCACACGACGACCTACGAGGGACAACCAGGTGCCGAGTGGCGCGGCTCACTCAGAATAGCCAGGCCACCCCGGTTGTGGTCGGCATTACCGGCCAGGTGGCGAGGGGTCTGCGCGGTCCGGACGAACGGTCCGAGCGGGCGGTCGACGGAGTTCGTCCCGGCTGTGGTCGGAGATTCCCGCCAAGAAATCAAACTACTCCTTCGGCGGCCGTTGAATGCATTCGGCGCGGTTGAATCAGGAAAATCAGGTAATCACGACTCGCCGTTGATGTGAGTCGGTCGGCAGCGCCGGTCATTGGTAGCCGAGGGTTGGTTCGTTGAGCGGAACTGTGATTGCGCCGGCACCTATTTTTGACGAAACCTTGG
This sequence comes from Nocardia sp. JCM 34519.1, assembly GCF_020361265.1. Classification (NCBI taxonomy): domain Bacteria; kingdom Bacillati; phylum Actinomycetota; class Actinomycetes; order Mycobacteriales; family Nocardiaceae; genus Nocardia; species Nocardia sp. JCM 34519.1. The sequence continues at coordinate 56,606 of NZ_JAIRBR010000033.1, forward strand.
ATATGGGCCGTTTCACACGGTTCGAGAGCAAGGAGAGGGAGGGACATGACAGACGTCATGAATAATGGTGAGCCGCAGCAGGGCGGCTTCGACGCGGCACGGGGACCGGAGACCGTCGGAATTGTGGCAGTCGAACGTAACGAGAGTTTTGCCGGTGGCGTGCGGGGTGGGCGTGCCGCTCCGCTGGAAGCGACAATGTCGACAGCGCGCGAATTCGTGCCCGAAGAGGGATTTTGGCTACCGCAGTGGGTGCGAGCTCTCGTCGGAAATCAGGTGCCGATAGAGGACATCGTCAACCGGGCCATCGAGCGAGTGACCGAACAGCCGACTCATGATCGGTTGGTGGAAACGATGCAGCTGTTCAACGAACTCAGCCGGAATCCGGCGCATGCGCAAGTCATCCGGTCGCTTTATCCGACCGAATTCGTTACGGATCTGACGCGGGGGAACCAGCGATGAGCGGCGGCATTCTCGGCTCGGCCTATCTGTACAGCGGACCGAACCTGACCGGTACTTCACTGCTCGCCGGGCTCGGCATCGGTGACCGGTATCACCAGATCAAATATGCCGATCTGGCGAGCAACGGTCTGCTCGATTCGATCTCCTCCGGCACGGAGTCCTGCAGTAACGCGGACTTCAATTTGATAATTTTCGACACCGCCCGCTACGATGGTGGTTATTTTCAGATAAGTAAGGATCGTGAGGACGGCAATGCCACCTTCTGGCACACCGGCCCCGCGCAGAGCGCATTGTTGATCGCATCGCGGAATCGCGGACGCAACGAATTCCGTGTTTCTTTCGTGGAGCAGATGCGCGACCAGTGGAACACTTTCCTGGATCAGCGTCTGAGTGGCAGCCGGGCATCCAGGGACGGTAATCCGCTGCTCACGTGGAATATGTTTCCGACGGATAATCAGTGGCTCGACAAGGAAAAGACGTATCTACGGATCTATCAGCCGCTGTTGGTGGATCTGCCGTGGCCGTGGTCGACTTATCACGCGTCGATGACCTACAACGTGCAGCTGTACGTGGACGGTGCCAATCATATTCGCGCTTGGGTGGCCGACTGGGAGTGCTGGGTCGACGGCGGCCAGAAGACCGGTAAAATTCATGATGAGCTGGACCCGGCAGTTCGGGACGGAATGACCGCGTTGCAGGATCAACTGAATGCCAAACTGGCTTCCTTCGACGCTCTCGGTGCGGTCCAGGATGTTTTCTATCTGCCAGGTAAGCAATTGTCGCCCGTCGGCACGGCTACCCCCTCCGGAAATACGAACGACGATGTAACCATCGTTATCGTCACCTGACACGCGTCGGCGCGATCACGTACCGCGGTGAGCGCTGCTGTGCGCCCACCGCGGTCGTGATCGGCATTACCGGCCAGGTGACGAACCCGGCTCGCGCACGGCCCCGGCGGGTGCGGGACCGCGAGTCTTTCGCGGGAACGGCGTCATCCAGCGTGCGGCCGGGTCACCTTGCGGGATTCGAGGTTCGCGATTCGGTCGATGTCGTGCAGGGTGGGCATGGCGCCGGAGATGTCGCCGAAGGATTGGGTGGCGGCCATGGCGGCGGTGGCCCATTCGAAGTCGCGGCGTTCGGCGGTGCGGCCGGTGGTGATCAGGCGGTAGGCGAGGGCGGCGGCGAAGGCGGCTTGGGCGCCGGGGGATTCCTCCAGCAGCGCGACGGGTGAGCGGGCGATGTCGAGGTTCACGTCGTCGGAGCGCACGGTGCAGGCGAAACCCTCGATGGCGCAGACCGTCGCGACGCCGAGGGCGCGCAACCGGGGTGCGGTATCGGTGTCGAAATCGCGTTGGGTGTCGGCGGTGTCGTAGCCGGAGAATGTGGCGGGCAGCAGATCCGCGAGTTCGGCGCGGGTGCCGATGAGATAGTCGATGACGCCGAAGTAGGGGATCAGGTACTGCGGTTGCTCGACCCGCGGCGCCGGATGGACAACCAGCAGTGGCGGATTCGGCAACTGCCGGATCAATTCGAGTACCTGCTCGACCATTTCGATGGGTTGCCCGCCGAAGGTGAGGATCACCACGTCGGAGGTGGCGAGGGCGTCGTGCAGCGCCAGGTCTCGCGGGTCGATCCGGATGCGCTGATCGGTGGCGGTGATCAGGGCCGCGGTTCCGGTGCGGGTCACCATCATCGCGCTCACCGGTGTCGGCGCGTCGGTGACCGTCCGGATCAGCGAATGGTCGACGTGCTCGCCGCGCAGCAGATCGAGGATCCGGCGCCCGCCCGCGTCGTCGCCGATCGCGCAGGCCAACCGCACCCGCAGCCCGAGCCGGGCGGCGGCGATGGCCCGGTTGAGCCCTTTTCCGCCGGGGTGGTCGTCGAACCGGCCCGCGATCGCGGCTCCGGCCCGGGGAATATCGTCGACCCGGTAGATGTGATAGATCACCGCCTCGCCGACCACCGTGACGACGCCCGCCGCACCCGAATTGAGCGGCGCGGTAGCGGCTTCCGCGCCGACGGCCGGATATCCCGAGTCGAGCGCGAGCAGTCCGGCAAGTGCGGTGAAGGCTCGCCGCTCGGGGGTGGCGCGCAGCGAGCGGACCGTCGGTGCGGGCGGAATGTGTTCGGCCGCGACGGCCTCGTGCAGGCCGCGCCAGTTGTCGGTGAGATACGCCCGCCGCTCGCCGAGGTCCGCGGCGTAGAGCCGATCGAAATCGATTCCGGTGCAGTCTGTTTCGCGGAGCAGGCCGAGGGTGAGTTCGGCGTCGGCGATCACCCGGTTGGTCGGGCCGAGTTTGCGGGCCAGCTCGCGGACCACCGGCAGCACCGCCTCGGCGGGGTCGATGCCCTCGGACTCGGCGTAGCGGCGTACGGCGGGCAGCTCCAGCAGCGGTTTGACATCGATCTCGGTGGTGCGCAGGCGATCCGAGCTCAGGCCCGAGCGTTTGCACAGCCGGGTGAGGATATTGCGGATGGCAATCGTGCCCGAGTCCTGCGGGACCATGCCATGCCTCCGTGTGGTCGTCACTGCCGCATTGCGCCGCGGCTCAGGATAGACCGCATTCACCAGGTTCACCGAATAGGGAATCGTCAATTACCACTATATCCCGGCAATTGACCCGACCCGGCGGCAAATGACGCGATCGGCGGAACGTGCTGCGCCGCCGACCGTTTCAGACGATCTCCGGCGTCGGCTCGGCGGCGCCGGGCAGTGCCGCGATCCGATCGATCTTGTCCGCCAGCGGCATTGCGTCGGGCAGCTCGCCGAACGACTGGCTCGCCGCCATCGCCGCGGTGGCCCACTCGAAATCCGCACGTCCGGGACGTCCGACGCGGCTCAGCCGGTACGTCAGCGCGGCGAGGAAAGCCGAACGCGCACCGGGCGTTTCGGCCAGCACCGCCGCGGCGGGCCGGGGAATATCGAGCGCCGGTCCGGCGGAGCGAACGCGGCAGGCGAGTCCCTCGACGGCACAGACATACCCGACGCCGTGGCCGCGCAGCCACGGCGCGATCTCGGCGTCGAAATCGGCCGACGGCGCGCATCCGGGGACCAGGGCGCCGAGCTGGGCGCGGGTTCCGACCAGGAAGTCGATGGTGGCGAGGTAGCGCCGGAAGTAGCTGAGCATCCCGATCGGCGGGGTGGGCTGCACCAGCAGCCACGGGCGGTGCGGTGTCGCGTGCACCATCCGGATCGCCTGCTCGACGACCAGCGCCGGCGGCTCGAAGGTGACCAGTACGGCGGCGGCGGAGGTGATCGCGTCGCGGGCGGCCGGGATGGTGATGTCCTCCTCGCGCAGCCGCACCGCCTCGTCCCGGTGTGCGATGGCGCCGGTGCTGCCGCTGCTGGTGACGATCAGCGCGTCGACCGGAGTCGGTTCTCCCGGAACGATTTTCATCAGCGATATGTCGACGCCCTCGCCCCGTAGATACGCCAGGATCCGCCTGCCCGCCTCGTCGTCGCCGACCGCGGCGATCAACCGCACCGGCAGGCCCAGCCGGGCCGCGGCGACCGCGCAGTTGAGTCCCCGACCGCCGACAGTACTGGTGAATCGCCCACGGGCGGGCAGGGATTCGGAAGGCAACCGGTCGGTCCGGTATAGGTGGTCGACGACCGCGTCGCCGATCACCGTGTAGCCGCCTGACTTTCGCGGGGTCATGCGCGCCTTCCCCCTAGCTGGTACGTCGCTGGCCCCCACCAGCATAGGAGCGTTTCGCGGAATCGGGCTCGGCACACCGAGTTCCGTATTTATCCGCCACCTTCGCGGGGTTTAACGGTAGCAGGAACTGTCAATTACCAAGGTGTCACGGCAAAAGACATCCATTGACCCTGCGGGATGTCAAATGCCACACTGATTTCGGGCGGTTCCCGCCACACCAGAATCGGGAGGGTCTGGTGATGAAAGGTCATCCGGCTCCGCCGCGCAGGGCGGACGCAGGCAGCGGCACCACGAGGGGAGCGCCCATGGCTCTCGAATTCGCCGGCGACTACATGACCAGCGATCTGACCCCGGAGCGGGCCGATCGCCTGACCGATCAATGGGCCCGCGCCTGGCGGCTGAGCTGGCTGCCGGACCGGCTGCTGACCGAACAGCAGGCCCGCGCGGGACTGGAACTTGCCGAGATCATCCACGGCACACCGGATTTCGAACTCGATGAGCTGCGGCTCGCCCGGGCGGCCCGGTGCGCGGGCCTGCTGCGGCTGGTGCTGCAGCAGGCGGTCATCGTGCTGAACCAGAGGAGGTCGCCATGACCCTCTACACCACCGAATCCACGATCATCAGCGATATCACCCCGGAATGGGCGGCCAGGGATACCCCCGGCGCCGACCGGGCCTGGCGGCTGAGCTGGCTGCCGGACCGGCGCCTGACCCGCGAACAGGCAACGGCCGGAATGGAACTCGACGAACTGCTCAGCGATCCGGACCGGGTGCACGACCGCATGCAGCTGGCCCGGATCGACGACTGCGCCGACCGGCTCGGGCTGCTGCGCGACCACGCGATCATCCTGCTGGCCAAGCGAATCGCCGCGCGCGTGCAGACCGAACCGGTACCACCGCTGGTCGATCGTCGCCGCGTCATCGAGCCGCCGTTCGCCCACCGCTGACGGTGGCTCGCGCACAGCGATCGGCTTCTCGCGCAGGTTATTACGTGTGCCAGAAGCTCGAGGCTTATGCGTCGCGGAGTCAGGCGTGCGCGGCGTGCTCCGCGCCGATCGCCTCGGCGATGCTGCGATACCCGTTGGCGCGCAGGCGTTCCGCGAGCCCGCGATGGATGCGGCGGGTCCAGAACGGTCCGCCGTAGATGAATCCGGTGAAGCCCTGCAGCAGGGTGGCGCCGGCGAGGATGCGCTCCCACGCCTGGTCGGCGGTTTCGATACCGCCGACCGAGATCAGCACCAGCCGGTCGCCGACGCGGCGGTAGAGCCTGCGCAGCACCTCGAGCGAGCGGTCGGCGACCGGGGGACCGGACAGGCCGCCCGCGCCCATCGCCGCCACCTCGGCGGGATCGGTGCGCAGGCCGTCGCGGCGAATGGTGGTGTTGGTGGCGACGATTCCGGCCAGCCCGAGTTCGACGGCCAGATCCGCGACGGCGTCGATATCGTCGTCGGACAGGTCGGGCGCGATCTTCACCAGCACCGGCACCTGCACCTCGTCGAGCACCGCCTGCAGCAGCGGCCGCAGCGAGGCGACCGCCTGCAGATCGCGCAGGCCGGGCGTATTGGGGGAGCTGACGTTCACCACGACGAAATCGGCGAGCGGGCCGAGCAACGCCGCGCTGATCGCGTAATCGCCCGCGGCGTCGGCGGGTTCGACGACCTTGGTCTTACCGATGTTGGCGCCGATCGGCACGCCGCCCGCGCGCCTGCGCCGCAACCGCCGCGCCGCCTGCTCCGCGCCGTGATTGTTGAATCCCATCCGGTTGATCAGCGCGCGATCGGCGGGCAACCGGAACAGCCGCGGCGCCGGATTGCCCGGCTGCGCCCGCGCGGTGACGGTGCCGATCTCGGCGAATCCGAAACCCAGTGGGGCCCAGGCATCCACGCCGCCCGCATCCTTGTCGAAGCCGGCCGCCAAACCGAGCGGCGCCGGGAATTCGACGCCGAACGCGGAATTGCGCAGGATCGGATCGTCGGCGACGAGCAGCCGGGCCGCGACCCACCGCAGCGGCGGGAACCAGGCGGCGAACTTCATCGCGGCGAATGCGAGATGGTGGATGCGTTCCGGCGGCAGCAGGAACATCAGGCGCAGCAGCAGTGCGTACATCGGATTCACATCCCCGCTTCCGGCTGCGACGCCTCATGCGCCGGCTGGGTCGGATCGGCCGCGGTTTTTCGGCGCCGCAGCAGCACCCGCCTGCTGCCGTCGGTGTACGCGCGCACGCGGGACAACTCCCAGCCGCCGAATTCGGCCTGGATGGTGAGGCGCATCGACGCCGTCACCCGGTTGACATCGGGTGGTAGTCGTAGGGGGACGTATTCGTAATCCTCACTGGAGGTCTCCCAACCGCTCGGTAGCGTCGAGCGCGGTTTCCGCACCTTCGTGGGTTTCGGCGCCGCCATCACTGCCCTCTCTTCCGCTCGTCCGCGCGGATCCGCTGTAACCCGTCCCCGGTCGCGGATCCGACGAACAGATCGCCGGTGCGCTGATCGATGGTCACCGAATTCGGTTGCCGGACCGTCGGATAACGTCCCACTTCCTTCGGTATACCCGTCGACAGATCGAATCCGGCGACCTCGTTGCTCTGCGTGCACGTCACCCACACGGTGTCGGACCGTTGATCGTAGGCAAGCGCGTAAGGAGATGATCTTACCGGGAACCGTTGGCGCAGTACGAGCGGTCCCGGCGTGTAGACCAGCAGTTCCCCGTCGGCGGTGTCGGTGACGATGAGGCGGCCCTGCGTGTCGCCGATCAGATTGGTCGCGCCGTCGCCCGCACGCAGCGCCAGCCCGAGACGGCCTTTGCCGAGTTCGACCTGGGTCAGCGAGGACTGGCGGCGGTCCAGCACGGCCACCTTGTCACCGGCGGCGGCCAGCGCGTCGGCCGAGGCGAGACCCGAAATCGTTTGGCGCACTTTGTTATCCATGTCGATGGTGCGCACCTTGCCGTCGGCGGTGCCCACCAGCAGCGAGCCGTCACCCTGCCGCAGCACCGAGCGCGCGTCACCGTCCACCGCCACCTCGCCGATCGAGGCGGTGGCGACATCCACCCGCAGGATCCGGTTCGGCGCGGCGACCAGGATCTGGCCCGGCGTGCCCTGGGCCAGGCTCGCACCCTTCGCGGGCAGCGCGACCGTGCGCACCGCGGGCGGTTCGACGGTGGGATCGACCAGGGCGAGGGTGGCGCCGTCCAGTGCCGCCAACTGTCCGGTGCCCGCATCGGCGAGCAGCGCGGAGACCGGCAGCGATACCGGCAGCACCCGGCCCGCCGGTGCGGTGGTCACCGCGGGCGCGGCGGCGGCGGTCGCCGGATCGCGGGTCTGCATATCGTCGCTGCCCGGTTTGGATGAGCAGCCGGTGAGCAGTGCCAGCGCCAGCGCGCCCGCGAATACGCCGCGGGGAAGGGAGACCCGGGGACGGGTGACGGGCCCCGAGAGCGCCAATCGAACACAGCTGTCAAGGCGCATCCACCGAACTCCTTCTACCGACGCAACAACCGCAACACCATCATCTGACCATGATGCCGAACGCCGGTGGTCCGCGGGGCTGGCGACAGACCGCCGGCCCGGCCCGCCGGACCCGGAATGTCGGTGATCGGGGTTACCGTTGAGTTGAATCAGTGTCCAAGTCAGGGAGATCCGGTTGAAAGCCGACCATCCATCGGGGTTTGCCATCGATGACATCACCGTTGGTCCCTACGCCCACGGGTTCGGCACCGCGGCCGATGGCAGGCCGTTCGCCTTCCGCACCGTGCGCGGCATCGTGGAACTGGAGCTCTACCGCGCCGATCTGGACATCGAGGTGCCGGGGCCCGACGACATCGTCGCGCTGGCCCAGGCGCCCGCCACCGATATCGACCTCGACGACGAGCGCAGCGTGATCGCGCTGGTGCGCGACATGATTCCGGACGCGGAGGTCGTCGCGGCCACCGCCGACCGCGACGTGACGACGGTCCGGGCGCTGCTGGGCCGGATCAGCGCCGTGATCGATGGTATGTAGATGGTGATGCCAACCACTTCTTTCGCCATGCGCCGCGCGCTACCAGCCCTGGCCGCCGCTCTGCTGCTCACCGCGGCCTGCGGTAAAGGGGAGGACGAGGCGTCGGTGGCGGCGGCCCGCTCCTCGGCCAACGCCTCCCTGTCCAGTTCGGCGGCCGCCGCGTCCAGCGCCGCCCGGCACCCGCTGCCCACCGCCGCCGAACTCGACAGCCAGATCAAGCGGGCGCTCGACCCCTCGCTGCCCGACAGCGAGCGCACCGCGCTGATCGAGGACGGCGAGGCGTTCCGCGACGCCATCCCCGATATGTACAAGGCGCTGCACGACAATCCGAAGGCGATATACGGCGTCACCGACCCGGTGTTCGACAACCACGACGGCACCCTGACCGCGACCATGCGCCTGGACAAGGACGGCACCGGCACCAACGTGCGCACCACCGTCGTGCACTTCATCTACCTCGACGACCGCTGGAAGATCTCCCGTTCGGACCTGTGCGGCATCCTGCGCTCGGCCGATTACCACACCCCGGCCTGCGGCTGAGATGCTCAGCTCCGGATCCCTACGGTGGGGGCGGTTCATCTACCGGCGCCGGTACCTCGTGCTCGCCGTCTTCGTGCTGGCGGTGCTGGCCTCCGCCTGGTACGGGCGCGACCTGTCCGGCCGCTACACCCAGGAGGGCTGGTTCGACGAGAGCAGCGAATCGGTGGCCGCGTCGAAACTGGCCGACAGCACCTTCGGCCGCGATACCGACAGCGATGTCATCCTGCTGTACACCGCACCGCCCGGCGCCACCGTCGACGATCCGGCGGTCCGCGCCGCCGTCACCGGCTCGTTGGCGAAACTGCTTGCGGCGCACCCGGATCGGATCCTGAAGATCGACAGCTACTGGGACAGCCCGTTCGCCGGGAACGCCGCCGACGCCACCAAACAGCATGCCTTCGCCAGCGTCGGACTGCGCGGCAGCGGCACCGCCGTGGTGGAGAACTACCTCGCGGTGAAACCGGAATTCGGCGCGGGACGGCCCGGCGGCGGCCCGGGCGGCACCACAGTGCAGCTGGCCGGATTGCAGCCGGTCGTCGAGGGCATCAACACCGGTATGCAGAACGATATCCACCGCGCCGAGGTGATCGCGCTGCCGATCGTCGCGGTGCTGCTGTACTTCGTCTTCGGCGGGGTGGTCGGCGCGCTGCTGCCGGTGCTCATCGGCGGGCTCACCGTACTCGGTACCCAGGGTTTGATGCGGGTGCTGACCGACCATATCGAGGTCAACGTATTCGCCAGTGCCGTGGTCACTTTGGTGAGTCTGGGGTTGGCGATCGATTACGGGCTGTTCACCGTCACCAGATTCCGCGAGGAACTCGCCGCCGGGCGCACCGTCGAGGAGGCGACGGCGCGCACGGTGGCCACCGCCGGGCGCACCGTGCTCTTCTCGGCCGCGATCATCGCGATCAGCCTCGGGGCGCTGTTCATCTTCCCCAACGGCGTGCTGCGCTCGGTGCCCTACGGCGGGATCAGCTCGGTGCTGCTCGCCGCGGCGCTCTCGGTGACCGCGCTGCCCGCGGTGCTGAGCATCATCGGCGATCGGATCGACTTCCTCGGCTGGAAACGGTTCTCCCGCAGCAAGACCGAGGCGCAGATCGACGCCGGCTTCTTCTCCCGGCTCGCGCTGCGGGCGATGCGCAGACCGCTGCTGGTGGTGGTGCCGATCGTGCTCGGGCTGCTGCTGCTGAGCCTGCCGCTGCGCGATATCGAATTCGGCGGGATCAGCGAACGCTATCTGTCCCAGGAGAATCCGGCACGGATCGCGCAGGAGCGCTTCGACGAACTGTTCCCCAGCTTCCGCACCGAGCCATTGAAACTGGTTGTGGTGGGCGCGGATTCGCAGCAGCTCGGCGACATCCGGGACGCCGCGAGCCGAATACCCGGGCTCACCGGGCGATTCGATCAGTCCGTTCCGACGACGCACGGAATCAACGTCCTGCAAGCGGGTTTGGTGCACCGCGACGACGCCGACCGGGTGATCGCCGCACTGCGCGCGATCCCGCAACCGCCGGGGGTGCGGGTGATGGTGGCCGGGGTGCCCGCGCTGGAACGCGACAGCATCAACGGGCTGCTGCATCGGCTGCCGCTGCTGGTGGCGATCCTGGTGGTGACGGCGCTGCTGATGATGTGGCTGGCGTTCCGTTCGATGGTGTTGGCGGTCAAGGCCGTTGTGATGAGCGGGTTGAGTCTCGTCGCCACCATGGGCGTGCTGACCTGGATCTTCGTCGAGGGGCACGGGGCAGGGATATTCCATTTCACGGCGGGCCCCCTGATGTTCGCGGTGCTGGCGCTGATCGTGACCGTGGTGTTCGGATTGTCCACCGACTACGAGGTTTTCCTGCTGTCCCGGATGGCGGAGGCCCGCGAGAACGGGGCGGTGGCGCCGGAGGCGATCCGCTACGGGATCGCGCACACCGGCGGCGTGATCACCTCCGCCGCGGCGATACTCATCGTGGTGACCGGGGCGTTCGGCTTCTCCGACCTGGTGCTGATGAAATACATCGCCTACGGCATGATCGCGGCGTTGCTGCTCGACGCCACCGTCATCCGGCTGCTGCTCACCCCGGCGGTATTGAAGTTGGTGTGGCGCTGACTGATTCGCTCCCCAGGCAGCGAATCGCCGGTCGCGGTGCGACACTTGGCACTCGCGAGAGGGATGGACGATGCGTGTGCTCAAAGGCGCCAACCTGGGCCTGATGTTCATATTGGAAGTGTGCGTGCTGGCCGGTGCGATCGGCTGGGGCTGCACGCTGTCTGCGCCGATAGCGGTCCGCGTATGCGCGGCCGTCGCCGCACCCGCGATCTTCATCGTCACCTGGTCGCTGTTCGGTGCGGGCGGCGGTCGCAACGCGCGCTACCCGCTGCGCGGAACCGCCCGCGCCGCACTCGAAATCGCCTGGTTCGGTGTGGCGGCACTGCTGATCGGCCTCGCCTTCTCGCCGATAGCGGGTTTGGTGTTCTTCGCGCTGTGGGGTGTGAACGCGATGCTGCGCCTGGTCTGGCGGCAGGCGTGAGTCATAGTTGCGAACGACGGGCCGGAGATTTCCGGACGGGATACGATAGCGACCGATATCGGGTCGGTGAGTGATTCCCGTCCGGAACGCGGATGCCTTGGCGGGTACCGGTTTTGGATCACCCTGCCAGGTGGGCGAGGGAGTTACGGGATGGATTCGACGACCGGCCTGGATCAGGCGGAGCGCGACGGGGCGGCGGCGTACTCGCCGAGAATGCTTGCCATATACGACCTTCGGGTCCTCGGGTTCAACTGCCGATTCATCTGGCGGTGCAGCACACGGCATACGCTCGCTCTCTACAACCGCAATATGAGCGCCGATCATCTCGATATCGGCACCGGTACCGGGTGGCATCTGTGTCATGCGATCTATCCGGTCGAGCATCCCCGGGTCACCCTGGTCGACCTGAATCGCAATTCGCTCGCGGAAACGAGTCGGCGACTACAGCGGCGCGGGATCGACCCGGTGACCCGGGTGGGCACCGTCCTGCAACCGTTACCGGTCGACGGCCGCCGGTTCCAGTCGATCTCCTCGACCTATCTCATGCACTGTGTGCCGGGCGGTTGGGACAGCAAAGGCAAGGCGTTCCAGCACATTGCCGATGTCCTGGCCGATGACGGTGTGTTCTTCGGTGCGACCGTGTTGAATTCGGGCGTCCCGCACAACGCGTTCAGCCGCCGCGAGATGCGACGGCTGCGCGCACACGGCATCTACCACAACGAATCCGATGACCTGGACGGCCTGGTGGCCGCGCTCGGGCGGGCCTTCGATTCGGTGAACGTCGACACGCGTGGTTCGGCGGCATTGTGGACGGCGAGTATGCCGCGCCGTATATCGGATACGGGCGCGGCCGAGCCGCGCTGACCGTCATCACCGCGCGGACGCCGGTACCAGGAGGATGGCGATTGTGGAGCCGGGCTGGACGGGGCCCGCGGACATCGGGAACAGCGCGGCCCGGAACAGCGACCCTTCGATCGAAATTGCCTGCTCGACAATATCATTGGTGGATGCCGCGTTGATCAGACGACCCAGGTCGATCTGTCCGAGCACGCTTGCCATGCGCTGTTCGTCGGTGATCAGCGCATCGGCGAGATCACCGGAGGCATTGACGACCTCATGGGTGTGCACGTCGACCATGAGCAGGGTGGCGCCCGTGTACCGGACGAGAGTGCCCAGCCGGGTGTCGACATCGCGATGCGGCAGTTGAATTGTCAGCCCGTAGACGGCGCGCCGCTGTCCCGGCGTGCCGAGAACCGTTGACGCCGACCACCAATGCACCCAATTCTTGTCATCGGGCCGGAGCGACCACGCCACATCGGCGATGGCGCCTTCCCGTTCGGCTCCCATGGCGTAGAGGGCGCGGGTGAATGCCGGTGCGTCATCGGGGGTCATGTGCTGAAGCAGGGCACGGATCGGTTTACCCTCACCGACGCGGCGGTCGACGCCATAGAGCTCGAGGTTGTCGCCGCCGCCGAAAGTGACGAGCCGGCGCAGATCCAACATCCACGTGTTGTAGACCGGCCGCACCGCCACCGGTGGCGGTGCGAGCCAGATGACGAGCCCGACCGCGGTGCCGTCGGATGCCGAGACCCAGTGGGTACGGCATTCGATTCCGCCCTCGGTGCGTACGCAGTCGATGCGGGGTCCGGCGAGTACGTCTGCGAGTACGCCGCGGAACAGGGTTTCGCCGCGATAGTCGAATCCGAGTTTGGATGCCACGCGCCCCAGCCGCCGCGCCACCCGCTTCCCGCCGGCGGAATGGATCACGATCTCGCCATGCAGCATGGTGCCGATGATGTCTATTCCCAGCCACATTCGTGGTAGGTCCATACTCGCACCCTAGACGAGTGAGTCCGAACCGGTTTAGTGGTCGAAGGCGATGAGGGAGCGGGTGACTGGTTGTCCGGTGTGGTGGT
>NZ_JAIRBR010000034.1:0-64636 GCF_020361265.1 Nocardia sp. JCM 34519.1
TGGCAAGGCGGAGGAGGAGCCGATACCGGGTTTGTATCGGCGACGACGACAACGCGGCCAGGCGGCGAGCTGGACCGCGGAGGCGCCGGATGGGACTTCGAGGACGCGCCCTAGGGCCCGGCGATCCCGCGCAGCTTACGCACCTGCGCCGCCGTCAGATCGGCGAGCACACCGGGATCGAGCGGTTGCCGCGCGGATACGACGATCTGCGTCAGCGTGGCGCCGACCTGCACGATCGCCACCGATGAGGTGAGCACCACATCGTCGCTGACCGAACGCACCTGGAATCCGGTCACCGCGTCACCGGCCGACGGCTGGGCGAGCCCGCCGATCCGGTAGTCGATGGGTTTGCTGCCGTCGGTCCCCGAATAGTGTGTGCAGCGCGCGATCACCGCCTGCACCTGCGAAAAGGCCTGGCCCACCAGTTCGTTCGAATAGCTCGCGGCATCGATATCGATTCCGGCGAAATCGGGCCCCATATATTGGACCGCCGCATGCGCCAGCGCACCGGAGGTCTGACTCGCCAAGGGCGAGAGCACCTTCGCGCATTCGGCGGGTGTGGTCGGCGCCAGACCGCCGAGCGAGAGATCGGAATTCGGGTCGGGCAACGCCGTGAACGACGGCGGTAGATCGGTGACGCCGAGCAGCAGGCCGCGCAGCCGCTCCGAATCGTCGATCGGCAGGCCGGACGCCGTCGCCGCGGGCACCGCGGGACCGATGGGCGGCAGTTTCACCTGATCCGCCTGCTGCTTACCACCGCATGCGGCCAGCGTGAGCGCGACGAGCAGCACACCGCAGGCGCGGGCTACTCGTTCCACGTCACCTGTGTGTCGATCGTCTGCTGCAGCACCGCGGCGCTCTGCGGATCCCGGTAGGACTGGTGGCCGCCGACGGTGATCGACCCGGAGACCGGCAGCGGCAGGCCGAGATCCACGATGATGGTGCCGCTGCCCTGCATCACGTAGTCGTTGATATCCAGCACGCCCGCATTGTTCGGCAGATTCCACACGGCGGACTTCGGCTTCTGTGTGACATTCAGTTCGATGGTCAACCGGTCGCCGTCGCGCTTGGTGAGCGTCGCGGTGGTCACCTGGTCGAGGGTCACACCGCCGGACACCTCCTGGCGCACCGTCCACACCGCACCCTCGCCGAGCGGTTCGTCCGGGAATGCGATCGACTGGTAAACCGCTTGGTAGAAGGCCTGTTCCAGGGCGGCACGCGCGGAATTCGAGGTATCCGGATTCGGTGCCAGACGTAGCGCGGTGATGGCGCCGAGCTCGCTCATATCGAAGCCGGCCCGCGAGCCGTCGGCGGCGGTCAACGCCTTGTTCAGCGACGGATCCGGCGTCGAGACCGCGCCGAGGGTGCAGTCGACGCCGTCGGCGCCCGCCTTGGCCGTCATCGGGATGGTGAGTGCGGGCGTCGAATAATCCTGTACCGGTTGATCGTTGATCTGCTGGGAGATCTTGTGGTCGGTGCGCAGCGTCACCTGCTGCACCGTGCCCTCCGGATAGCGCGGCCGCAGCAGCTCGCGCGGTTCGTCGCCCGGTTGCACCACGGTCGCCACCGCCACCGAAATCGGTACTGTCACTTCCTTGCCGACGCCGAGCGGTTCGGTGCTGTCGCTCGACGTCCGTGCCTCGCTCCCGTCGCCGCAGCCAGCGCCGAAGGCCGACAGCCCGAGCGCCAGCACGATCATCAGCACCCCGGAACGGGTTTTCCGGGGTGTGTGGAGGGAAGACAACACCGTCACGGCTCACAGATTACGACCGGTTCCTGAGTAACACCTGGGACATGCGGGCGACCACCGCGGGATGACCCACGCCGCTCGAGCGATGATGGTGGGTGTGAGTGACGACCGGCCGCCCGAGGAGAACACCGTCGAACCCGCCGTGGAGACGGCGCAGCCGCCTAAGCGGCTGCCCATTCTGTTGATCGTTGCCGCCGTGCTGCTCGGCCTCGACCTGCTCACCAAGACGATCGCGGTCGCGCGGCTGACGCCACAGCACCCGGTTCATCTGATCGGTGACGTGGTGCGGTTCACCCTGGTGCGCAATCCGGGTGCGGCGTTCTCCATGGCCACCGGCATGACCTGGCTGCTGACGCTGATCGCGGCCGCGGTGGTGTTCGGGGTGATCAGGATCGCCCGGCGGCTGCGGTCGCTGTGGTGGGCGGTCGGGCTCGGCATGGTGCTCGGCGGCGCGCTCGGCAATCTCATCGATCGGCTGTTCCGTTCGCCCGGCCCGCTGCAGGGTCACGTCGTCGATTTCATCTCGGTCGGCTGGTGGCCGGTGTTCAATGTGGCCGACTCGTCCATCGTGTGCGGTGCGATCCTGCTCGTCGCGCTGACCGTCTTCGGTTTCGAACCGGACGGCAGCCGCACCGGGCGCGGCGAGAAGAGCGAGGCCACGGGCGAGGTGCAGGCGTGAGGGAAACCAGGACCATGCCGGTGCCCGACGGGCTCGACGGGATGCGCGTCGACGCCGGGCTTTCCCGGCTGCTCGGGCTGTCCAGGACCGCCGTCGCCGCGCTCGCCGAGGAGGGTTCGGTGCAGCTGGACGGCATCGCCGCGGGCAAATCCGACCGGCTCGCCGCGGGCGCCTGGCTGGAGGTCGTATTCCCGGAACCCAAGCGGGAGTTGACCATCGAGGCCACCCCGGTGGAGGGCATGAAGATCCTCTACGCCGACGACGATATCGTCGCGGTGGACAAACCGGTCGGCGTCGCCGCGCACACCGGCGTCGGCTGGTCGGGCCCGACCGTGGTCGGCGGGCTGGCGGCGATGGGTTACCGCATCTCCACCTCCGGCGCGCACGAGCGGCAGGGCATCGTGCACCGGCTCGATGTCGGCACCTCGGGTGTGATGGTGGTGGCGCAGTCCGAACATGCGTATACGGTGCTCAAGCGCGCGTTCAAGCAGCGCACCATCGATAAGCGGTATCACGCGCTGGTGCAGGGACATCCGGATCCGAGCAGCGGCACCATCGACGCACCGATCGGCCGGGCCCGGGGCAACGACTGGAAGTTCGCGGTCACCGCCGACGGCAGGCCGAGCATCACCCATTACGACACCGTCGAGGCGTTCCAGTCGGCGAGTCTGCTCGATATCCATTTGGAAACCGGCCGGACGCATCAGATCCGGGTGCATTTCTCCGCGATCCGGCATCCGTGCTGCGGCGATCTCACCTACGGTGCGGATCCGCGGCTGGCGGAGCGGCTGGGGCTGGAACGGCAGTGGCTTCATGCCCGCTCGCTGGGTTTCCAGCATCCGGCCGATGGGCGTTATCTGGAGATCACCAGCGAGTACCCGGCGGATTTGGAGCACGCGCTGGACGTGCTGCGCAATGCCTGAGGTACTGGCGGCGTCCGAGGAGCCGTCGGCCCCTCGGACGAATCCGTTGCGCCGCATCATCATCGGTGTCGGCGTAGCGGCGCTGGTGGCGCTCATCGTGCTGCTGGGGGTGTTGATACCGCCGAAGAACGGCGGTGTGTCCACCGACCGGCTCGGGCCGGACCGCGGTGAGCGGATCGCGGATTACCTTGTCAGGGCCAAGGATTCGCTGAACGGCACCGACGCCGATGAGCACTGGGCGCTGGTGTCGTTCACCGATTATGTGACGCCGCAGCAGATTCCGGCGCACAGCGGCGGCCTGCGGATCTCCGAGGTCATTCAGCACGTCCCGATTCCCGGGGTGCAGACCCCGGTGCTCGGTATCCCGGTCCCGGCGGGTGACGCGGTCGCCGTGGCCGCCGCGGATGCCGCGGCGAGCCTGCTGACCGTCCGCCCGCCGAGCGGTAACGAGCGAATCGACCGAACCGTCGCCGTCACCGCGGCTCGGCTCCGAGCGGGTTGCGCATGCACCCCGGGGCTCGTGGTCCGCGGCCAACTCCCCCGCCTGCGAGAGTTGGCCGCACAGAACGGAATTCGCGCCGTCCAGGCACTCCCCGCCGATGCTGTCTGGGACCGCTTCGCGATCGTTCCGCTACTGCCGGAATGGACCGAGACGGCCACACCGGGACCCGATGACGGTCCAGTTCCGGACAACTGATCCGACGCGGCGTCAGGGATCCGCTGATCATCCATCGGGGATCAAAGTTCACCCGTCCTGAGCCAATGCGCGATATCCGCGATAACCGCCGGGTCGAAGTGCTGCGGCACCTCGTAGCCGGCGGGGGTCGACGGCCCTTCACCCGGGTAGAAGCAGTGATCATCGGCCGGGTACACCCGAAACGTCACGTTGTCGCGATGTGCGAGACCCTTTCGCCACAGCGCGAGATCCGTGTCGACGGTGATCTGATAGTCCCGCTCGCCCTGCAGTACAAGCATCGGCCGATCGAGCGCCGCCGCGGTCGAAACCTGGTCGTACTCACGCAGATCCAACCAATACCCGCCGGAATAGCCGAACGGCAGCTCGGCGGGCGGCGTCGACGGCGAGAGGTCCGGACTCTCGACCATGGCGGCTTGTCGTTCAACCGCGGCCACCGCGTCCTCGGTGACCCCGAGTAGCCCCTTTTCGGCGAAATAGCGGAAGACACGAACGGCGGCGCGCTGCATCGGTTCCGCGTCGGCGGCGAGCAGCACCAGGCCCGCCACCGCCGGTTCGGTCGCGGCGACGCGCGGCGCGAACTTGCCGCCCATACTGTGCCCCGCGACGAAAACCCTTGCGGGATCCACGGTTTCCTCGTCCCGAAGCAGCCGCACGGCCGCGACCGCATGCGGTACATACTCCTGCGTCGGCGTGAAATCGGGGCGCTGATACAGCTCGAGGCGGTTGTAGGTGACTTTGTCGAACCGCACCACGGCGACGCCCTGCTCGGCCAATCCCCAGGCCAGGTCCCGCAGCGGCTTATTCGGCCCCGACGTCTCGTCGCGGTCGAAAGGCGCACCGCCGCTGAGCAATACGACACCCGGATGCGGTCCCGCGCCGCGCGGCAGGGTCAACGTTCCGGCGACCTGTCGATCCCCGTCACCGAGGGTGATATCGCGTTCGATGAAGCTATCGGGACTAGCTACCTTTCTCATATTTGAGAAAGGTAGCAGGTATGAGAAGGTTGCACAATGGACATCTTGGAACTGCTGGGACACCCGGTCCGCCTGCGCATCGTGCACGCGTTGCGCGGCGGAAGGATGCTCACCACCGCGCAGCTCTGCGCGCGCCTGCCGGATGTTTCGAAGGCGACGGTGTACCGCCACGTCGACCTGCTCACCAGCGGCGAGGTACTGGAGGTCGCCGGGGAGCAGCGGGTCCGTGGCGCGGTGGAGCGCACCTACCGGCTACGCCAGGATCGCGCGAGCATAGATCAGGAAACCGCGGCCCGGCTCACCCCCGAGGACCACCGCCGCGGATTCCCGGCGGCGATGGCCGGCCTGCTCGCCGAGTTCAACGCCTACCTCGACAGCGAAAATGCCGATCCGGCAAAGGATTCCGTCGGCTACCGGCAGCACGCCATCTGGCTCGACGACGACGAGCTGAATACTCTCATCACCAGGATGCGCGAGGCCATCCTGCCGGTGCTCGCCAACCAGTACACACCGGACAGAGCTCGATATCTGTTGAGCCCCATCCTGTTTCCGATGGCGGATCCGGACTGATGCCCGACCGCCACCCCGCATCGAATCGCTACTCGCCACCCTGATCCGGCAGCGTCACAACGCCGTCGAGGTAGCGGCGGCAGCGGCCGATGAGCTGCACCCGGTCACCGTGCAGTTCGCCGCGCAGGGTTCCGCCGCGCCTGGACAACTGCCGCGCGAGCAGTTCGGCACGGCCGAATTCCTTGGCCCACAGCGGAACCAGCTGAGCGTGCGCCGACCCGGTGACCGGATCCTCGATAACGCCGAGATCCGGCCCGAAGACCCGGGAGACGAAATCGACGGTGTCGCCGGGCGCGGTGATCACCGCGTCGAAGGCTATCGGCGGAAAAGCGGAGAAATCCGGTTGTGCGGCAAGCACTTCCGCCTCGGTGCCGACGACGATCACCTCGTCGAACCCGGTGTAGGCGCGCACCGCGCGCACCCCGAGCGCGGCAACCAGCTGCGGATTCGGCTCCACCTCGGTCGATTCCAGCGCGGGCAGATCGAGCACGTACTCGTCGTCGTCGGTGCGGTCGACGTGCAACCAGCCGCTGCGGGTGTAGAAGCTCACCCGGTCCGCGCCGGGGTGGATATCCTCCAGCACCTGCGCCGCCGTCGCCATGGTGGCGTGGCCGCACATGTCCACCTCGACCGTCGGGGTGAACCAGCGCAGGTGGAAGGCGGGCCAGTCACCCGGCGGGCCGCCCGCCTCGGGCGGTAATTGGGAGGTGTAGAAGGCGGTCTCGGCGAGGTTGTTCTCCTCGGCCAGGTTTTGCAGCAACTCGTCCGGCAGCCATGACGGCAGCGGCATCACCGCGGCCGGATTGCCCGAAAAGGGGCCATCGACGAATGCGTCGATCTGGTGCAGCAGTACCTCCATAGTGGGAGAAGGTACTCCAACACCGAATCAGCGCTTCGCACAAGGCATCTCGCGGCGTGCCGGGTCAGTTGTCCAGTTGCTGGGTGAGCACGCGAGTTTGCTCACATACCGCCCGGTGTGGGATGCCGCTCCGCGCCGGTGATGCGCGCGCCCACCCACCACGCCACCTCGACCAACACGATTCCCACAGCGCCACAGGCGAATGCGGCCGCCGTCAGCGCGGCGTTCGACGGATCGAGTTTGAAGAAATGTTTGGTGAACGGAACCGTGAACAAGAACACATACGCGGCCACCGACGCACCGATCAGCACGACCTTCCACCACACATACGGCCGCGCCACGATGGCAAGGACCCACACCGCGATCATGATCAGGGTGATCAGCGCCGTGGTGCCCGCCTGCACCTTCTCCGACTCGGTCGCATCCTTCCCGGCATAGGCGAACAGGTAGGCGACGAACGTGCACACGCCGATCACCACACCCGACGGAATCGCCAAACGCATGACGCGGGAAACGAATCCGCTGCGGGCGCGCTCGTTGTTCGGCGCCAGCGACAGGATGAACGCCGGGATGCCGATGGTGAACCAGGCCGCGATCGTCACATGCCTCGGCAGGAACGGATAGCCGAGCGGGTCGTAGCCGAAGATCTTCGACCCGACACCCGCCGCGCCGACCAGAAATGCGAGCAATACCGAATAGACGGTTTTGGTGAGGAACAGATTCGAGACCCGCTCGATATTGCCGATCACCCTGCGGCCCTCGCCCACCACGTACGGCAGCGTGGCGAACCTGTTGTCCAGCAATACGATCTGCGCCACCGCCCTGGTCGCCGGACTGCCCGAACCCATCGCCACGCCGATATCCGAATCCTTCAGCGCCAGTACGTCGTTCACACCGTCACCGGTCATGGCAACGGTGTGACCGCGGGATTGGAGCGCGGCGACCATGGCCCGCTTCTGGTCCGGGCGCACCCGGCCGAAGGTGGTCTCGCGCTCCAGCACATCCGCGAGTTCGCTTTGGTCCTCCGGCAATTCGCGCGCGTCCACCGCATGGTCGCCGCCGGGTAGGTTCAGCGACGAGGCAACCGCGCCGACCGAGACGGCATTGTCACCCGAGATCACCTTGATCGAAACATTCTGCTGGGCAAAGTATTCGAGCGTGTCACCGGCATCGGGCCGCACCTTCTGCTCCAGCACCACCAGCGCGGCCGGCGTCACCCGGCCCGGCGCGTCGGCCGCGTCGACCGGGCGGTCACCGCGCGCCAGGAGCAGGATGCGCAGCCCGGAGGAACCCAATTCCTCTGCGACACGGGCATCTTCGGAGCCCGGGTCGAGCAGGACGTCCGGCGCGCCGAGCAGCCAGTTGCCGTTGTCGCCGTAGGAGACGCCGCTCCATTTCTTCGCCGAGGAGAACGGCGCGTTCGCGGTGCGCGACCAGCCCGGCCCGTCCGGCAGCGCCTCCGCGATGGCCTGCACGCTGGCATTGGGCCGAGGATCGTCGGCGGCCATGGCGGCCAACGCCTTTCGCGCGAGGTCCGGATCACCGTCGCCGAGCGCGCGAATCTCGCTGAGCCGCATACCGTTCTCGGTGAGCGTGCCGGTCTTGTCCGCGCACACCACGTCGACCCGGGCCAGACCCTCGATCGCGGGCAACTCCTGGACGAGGCATTTGCGCCGCCCCAGTCGCACGACGCCGACCGCGAATGCGACCGAGGTCATCAACACCAGCCCCTCGGGGACCATCGGCACCAGCGCGGCGATCATGCCGGTGAGCGCGGGCCGCCACGACTCGCCGCTGGAGAACAGCTGGTTGTAGATGCTCAGCAGACCCGCGGGTATCAGCAGGTAGGTGATGAACTTCAGGATCTTGTCGATACCGGTGCGCAGTTCCGAATGCACCAGCGTGAATTTGCTCGCCTCATCGGCGAGTTTGGCCGCGTACGCGTCCTTGCCGACCTTCGTCGCGCGGTACGCACCGGATCCGGAAACCACGTAGCTACCCGACATCACGGTGGCGCCGACCGTCTTATCGATCGGGTCTGCCTCACCGGTGAGCAGCGATTCATCCACCTCGAGCTGCGCCGATTCCTCGATGACACCGTCGACGACGATCTGGTCGCCCGGCCCGAGTTCGATGATGTCGTCGAGCACCACCTCCTTCGGCGGCACCTCCCGCGCGGCGCCGTCGCGGCGCACCGTCGGCTTGGCCTGGCTGACGATGGCCAGCTGGTCCAGGGTCCGCTTCGCCCGGATCTCCTGGATGATGCCCACCCCGCTGTTCGCGATGATGAGCAGGCCGAACATTCCGTCCACGATCGATCCGGTGGCCAGTACCAGCAGGAACAGCACGCCGAGGATGGCGTTGATCCTGGTGAAGACGTTGGCCCGGACGATATCTCGCACCGAGCGGCTGGCTCGGTCGGGAATGTCGTTGGTGAGCCCGTCGCGGCGGCGCTGTTCGACCTCGGCCGCCGTGAGTCCGGTCGCCCCCGAGGCCTGCACGGTTATCGACATGCTCGCAAGCCTAACGGCGCTGTCGGGCGTAGCCCGTCATTAGCCTGCGCCGGGCCGAGCTCCGCGCGAGGCACTCGCCTGACGATTGGTTGTGGTTGCATCGCGCAACACAGCAACTCGGCAGCGAGTGTTGCACGCGGTACATTGGCGGCCGGCGGCAGGAAATGGGAGGGGAAATCAATGCTGGACGACGCACAGCTGGACCGCGCCGCGGGCGTACTGCTCGGCACCGCGGCGGGTGACGCACTTGGGGCGGGCTACGAATTCACCAATCCGGACCCGGATCTCGCGATCGATATGATCGGCGGCGGGGCCTTCCGCTGGGAGCCCGGCGAATGGACCGATGACACATCGATGGCACTGGCCGTCGCGCTCGCCGCGGAACCCGGACCGGGTATCGATCCGGATGCCGTCGCGGCCGGATTCGTCCGCTGGTGGGATTCGCGACCGAAGGACATCGGCAACCAGACCCGCACGGTCCTGGAGGTGCGTCCGCAATCCGCCGCGGATATGTGGGCTCGCGCCAGGTCGCTGACCGGTCTGACCGGCGGAAACGGCTCGCTGATGCGGACAGCGCCGGTCGCCGTCGCCTACCTGCGCGACGCGGACGAATGCGTCAGGATGGCGGGCGCCATCGGCATGCTCACCCACTACGACGAGCACGCCACCGAGGCATGCAAGATCTGGACATACGCCATCCGCCACGCGGTGCTGTACGGCACCTTCGACGGCGTCCGCGAATACGCCGCGGCATCCCCCGCCGCCGACTACTGGCTCCCGCGCCTCGACGAGGCCGAAACCGGTCGACCCCAACTGTTTCCGAGAAACGGCTGGGTAGTGCACGCCTTGCAAACGGCATGGTGGGCGATTACCAACACCGACCCGTCCGGCCCAGGACAACTCGCCGCCGCACTCGAGAAATGCGTACGCGCAGGCGGTGACACCGACACCACCGCCGCCATCGCAGGCGGACTGCTCGGCGCACGCTGGGGCGCACGCGCCGTCCCCCCACAGTGGCGCAAGAAACTGCACGGCTACCCCGGCCTGCGCGGCGACGACCTGATCGCCCTCGCCGTACGCATCGCCACCAAGAACGCTTGACCTGTCCCGCTCGGCCGACCGAAAGGCTATGAGTGTGTCCGCGTCACAATCGAATCCACACGACTCCTATTTCCGGAGCGTGATCAGCCGACCCGCCGAGGCAGCAAGCGAGCTAACGGAGGTTCTGCCGAAAACCATTGCCGCATATATCAATTGGGAGAAATTGGAACTCCAGTCGCCCGCCTTCGTAGAGAGGCACCTGCGATGCAGCCAAGCCGACGTGGTGTACCGGGCAAGCCTCGACGGCCACGACACCTACGCATACATACTGATCGAACACCAAAGCCGCACCGACAGGTTCATGGCGGTCCGATTGCTCGGGTACATGGTGAACATCTGGGATCACCATCGGACGACGAACCCGAAGTCCCAGCTGCCGATGGTGATCCCGCTGGTAGTGCACAGCAGTCACAAAGGTCGACGTTGGAATACCCATACCGAGCTCATCGAGCTATTCGATCTCGAACCGGATATGCGCACGGCTTCGGGTCCCTACCTGCCACGCTTCCAATTCCTACTCGATGACATCACCGCGATGGACCTCGATACTTTGCTCAACAGTGGTCGGACGCCGTTGACCAAAGTCATGCTGGCACTGCACAAGATCGCCCCCGACATGCCGCACACAGACATGCTGCTTCCACTGGTCGAGAACCTACGAGCCATCGGGAACAGTCCCACGGGCAAGGACGACCTCGACACCATCATGTACTACATTGTTAGCGTCAGCGATATCGATACAGCCGATCTGCAACCCATCGCCGACCTAGTCGGTCCCCGAGCCCAGGAGGCCATCATGACCACCGCTGACCGGCTCCGCGCCGAAGGCGAGGCCAAAGGCGAAGCCAAGGGTGAAGCCAAAGGACGCGCCGAGGCTCTGCGCCAACTGCTGGCCGTGAAGTTCAAATCGGTGCCCGACCGGTTCACCCGCCGCATCGACACTGCGACTCCAGAGCAAGTGCGGACCTGGACGGCCCGAATCATCGATGCCACCTCCCCCGAAGAGGTCTTCGCTCCGTAGGCTGGCCCCGAGTCACGGAGGCCATCGTGACCACCGCTGACCGGCTCCGCGCCGAAGGACGCATCGAAGAGCGCACCGAGACGCTGCTCGACCTGCTGCAAGAGAAGTTCGAATCTGTGCCCGCCGATATCACCGACAAAGTTCACACAGCAGACCCAGATCAACTGCGGACATGGACTCGCCGCATCCTGCGCGCCACCACGCTCGACGAAGTCTTTACTCACCAGATCGGCCCCGCGGAGGCTTCTGACCCGTTCCGCGCCAAAGGCGAAGCCCGGGCTTTGCTTTGACTTCTGGCCTGGAAGTTCGGGCCGCTGCCCGATGAAGTCACCAACACCGTCGGCACCGCCGCGACCAGCTCGAAACATGGATGGACCGATTTCTGGACTCCACGACCGTTGCAGACATCTTCGACCGCAAATTTGGCGCCATCGGCCACCGACAGCCGCTACTCTCGAGCAGGTCTTCGATCATCAACCATCCTGTACCGAGGAGATCGCTTTCCCTAACACTGAAAAGCATTGCGCTGCAAGAGAAACCGTAGGTCGCCACGATTCCGAGATTCTGCTCGCGATGTTGACGCTGAGGTTTGGCCCACTGTCTGCACCGACCATCGACAGCGTCCGCGCGGCAGACACAGAGCAGGTGCGGACATGGGTGGATCGATTCACGTACAGTGCCGACTTGGACGAAATTCTGGTAAGTCAAGAACCGATCACACCTTGTCCGTACGCAGAAACTGCACTGCTACTCGCATTGCTGCTCATGAAATTCGGCGTAATACCCATGTGGCTTGACCACGATGTCCGATGTGCAGACACGGAACAATGCCGAACCTGGATGAACCGACTCCTGGCCGGCGGTAGCTTCGAGCAGATCATCTACGGCGAGGAGCAAGCCAGAGCTCAGCCCGAGTCGCAAGCCAAACTGAGAAACCTGGTCAATACCTGGGAGGAAAAGACAGGTTCAATGGAAGGATTTGTCGATGCGCTATTCGACGTACTGATCAAGAAGTCCGGGCCGAAACCCGGCCCCGCAGACGTCGAATCGAGTGATCCTGATCGAGCCGGACCCTGACCGCCACCACACTCGACGCCATATTCGCTCAGTAAACCGGCCCCGAGCCAAAACCCTCAAACCGCAGGCACCCTACGAATATTCTTCTCCAACTCATGCGGATCCCGGTCCGGATCATCGATCCCGAAGCCGATGATCTTCTCCGGATGGATCCGAATGATCGCCCCGTCCACGTTCGGGTCCGGTTCGAACGCGGAATCCGTTGGCGCGGTGAGCGCTTCGCCGCGGCCACGGATTTCCAGGCAGCGTACCCGCCACGGTTGGGTCGACGGCAGGTCGTCGACGACGAAGGCGACTCGGCCGTTGGCGGCGACGTTTTTGAACTTCTGGCTGCGCGACATGTACCGGCCGCGGATGTCGATCGTGCCGGTTCGCTCGTTGTACCGGTACGACACGGGACTGACCTGCAGTGTGCCGTTCGACTGCACGGTCGCCAGGCGGCCGAGCAGTTGGGTGTTCAGGTATTCGAATTCGGCGTCGGTGAACAGCATGGTGGCCCTTCGGTTTTCGTGGCTCCGGACGACCACCATGCTGCAACCTCAACCTATCTTCAGGTCAAGCGTCACCAGTCGAGGATGGTGTGCGGCGGCGCCCAGGCGCCCGAGCGGCGCACCTGATCCACCGTCACCCTGGCCGGTTCGGCCGTCGCGTCGATGGGCACGAACTGCTCGATCGAACCCCAGTCCCGGTTCCATTTCTCGTCCAGGTACGAGGGCAGTTGGCGCGAGGTGAACAACAGCTGGGTCCAGCCGAGTGGGCCGCCGCCGTCGTGCGCCTCCCACAGGTTGGTGATGGTCGCGCCGTTGCGGTCCGGCAGGATTCGGTACCTGGGCAGATCCGAGACGCCGTCGTGCGTCGGCACCAGGTTCTGGCACGGGAAGTGCAGGCCGACGGCCCAGTCCAGCAGCACCGGCGTCTTCGAACCGAGCAGGCTGTTCAGCGTTTTCGTCTGCGGCACCCGCGGCGGTGTCACCGCGAACCACTGGTCCCGGCTCAGATCCTTGTCCTCGCCGACCAACCGCACCACGTCGGCGTCGCCGGGCAACCGGTTCAGCGGGACCCGCAGGTTGCGCCACATCGGCGACGGACCGATATCGATCGGCACCGTCCGACCCAGCGCGGTGACCTCGCCATTCGGTTGTGACCTACCGTATTCCAGCTCCAGATTCTGTCCCTGATGGACGACGCCCTCGGCATCCACCGAATGGATCCGGCCCGCCACCGCTATCGCGATGATCTGGCCGCGGCTGCCGTTCACCTCATTCGGCAGCCGATACCAGTCGCTGATCAGCGAGGCGGGTGTCTGGTCGCCGTCGCGGTAGCTGCCGAGCACCGGCGTCGTCGCCGGATCGAGTCCGAAGGGCAGGGATACGGTGCTGCCGTTGATACCGCTGCCGTGCGAGGTATCCGATCCGGACCCCGCCGATTTGGCCGCGTCGCGCAGCTGGTCCGGATCGCTCGACACCGAATTCGCGCGGCCGGTGGTCGATTCGACCTCGTCCGAAACCAGTACCGGCGCAACACCGTTCGGACCGAATCCGGTGGATTCGGTGCGGCCGAGCGCGGTGCCGACATCGCCGGAGACCGGGCGCAGCATCGAGGCGTTGGTATCCGGCTCCACCAGCACCTTGTCGGCCATACCGCAACCGCCGGAAACCGCCTCGGCCGCATTGGATTGCGCCAGCGAATACGACGGATATTGCGCCACAGCGGCTTTCGCGAAGGAAAGCAGCATGAACACCACCATGGCCGCCGCGGTCACCGCCAGCACCGGGGTACGCATGATCCGGCCTGCCGGGGAATCCGGCCGCGGCCGCGATTCGGGACGGATGTGGAACCATCCGGCGACCAGCAGCGCGAGCACCGACAGCCCGAAGAATCCGGTGGAGAACCCCTTCCCGTGGAATGACGGCGGCTTGTCCCACCACGGGTTACCCCACGCCGACGCGTACCAGTAGCCGTTCGCCGCCGTGAAAGTCAGTGCGAGCGCGAAGAATACGGCCGCGGCAACCAGTGCCCGGTTGCGCAGCGGGCGCATCACCGCCGGACCGACCGCGACGGCCGTCAGCGCCGCGACGCAGGTCGCCAACCCGGCGAAGACGCCGAACTGATGGTTCCACTTGGTCGGCGAGAACATCAGCAGCACCATCGCGGCCAGGGTGATGCCGACCACCCGGCGCGACGGCCCCGGCGCGGTGCCCGGGATATGACCGCCGCGCCGCAGCATGGTCGCCGCGCAGACCACCAGCCCGAGCAGCATGACGAAGACACCGAATCTGCGGGTCAGCCAGCCGTCGCCGTTGGGCTGGATCAGATATTGGTAGCGCAGGTATTCCGCGAACCAGGTGTCGCCGGGCCCGATTCGGTTGTGCACGTAGAACATCTCGAGCGCCGCGCCGAGCGTGCGATCCGCGAAAACGATGGTCAGAATGACGAATCCGGCCGCGAGCAGCGGTAGCAGCAGCGCCAGGTAGCCGACGTCCTTGGCCCGCCGCAGCAGCACCGGGGTCAGGCTGCGCGCCCCGGCCAGCAGCGCGCCGATACAGATCAGGCCCGACGGCGCGACGGTCAACGTCAGCGCCGCGATGATCACCGCGAGCGCGGCGGGCAGCAGCCGCCTGGTCGCGATGGCCCGCTCGACCGATACCCAGGTGAGCACCACACCGCAGGCCACATACGGTTCGGCGCGCAGGCCGTTGTTGTACGGCAGCCAGAACGCCAGGAATACCAGGGCGGCGGTCCACACCGCGATCTTGTTGCGCCGGAAGACATTACCGAGCCGCGGCAGGATTTCGCGGCTGATCACCCACCAGGTGAGCACCGCGACCGCGAGGGTCGGCAGCCGCACCCACGGGCTCACCGTCGAGATCCGCGCCAGCCAGGAGATGATGTCGGTGTACGGCGTGTAGAACGGGCCTTCGTCCACCGAGAACCACCGGTAGTAGTTCGACATATAGCCCGAACTCTGCGAGGCGCGCGCCATGCCGAGGATGTAGCCGTCGTCGGAAGTGTTGGCGCCGATGAAATGCCAGACCAGCAGCGTCGCGAAGACCACCCAGTCGGTGGGGCGCAGCCGCCACCAGCGCTGCGGCAGGAAACGCCGCGTGCGGCGGCCGTCGAGCCGGTCGAGCTGGTGCAGCGCGACGAGCGCGGCGCCGGTCGCGATCAGGCACAGCATGATCACCGCCAATTTCAGCGGCGTCGGCGAAGTGGAGAAACGGGAGTCGACGGCGATGTGCACGTGCATGCCCCGCGGCACCGCGCCGGTCAGTTCGGTGAATACGCCGACCACCTGCGGCCGCAGATCACCAGCGGTCACCTTGCTGGAATCCGTTGGGCCACCGCCGGTTACCGACACAGCGGCGTTCGCGGCGGAGATATCGATCGCGAGCCCACACGACTGGTCGCGCACCGCGCTCAGCGGCGCCGACCAGAGCAGCGTATTGCGCGAGACCACATCGACCCGTCCGGGCCGCTCCGCGGTGTCCGCGACGACCTTGACGACGAGGCCGTAGTGTTCGACATCCGCCGACTGCCGCGGGATGGTCGAGAGCACGGTGCCGCCGGACGCCGCGAGCGCGGTCAGCGCCGAGCACGGCACCTGCATCGAAAGATCAAGCGGCGCATAGGAAAGCAGTGGCGATTCGACATTCACCGCATTGGCCGCCTGCGGCCAGTCGACACTCGCCGCCTCCTGGCGCACCGGCAGGAACGGCACCGCTGCCGCCAGCACGAATCCGAGCAGGCCGGCAATGATCGCGACCCGTCGAGCCCATCCCCCACGTCTATCGTTATCTGCCGTACCGCGTTCGGAGTCCTCGACGGACGGCTGCCCCGCCCACACCATCGTGTCAGCCACGGCAGCAGATGTTAGCGGTACGACATCGGGCCCAAATACCACGAGACGGTGACCGGGCTCACAAAAACGCGGCAAAACCGCACGCCAACAGGAACTTTCGGAAAAGCTGAGAATTTCCGGCAGTCCGGCTCACCGATACCGAACGGTGAGCCGGACCACACCGGGATCAGGCGGCGCAGGCCTTCGACTGCACGTTGGCCAGCGACAGGATCTGGCAGGCCCACGCCTTCTGGACCTTCCACTTGCCGTCCTCGGCGACGAACGGCACGTCGGCGACGTTCTCCTGGCCGTTCAGCGTGAGCTTGGCCTTCGCGTTGACGGTGTCGCCGAATGCGGTGACGTCGGTGACGACCACCGACGCGCCGGTCTGCTTGTACGCCTCGGCGAGGCGGCTGGGCAGGTCCGGATCGGCCTGGGCGCCCTGCACCATCTCCAGCTTCTCGGCGACCGGCACGTTCGGGTCGAGCGCGCGCTGCAGTTCCTCGTTCAGCTGGGCGACGGTCGGGGTCGGCGGCAGATTCGGGTTCGAAGCAGACGCCTTGACGCTGGTGGTCGCCTTGGTCGGCTTGGCTTCACTCTTCTTGTCGTCACTGCCACAGGCGGTCATGCTCAGGGCGGCGACGATGGCCAGGCCGGCGATAGCGATGCGTCCAGTCTTCTTCAACTGCTCGTCCTTTGCGTTCGGAGTAGGTACGTTTCGGTCAGACCAGGCAGCGACCACCCGAACGGCAGCGCTGCACGAGGTACCCAGGCTACCCGTCAGCGCAGACTGCCGAGCGGATCCGCCCGCGACAAACTGATGTCGTCGGCTGCGAACGTACGCGCCGGGCCCGGCCCTGTCGAGCTGGTCTCGAATCGGACCGTCACAACACCTTGTCCGGCACCCTGCACCCAGCCGTGCCCGAATTCGGGATGTGCGACATCCATTCCGGGATACCAGACCCGGCTCGCGTCCGCTACCTGCGGCGCGGCGATCAATCCGCCCGGACCCGAATCGGGCTGCGGCAGTTCACCTTCCGATAGCGGATCCCGATCCAGCTCGGGAAACAGTGATTCCTGCCGCACCGCGGACAGCCCGCCGTAGCCGACCCCGACGAGCCGGACCGGACCCAGTTCGGCCGGATCGATCGCCGACCGCAGCGCCGCGGTGGTGAGGGTGGCCAGATCGGTTGTCGCGTAAGGCAGGGTGAACGATCGAGTGACAATGGACATATCGGACTTCTTGAGCTTCAGCACCACGGTGCGCGCCGCGCGCCCGTCCTTGCCGAGCCTGCGGTGCGCGGCCGCGGCCATCGCCTCGATCGCCGGGCGCAGCTGTGCGAGCGTGACGATGTCGTGCTCGTAGGTGGTTTCGGCGCTGATCTGCTTGGCCTCGGCGCGCTCGGCGACCGGGCGGTCGTCGATGCCGCGGGCCAGCCGGTGCAGTGCGGCGCCGACGCTGCCGCCCAGGATCGAGACCGCCTCCGCCTCGGGCAGCGCCGCGAACGCACCCACCGTCTCGATGCCCAGCGAGCGCAGCCTGCCCTCGGCGACCGGGCCGATCCCCCACAGCTTGCGCACCGGCAGCCCGGCCAGCAACTGTTGCTGCTCGACCGGTGAAATCACCCGTATGCCATCGGGTTTCGCCAGCCCCGAGGCGATCTTGGCCAGCTGCTTGCCGGTGCCCGCGCCGACCGAGGCGACCAATCCGGTGCGCTCGCGCACCACCGCGCGCAACTCCTCGCAGAACCGATGCACCTGCCCCGCGGTGGCCCCGGCCAATTCCGCGGGCTCGCCGAACGCCTCGTCGAAGGACAGCGTCTCCAGCACCGGAATTCGCGAGCGCAGCGCATCGAATACCTGGGCGCTCACCGCGCCGTACACCGACCCGCGGGCGGGCACCACCACCGCCGTGACCCCGACCAGCCTGCGCGCCTGATGCATCGGCATGGCGGAGCGGGCGCCGAACACCCGCGCCTCATAGCTCGCACCTGCCACCACACCCCGGGCGCCGGTGCCGCCGACCAGGACCGGCCGCCCGCGCAGCGTCGGCCGGGTCAACTGCTCTACCGAGGCGAAGAACGCGTCCATATCGATGTGCAACACCCAGCGGCGGGCCGCGGTCAGCGCATCATCGGTGGTCACACCCGAAATCTACGCGCGGACACTGACAGAATCCGTACACACGAGTGTGATGGGGATCCAAGTTGAAGCTTCCGCCTATATGTGATGATCGGACGCATGAAGATCCGCAAGGCCGTGATCCCGGCCGCCGGTATCGGCTCCCGGTTGCTCCCGCTGACCAAGGCCATCCCCAAAGAGATGCTACCGGTCGGCGACAAACCGGTGATCGAGCACACGGTACGCGAGCTGGTCGCCTCCGGGATCACCGATATCACCATCGTGGTGAGCGGCGGAAAGTCGTTGATCCAGGACCACTTCCGCCCGAACCCCGCACTCGTCGCACAGTTGCGCGCGGACGGCAAGACCGCATACGCCGACGCGGTCGAGGAGGTCGGCGAGCTGTCCCGGCTCGGCCACATCACCTACCTCGACCAGCACGGCCCGTACGGCAACGGCACCCCCGTGCTGAACGCGGCGCGCCACCTCGCCGACGAGCCGATGCTGGTGCTGTGGCCCGATGACGTATTCGTCGCCGAAACCCCGCGCGCCCAGCAGCTCATCGACGCCTACGAGCGCACCAGCGGTCCGGTGCTCGCGCTGATGCCGATGGACCCCAGCGAATCCCAGCGCTACGGCGTTCCGGTGGTCGCCGACGATCTCGGCAGCGGGCTGCTGCGCATCAGCGGCCTGCGCGAAAAACCGAAGCCGGAGGACGCGCCGTCGAATTTCGCGGCCATCGGCGGCTATGTGGTCACCCCAGGCATCATCGAGGAACTCAGGATCCAGACCAAGCGCTGGTACGAACACCGAACGGGCGAGGTGTATCTCACCGACGCGATCAACGCGTACGCGGCCGATCACGCGGTGTTCGGCCAGGTGATCCAGGGCCGCTGGTACGACACCGGCAATCCGGCCGATTACCTCGTCGCCCAATTCGCCTCGGCGCTGGCGCATCAGCAGTACGGACCGCTGCTGCGTCAACTGGCCACCGAGCTCGGTTAGACGTACCTCCGCAGTCGCTCCGGCCGTGCGCGGG
Organism: Nocardia sp. JCM 34519.1; assembly: GCF_020361265.1. Classification (NCBI taxonomy): domain Bacteria; kingdom Bacillati; phylum Actinomycetota; class Actinomycetes; order Mycobacteriales; family Nocardiaceae; genus Nocardia; species Nocardia sp. JCM 34519.1. Next base: position 19,163 of record NZ_JAIRBR010000034.1, read on the forward strand.
CTGCGGACGACCTCGTCGGCAGCGCCCGTTCGGGCTGCCGCGCGATTCGCCGGAACCAATCCGGCGAATCGCGCGGAATACGTTGTGCGTCAGCCGGTTACGGTGCCGGAACGATATGCACCACGTTGTCGGTCATCGCCGGAACGAGCAGGTACTTTCCGCTCTTGTCGAGCGTGAAATCGGCGGGGCCGCGCACGTTGTCCGGCAGCTTCACCTTCGCGACCTCGGTGCCGTCGGCCTTGTAGACGGTCACCTTGCCCGGCACCGGGTTGTCGAACGAAACCCAGTCCGAGACAGCGATATTGCCGTCCGACAGCACCGCGATGCCGTCGAGCAGCCCGTGCACGCCGCCGATCTTCTTCGGCGACAGCGGCGCCTTGCCCAGCTCCAGCCGGAACAGATCGCCGCCCTCGTTGTGCGCGCCGTCGCCGTTGACGTAGGCGACCTTGCCGGACTTCTCCAGCGCGATGCCGTTGGCGCCGGGCACCCCGCTGGTGAGCGTCGCGAACTTCTTGCCCTCCAGGTCGAGTTGGTAGACCGAACTGCGCAGGGTGTCGGTCACCAGCAGAGTCTTGTTGTCCAGCAACGCGATATCGTTCAGCTCGGTCGGGGCGTCGCCGTCGATCTTGGCCTCGAAGACCTGCCCGCGGGTGTTCAGGTCGTAGCCGACCACCCGATCGACATCGGCGACGTAGACCTTGTTGTCCACGAACGCCATACCCTTCGGCGAGTTCAGCGGCGGATCGCCCGCCTTCGGCATCGCCTTCTGCTCGATCACCTTGCCGGTGGCATCGAGCAGGGACAGGAAGCCGTCGCCGTCCTTGGCGACCGGATCCTGCTGCGCGCCCATATTCGAGACGACGTACTTGTCACCGGCGACAAGTACGCTCTCCGGATTTGAAAAGCCTTGGATCACACCGGGTTTCAGATCACCGGCATCATTCTTGTCGCCGCCGCAACCGCTGAGTGCCGCGGCGAGCACCAGCACGCCGAGCGTACTCGGCATCAAGCGCATACGCACTGTTCCCTCATCATCCTCATCATCACGCAGCCGTACTGCCGTGCCGTGCAAGGTATCCGATTCATCGCAGGATTTCCCGGCGGAGGCGCCGGACAGGTCTCAGAACCGCCGAATGGTATAGATGAAGAACTGGCTGAGCGGGGTCAGACCGACCGGCACGCCCCAGTCGTAGGCGTTGAGCACCTGGCCGAAACCGGCGTAGATGCCGACGTGTGAGGCGTCTTCGTTCAGTATCACCACATCGCCCGGCGAGAGCGCACCGAACGGCACCGGGGCACCGGCCTTGGCCTGCTGCCAGGTGGTGCGCGGAATCTGCACGCCCACTTGCCGGAACGCCCACTGCACCAGGCCGGAACAGTCCCATGCGTCCGGGCCGATACCGCCCCAGCGATACGGTTTACCGGTCTGGGTCGACGCGGCGGTGAGTGCGCCGAGCCCGGCGCTGCTCGGCAGCGGCAGTGCGGCCGAGCCGCTGGAACTGCCCGAGCCCGAACCGGAACCTGAGCCGGAACCGCCACTGCCGGAGGCGCTGCCGGTATCGGACCAGGCGGGCCCGGCCAGCACCAGCGTCGCGGCCGTCGCGACCAGGAATCCGATGGCGATGCGGCGCAGCGGCTTACGCGCGGATCGAGTCGGCATGTGCTCGCCCCTTCCGTCGGTGGACCGAGGGCTACTCTCCGGCATCCCGGGCGGCACCCGAGGCGGACCACATCGTCGGACCGAACGGGGCGGCCGGGCCCGGCGAAACCCCGCCTGGCACAGCACTTTTCAGATCAGACACGGCACGAGAAGTAACTCCTATCACAGAAGAGGACTTCTGTAACAAGAGCAACATTCCCGATTGTGCCGCCGACCTCACCGGCTCGCAAGATTTCAGCTAATTCTCAGCATGTGATCTATATCACATTCACTGAAGGCTAGCCACTCTTCCGAAATCGTCGACAAGACAGCGCGATTGGTCGGGGCGGGACCCGCAGTGCCCGCCCCGACCAATCGAACGGCGTCAGTTCTTGGTGACCGATACCCGCACGCCGCCGACCACCTCGGCGGCATTCGCGCCGGGATCACCGAAAGTGAGCGTGGTGGCGAGGATTTCGCCCGCGATCAGGTCGCGATGCGTCTCGGCCCAGGCCTGGCGGTCGGCCGGGACCTGCAGCACAACGGCAATCCGGTCGGATACGTCGAGGCCGAGCGACTTGCGGGTCTCCTGCAGGTCGCGGATCAGGTCGCGGGCCCAGCCCTCGGCCGCCAATTCCTCGGTGACCACCGAATCCAGCACCACCAGGCCGGCGTTACCCGGCAGCGCGGCGGTCGACTCCGGTTCGGCGGCGACCAGGCGCTGCGTGTACTCCTCCGGCAGCAGCGCGATACCGGCCGCGGTCACCACACCGTCGGCGCCCTCGCTCCACTCGCCCGCCTTCACCGCCTTGATCACGGTCTGCACATCCTTGCCGAGGCGCGGGCCCGCGGCCCTGGCGTTGACCACCAGCTCGAAACGGCCGTGCACGGCGACATCGGTGGTCAGATCCACCTTCTTGACGTTCACCTCGTCGGCGATCAGATCCGCGTACGGGCGCAACCGCTCGGCATCCGGCGCGGCGATGGTGACCTCGGCCAGCGGCAGGCGCACCCGCAGATTCTGTGCCTTGCGCAGGCTCAGCACCGTCGAGCACACCGTGCGCACCTCGTCCATCGCCGAGACCAGTTCCGGATCACGCGGCAGCTCGGCATCTTTGGGCCAATCGGCCAGATGCACCGACTCACCGCCGGTCAGCCCGCGCCAGATCACCTCCGAGATCAGCGGCAGCAGCGGCGCGGCCAGCCGGGTGACCACCTCGAGCACGGTGTGCAGGGTATCCACCGCATCGCGGTCCTCCGCCCAGAACCGCGAACGCGACCGGCGCACATACCAATTCGTCAACGCGTCGGCGAACGAGCGCAGTTCGTCACAGGCGCCCGCGACGTCGTAGACCTCCAGCGCCTCGGTCATCGCATCCCGGGTCGCGGCCAGCTTGGCCAGGATGTAGCGGTCCAGCACGTGCGTCGAATCCGTACGCCACACACCGGGTTTCGACGCGTACAGCTGCAGGAAGGTCCACGCGTTCCACAGCGGGCGCAGCGCGTGGCTCACCCCCTCGCGGATGCCGCGCTCGGTGACGATCAGATTGCCGCCGCGCAGAATCGGCGAACTCATCAAGAACCAGCGCATCGCATCGGAACCGTCCCGGTTGAACACCTCGTTCACATCCGGGTAGTTACCCTTGGACTTGCTCATCTTCAGGCCGTCGTCGCCGAGCACGATGCCGTGCGCGACAACGGTTTTGAAGGCCGGGCTGTCGAACAGCGCGGTGGCGAGCACGTGCAGGGTGTAGAACCAGCCGCGGGTCTGCCCGTTGTACTCGACGATGAAATCGCCGGGGAAGTGGCTGTCGAACCACTCCTTGCTGCGCCCACCCCCCTGCCCTTCGGGCCCACCCCCCGTGTTCTCGAACGGGTAGTGCACCTGCGCGTACGGCATCGACCCCGATTCGAACCAGCAGTCGAGCACCTCCGGCACCCGGCGCATGGTCGAATTGCCGGTCGGGTCATCGGGATTCGGCCGGGTCAGCTCGTCGATCATCGGCCGGTGCAGATCCGTCGGGCGCACGCCGAAATCGCGTTCCAGCTCGTCCAGCGAGCCGTAGACGTCGATCCGCGGATATGCCGGATCGTCGGACATCCACACCGGAATCGGGCTGCCCCAGTAACGATTCCGGCTGATGTTCCAGTCCCGCGCACCCTCCAGCCACTTGCCGAACTGTCCGTCGCGGATATGCTCGGGCACCCAGGTGATCTGCTTGTTCAGCTCGACCATCCGGTCGCGGAACTTGGTCACCGCGACGAACCAGGACGGCACCGCCATATAGATCAGCGGCTGGCCGGAGCGCCAGCTATGCGGGTACGAGTGCTCGATCGTCTCGTGCCGCAACAGCTTTCCCGCGGCCTTGAGATCCTTGATGATCACCGGGTTGGCATCGAAGACCATCAGGCCCTCGTACGGCGGCACCATCGAGGTGAACTTGCCACCCGGATCCAGCGGCTGCACCAGCTCGATTCCGTTGGCGCTCGCCACATCCATATCCTCCTCACCGAAAGCCGGTGCGAGGTGCACGATTCCGGTACCGGAGTCGGTGGTCACGTAGTCGGCGGTGAGCACCCGGTGCGCGCGCGGATGGCCGAGGAAGAAGTCGAACGGCGGACGGTACGCCAGATCGGCGAGCGCCGCGCCGTCGTATTCGCCGAGCACCTCCGGTTCGTCACCGAATTCCCTGGCGTAGTGCGAAACCCGTTCGGCGGCCAGCAGGTAGCGCTTGCCGTCGGCGCCGCGCAGCTGCACGTACCGGACATCGGGATGCACGGCGATAGCCAGATTCGACGGCAGGGTCCACGGCGTGGTGGTCCAGATCAACGCATTCGCGCCGTCCAGCTCGTGCAGCGGATGGTCGGCGGGAACGGCGAGCACCATATCCACGGTGACCGCCGGATCCTGGCGCATCTTGTACGCGTCGTCGAGCCGGGTTTCCTGATTCGACAGCGGAGTCTGTTCGTACCAGCTGTACGGCAGAACTCGGAAACCCTGGTAGATAAGGCCTTTCTCATACAGCGACTTGAACGCCCACATCACCGACTCCATGAAGTCGAGATCGAGCGTCTTGTAGTCGTTGTCGAAGTCGACCCAGCGGGCCTGACGCGTCACGTAATCGCGCCACTCACCGGTATAGCGCAGCACCGAGGATTTGCACGCGGCATTGAATTCCGCGAGGCCCATCGCATCGATCTGTGATTTGTCCGTGATACCGAGCTGCTTTTCGGCCTCGATTTCCGCGGGCAATCCATGGCAGTCCCAGCCGAAACGCCGATCGACCCGCTTACCGCGCATGGTCTGGAAACGCGGAACCAGATCTTTGACGTATCCGGTGAGCAAATGGCCGTAATGCGGCAGCCCGTTGGCAAAGGGCGGGCCATCATAGAACACGAATTCCGATGCGCCGGAACGATTTTCGATGCTCCTGCGGAAGGTGTCCGAGGCCGCCCACGCGTCGAGCACACGGCGCTCCAGATCCGGGAACGAGGCATTGGCGCCGACCCCGAGGTCTACGCGCGGGTATGCGCTGTTCGTGGAAGTTTCCTCCGCCATCGCGGTGCGTCTCCTCGTGCCATGTCGATTCAGTGGGCACGGGGACGATGCCGGCGCGTATGCGCCGAAACCGCGGTACCACCCCGCTTGTCCGGCAGCTCCACCGGACCTCTCGTTATGAGCTGTGACGGGCTCACCCGTTCGGTTCTACTGGGCCACCGGATGATTGCCGGTGCGCTGTTCTTCCGAAGGCTCCCCGGTGATGGCCGGATCGACGCCGTATACATGTTTGATTCTAGCCAGCGTGGTCAAAACAACTAGCGGGGACCCGCCCGCTAACGTTTCGCATGCCGTCCGGGAGGTGGCGCGGCATCTCCGTCCGGCCTGCGCATTGATAGGGCACTCACCAGCAACAGCACGGCACCGATGACACATACGATGATGCATCCCCACGCCCAGATCACCGATCCGGTGGTCAGCGCGGTCACGAGCAGGGCGAAACCGATCGCGGCAAGGACGAGCGTCAAGACGAGCACAGTGACCCCCTTGGCGTGCCAGGCGGCTCGACAGGACCTCTAGCTACTCGGACTGCTGGCGGCAGGGCGGCCTTACTTACCGCCCTTGACGAAGGTGGCGGGCTGCAGGTTGTTCGCGGTGTCGGCGGCGCCGAATTCGCCACCGTCCACCGGGACGGCCGAACCACGGTTCTCCAACTCCTCGAGCTGCGATTCCAGATACGACTTCAGGCGCACCCGGTATTCGCGTTCGAACGTCTTGAGCTGCTCGATCCGGCTCTCCAGCACGCTGCGCTGCTGGGTGATGGTCGCCATGATCTCGGTGTGCTTGCGCTCGGCGTCGGCCTGCAGGGAATCGGCCTTCTCCTTGGCCTGCCGTAGCTGATTCTCCGACCGGCTCTGCGCGTCCGACAGCATGGCGTCGGCCTTCTGGCGGGCGTCGGCGATCATCGCCTCGGACCGCGTTCTCGCATCACCGACCAGTCGCTCCGAATTTGCCCGAGCGTTTGCGAGTAGGCCCTCGGCCTCCGCCTTGGCATCGCTGGTGAGCCGATCCGCCATTTCCTGGGCGAGGCTGAGCACCTTGGCCGCTTGCAGATTCGCATCGGCGCCGGGGGCGTCCTTCGGCTGCGCGGCGGGCATCGGCGCGGGCGGCGCCTGCGGCACCGGCGGCTTGATCGGTTCCGGCGGCGGCGGAGGTGCCTGCTGCACAGGGGCTTTCACGGTTTGCGCGACGGGTGCGGGGCCCCGGTTCTTCTTCGCGTCGGCCAGTTCGGCATCCAGTTCGGCAACCCGCTGGCGCAGGTCGGCGTTCTCCTCGATCAGACGTGAGAGCTCCTGCTCGACCAGATCCAGGAAGGCGTCGACTTCGTCCTCGTTGTAGCCGCGCTTCCCGATCGGTGGTTTGCTGAACGCGACGTTGTGCACATCGGCTGGGGTCAGCGGCATCGAAGGATCCCTTCACGCGTCTTTTGGAGATCTAGCAGATCTAGCGAGCAATCTTCTGGGCCCATTCTGTCACACCGGGGCTACTGGTTGCCCGAGCCTGCCCACGATCGACATCAGGATGAAGACGATGAAAAGCAGGACCATAATCGACAGATCCAGGCGAATTCCTCCCAGTGACACCGGGGGTATCAACCGCCTCAGCAGTTTCACCGGAGGATCGGTGATCGTGAAGATCACCTCTAGGATCACGACCACGACGCCGGTAGGGCGCCAGTCGCGGGCGAAGTTACGGATGAACTCGACGATCACCCGGCTGATCAGCAACAGCCAGAAGATGAACAGTACGAAGTACAGCACCGCGAACAAGGCCACGAGTTCACTCTGCCCGAAAATCCGCGCCGCGCAAAATGACCGCGCCGCTGAACGGGCGTCCGGTCCGAATCTCCCCCCAGATCACGAGCTTATTTCTGGTTGTAGAACCCGGTTTCGGCGATGCGTCGGCGTTCCTCCGCCGATACGTCGACATCGGCCGGTGAGAGCAGGAACACTTTGGTCGCCACCTTGTCGAACGAACCGCGCAGCGCGAAGGCGAGCCCAGCGGCGAAGTCCACCAACCGCTTTGCGTCGGCATTGCTCAGATCGACCAGATCCATGATCACCGGATTGCCCTCGCGGAACCGCTCGCCGATGATGCGGGCCTCGCTGTAGTCCCGCGGGCGCAGCGTCGTGATCTTGGACAAGGGACCTCCGTCCTCGAAGATCCCCGGCCTGCGGGCGGGTGCCGGTTCGGGGCGCATGCGCTCCTCCAGCCGCCGCTCCTCGGCCTCGGGATCGACGGCGAGCGCACCCCGGGTGGCTCCCCGCAACACCGGCGCGCCGCCGCCCGCGCGGAACCGGCCCGACGAGGGCGCCGATTCGATGCGGGTGGGACGCCGCGACGATTCGTACCGATCGTCGGCATAGGGTTCGTCGTAGTCCTCGCGCCGGGACACCGGATATCCGGCCTGATACGGCGATTTGTAAGCGGGCTCCGGGTAATCGGTTTCGTCCTCGAAGCGATCCGCACCATACCGGTCATCCGCGTAACGGTCGCCGTAGCCACCGCGCTCCGCATAGTCACGACGCGACCTGCGCGCGCCGCGATCGTCCGCGCCGCGCGCAGCACGGGACTCCCCGGCCCGCGCGTCGTGTTCGGCGACGTAATCGTCTTCGTAGTCTTCGAGCGGAACCATGCCGAAGTACGCCTTGAACTTGTGCAGGGTGCTCATGCTCGCACCTCGCAGGTGGCTTCCCTTACGCCTCGCTCGTTCATTTGGTCGACCTTCCTTCGGCCCCGGTGGCGGCCGGGTGTTGAAGTCTTGCGCAGCCCTCGTCAGTTCCAAGCATATGTGTCGAATGTGACTGATGAGGTTTCTTTGCTACGCCGAGGTTATCGGTCGCGCGCCCATCAAGGCGGTACCGACACGCACAACCGTCGAGCCGTGTTCGATCGCGGATTCCAGATCTCCGGACATTCCTGCGGAAAGTTCCTTCGCATCAGGATGATCGGCGAGTAGCAGCGTGTGCAAAGTCGCAAGTCGCGCAAATGAACTATCAGACTCAGCCCCCAGCGGCGGAATGGCCATCAGTCCCGCCAATCGCAGCCCAGAGGCGGCGGCCACCCGATCGGCAAGCGGCCCAAGGTTTTCGGGGCTTACCCCACCCCGATCCGGATCGTCGTCGAGGCTTACCTGAAGCAGAATACGAACCGGTTCGGTCCGTTCCCCCGCATCGAGCGCGGCCGTCGCCGCGGCGTCAAGAGCCGTTGCCAGACGTTCGCTGTCGACCGAATGCACGGTGTGCGCCCAGCGGGCCACATGGCGGGCCTTGTTGCGTTGCAACCGACCGATCATGTGCCACTGGATATCCCGCAGCCCGGCGAGTTCGGCGACCTTCCCGGTGGCCTCCTGCTCCCTGGATTCGCCGAATTCGCGGCGACCGATGCGGTACAGGATCTCCACATCCGAGGCCGGGAAGAACTTCGTCACCGGCAGCAGGCGGACCGAACCCGGATCGCGGCCGGCCGCGGCGCACGCCGCATCGATCCGGGCCAGCAATGCGTCCAGATTGGCCGACAGCTCGGCCGTACGGCGGTCGACGGCCTGTGGCGCAACCGAATTCATACCCGCTCCCCCGTCTGCATCCAGATCACCCCGCCGAGCCGCCCGGTCGGCGCGCCCCTGCGATGGCTGAACAGCGTGCGATCCTCGATGGTGCAGCGCGGGTCGATGGCGACCGCGCCGACACCGGCCTCGGTGAGCTGCCTGCGGATGCCCGCGCGCAGATCGAGGGCCGGGGTGCCGCGCACCGTCGTCGTCGCGCTGCCAGGCAGATGGGCCTCCACGTCGTCGCGCATATCGGCGGGCACCTCGTACTGGCGACCGGAGGCCGCGGGACCGAGGAAGGCGCCGATGCGGTCCATCCTGGCCCCGACGGACATCATCGCGTCGAGAACCCTTGGCACGATGCCGATCCGGGCGCCGATACGGCCCGCGTGCACGGCCGCGATCACGCCCGCCTCGTCATCGGACAGCAGGATCGGCACACAGTCGGCGGTGAGCACCACCAGCGCGAGACCGGGAACCGTGGTCACCAGCGCGTCGGTGGCCGGGACGGGTTCCTGGCGCGGCCCGTCGACGATTTCGACATTGCGGCCGTGAATCTGTTCCATCCAGACCAGTCGCTCCGGCGCGAGACCGATCCCCTCGGCCAGCCGGGTCCGATTGCGCCGCACCGTGGCCGGGTCGTCCCCGACGTGGTCTCCGAGATTGAACGAGTCGTAGGGCGGGGCGGAGAAGCCGCCCGCCCGCGTTGTCGTCACCCGTCGAACGGTGAGAGTCGGCGCAGAAGTCATGCGACCGAGAGTAATAGGGCTCCCCCGCCTCCCCGCGACTTCTCGCCGGTCGTAAGAGCCGCCGGACTTGATCACCGGGCCCACGGTAGTCTGCCTGGCCCAGTTATGGGCGTACCCGACGAGTTACCGGTGTACTCACTAATCATCCCTGCCCAGGTCAGCACCGGCGTCTGCCACCGCGAACCCCAGCCACTCGCCATTTAGTCACCATAAAAGCGTGGCACATCCAGAAAACAACGGCACCCTGGCATAGCGTCAGGGTGCCGTTGTCTGGAGACGGTCAGTCGCGATGTCGCTTACCAGCGTGAAGCCACTACATTGCCAGTCGTGGGACCACCGGCGACAGATGTTCCTCGCAGGGAACATGTTCCAGATTTGCTGCGTGGGGTCGATTGCGGCGACAGCAGTCGGGCATCCCATAATGCCGAATTCAGTACATCCAGATCTACCGAGTACCTGTTTGGCACGTCTGTTGGACACCAGTTCGCGGTGGCCGACCGTGTCCAGACGCGCACAGCGGTCCGGCACCGATAGACGATTGATTTTCGATGCAAGCGCGAATGATCGAGCTACTAGCTAACAATGCGTTAGCGAACGGCGATATCCCTTACGTGTCCTACATGCCCTCACCCGCACTGCAGACATGGCGCTCCGATCGCTCGGATCGGCTGAGCGAGCTGGTTGCTGCTCATGGCAAGGTTGTGGGTGGGCGCCGCGGGCGCCAGTACGCTACCGAGCAGCTAAACCATGCTCTGTTCGTCGCCTTGGCCGGTGAGTTCCAGGGCTATTGCCGCGACCTACATGATCTTGGTGTATTCGCTTTCACTGATGGGTTGGCACCCGCAGGTGATCCACGCTTGGTGAACGCACGCAGCGCCTACATCCGAAATCGGAAGCTGAGCACTGGCAACGCCAGCCCCAGAGCTCTCGGCTGTGATTTCAAGATGTTCCAGATGGCGTTTTGGCCCGAAATCAGGGCGGTCTACCCTCCGAAGTGCAGTGACTGGAATGATTTCCTGACTAAGCTGAACGACACCCGGAACGCCATCGCACACCGTGATGAGCCGAAGCTCGCCTCGCTGACCGGCCCGCTAACTCTGTCGACCTTCCGAAGGTGGCGGTCCACCCTCAACGTCATCACTTCTGGAATCGACAGGGTCGTCGAGGCATACTTGCAGAACACGATCGGTAAGAGCTGGTGAGGAGGTGACCTGAATGGCGGCCACACCTGAGACGAAGCGGCTGCCCGTACGCGCAAGCATCAAGGGCAAGTCTGCGGCGGTCAAGGCCAAGAAGGCCAAGGTCAAGATGCCGAAGGTCCGCCACTTCAAGACCGGTGATCGTGTGCGGTTCACCTACGGCAAGCGTGAAGTCGAAGGCACTGTCACCAGCATCTTCGGGGACCGTGTCCACGTCGACATGCACTTCACCAGTGAGTCGACACCAGGTCTGTTTCGGGAGAACGAACTGCGGAGGATCTGACCGAAGCCTGCTGGCATATCGAAGGCGTCTACTGGACTCAGGCCCGGTGAGCGCGAAACGCAAACGCGCGGAAATGCCGCATACGGGGTCGGCTCCGAACGGCCGGTGCGGCACAGTTAAAGATCAACGCCCCGCGTCATCTCGGGGCGTTCGCATGTCAGGGGACGTCCGCTACTGCCGCCGGGCGGGCGTTCGGGAACTCAGCATCCGCCAATCGGAGGCGCGATAACTCGTTCCACTTGTGGCACAGCTGTCGGTGGTCCCACGACTAGCGACGCGGTGGTCACTCGACGGCGGCAAACGACACGCCCAGAAAACAACGGCACCCCTGGCATAGCGTCGGGGTGCCGTTGTCTGGAGACGGGGCGGTCGCAACGAAGGTTGCCTTACCCGGTTCGCAACCGTGTCACTTCCGCGATGGCGGGGCCGAGCTTGGTTTCGATCACTGCGGCCATTTCCGGATGCACCCGGCCGCGCTTGACGTAGTGCCCACGCAGGATCGGCAGCGTGTGGCCGAGCTGGTCGGTGACGACAGTGACGTCGAGTCCGGCGTCAACGCCTTCAGTGCCGACCCACTTCCGCATCGAGTGCGGCGTCATTCCCTCCGGCAGCCCGAGCGCGGCAGCGATCTGCCGCCAGTAGCGACCCATCGTCTTCTCGTTGCGCGGCCCGCCGGTACGCGGGTCCAGAAACAACAGATCATCTGGCCAATCGGCGTCATCGGGGCGCGGTGCCGTCCTCAACCGCTTCGCCGCGAGCTGTTTGCGCCGTGCCTTCAACAGGTCCAGGCACCAGGCGGGCAAGAGAACCGGTTTGGCGGCGAATTTCGGATCGGCGATGCCTCTGGCGGTGATGCCGGTGCAGTCCACCCACACATAAGTCATGTGCCCGTTGACTTTTCGGCATTTCACAGCGCCGGTTGGCGTGAGTACGCCTGTGTCCCAGTCGATATCGGATTCCCGGACGCCGAGGGCCTGCCCGTGCCGCCATCCGGTGGCCGCGACCAGCGCGACCCAGTCGGCCACATCGTGGCGCTCGCAGAACTCGGCGACGGTCGGCACTGCGTGTGTCCATCGGTCGGTGTGCTTGCGCGGCCGGGCATCCAGGGTCGGGCACGGTGCGGTGCTGGTGTAGACGCCGACGAGCAGAGCGGCTACGTCGGCAGTTTCGACGAACGCCGCACCGCCGCGCCGCCGCTTGAACGACGCCGGGTCGACCGGCGGATTCTTGGCTCGTTTCACCAGCCCATCCGGGATCGCTAACCCCATTCGCGCCGCGAACCGGAACATCGGTGCGAGCAGGTTTTCGCGGGCGATACGCGGAGCAGCCCCGCCACGCTCGGCCGCGACCAACCGAAGCATCGATTCGATTGTGCCCGTGGTGAAGTGGCCGATGGCACGGCCCCCGTACACCGGCAGTAGGGTCTCGCGCATCATCGGTTTGATATTGTCCAGTGTGGTCGGCAGATGTCCTTGTGCAGCATGATCGATTTGATAGGCGGCCCACATTTCGGCGAAGGTGGACTGCATCGTCAGGGACTCGGCTTCGGTGCGCGACGCGGCGACGAACTCCTCTGCCGCATCTAGGTAAGCGCGGCGCGCGCGTTCTCCCGTACGATCAGGTTTGGCGCGGCCTCGGCTGTCGGTTTCCGGCGGCGAGGACCGGCAGATGCGCTTGTAGGTGCCGTTCCAATCGCGGGGTCGCCCTTTTGCTTCCCACACCCCCGGCTGCGTCGGGTGTGGTTTCACGTTCGGTTCGGGGACTGTGCCGGGATCCAGTTCTGGGCGGCCACGTTTATTCTGGACCATGCCTCTATTCCTTCGTGGGTGTAGTGGGTGTTGGCCTCCGTCGCCCGCTGCGCGAACAGCGGGGTAAAACGGCGGGGGCCAGCTGATTTCTTAGGGTTGTTTGGGGCTTCGGCTCTTCTGTTGATCTGCTCGGTCGCGTTCGAGTGCCGCGCTGAGCAGCAGCACGATCTCGCGGAGGGCTTGCGCTTTGGCGTGGTCGGAGAGCTGGAGGTACATCGGTGCGGTCATGTCGGTGAACATCTGCACAGCGCTGGTGTCGTCAGGTTTGCCGCGTGGGGTGGAACCGAGCGCCTGGGCGAGCTTGCGCAGGGTCGCCGCGTGCGGGACGGCACCGTTTTCCATACCGCTGATGGTCCGGGCGGGGACCTCCGCGATCCGGGCGAGATCTTCTTGGGTGATCCGGCGTTCCTTCCGCTCGGCGGCGATCTGCTCGGCGACCTCCTTTCGCTGATCGAGGGTCAAATCCGCGAATTCGATTCGGGACCAATCCATTTGGCCATGTGGCGTCACAATCACATTTTATAATTCTTCTAGAAAGTTTTGTCGGATTTCTAGTGTTTATCCTGCGCCGCCGCCCCGCCGGGTCAGCCGCTCCTGTTCGGCGATCCAGGCGTCGACCTCGCGGCGGCGGTAGAAGATCTTGCGGCCCAACGCGAACGACGCGGGTCCGTAGCCGATGTGCCGCCAGTAGCGCAGCGTGCCGATGTTGAGCTTGTATTCTTCGGCGACCTCGCGGGCGGTTAACCGCTCCTCGCGCCGGTCGACACGCGCACCGTCGCCCACGTCGTCGACCGGATCGATATCGGGTTCCTGCTCGGGCATGACTTTCTCCTCTCGATCGTGGACCCTGCGCGAGGGCGGGTTCGGGATTCGGCGGACGCTCACTCCATGGCGGTCGCGGGATGCGGGTGGGCCTTTCGTTCGGGTACGGCCAGTGACAGCGGGTGTCGAGCGCGACGGCCCCGGTTCCGGCGGGGATGCGGGAACAGGGGCCGTCGGGCGTGCGAGTACGCAGGACCGGGTGGCTGTGGGTGTCGGGCGGGGTCAAGCGGCTCGTTGCTGAGTGGGCGTGCCGGTATCAGGTTGTGCAGCAACCTTTTTCAGAACGATCACGTCCTCGTGCCCGATGAGGTGGGCGGGGAGCCCGGCCTTGCGCTTTTTGATGACGTAGTCGCGTTGGAAGAAGCTGGTGTGGGCGATGATGTCGTCGGCGGCGAGACGTCCGAGCAGGGCCGCGCAGCGTTCGACCGGGACGAATCCGGCCCTGGTGGCGCAGGTGAGCAGGTACGAGGGCAGGTCGATGAGTTCGGTGTGTTGCCGCCAGGGGCGGGCGGTGATGACGATGTGTCCGCCGGGACGCAGGTAGGGCTCGGTGGCGGTGAGGATGCGGGTGAATCCGGACAGCAGGTGGCCCAGTCCGAGGTTGGCGAGGTTGCCGCGGGCCAGTGTGCTGCCGTAGCGGTGGTCGAATTTGTGCACGCCGTCCCCGGGGGCAACGGTCACGTGACCGTGAGTGGAGTCACCGTAGGGCGGTGAGGTGAGAACGAGGTCGACGGCGCCGAGGTATTCGGCGGGCAGCATGGAGCCGATCGCGCGAGCGTCGCCGGTGTAGACCGCCGAGTCCTGGTCGTACCCGGCCTGGCGGGCCATCTCGAGGTTAGTGCGGGCGATCTCGGCCCACCGGTATTCGAATTCGACGCCCAGGGCGCGCCGACCTGCGTAGACGGCTTCCACGCAGGTGGTACCGATCCCACACATCGGATCGAAGACCAGATCACCCGGGCGGGTGTAGTGGGTGATGGTGTGGGCGGCGAGGGCGGGCAACATTTTCGCCGGGTGGGCGGTGCCGCTGGGATGGTAGCGGCCACGTCGTTGCGCGGGCTGGGTTCGTTGCCCGGTCGCCCATACCGACACCGGCAGCGGGCTGGTTTCGGAGCCGGGATGCGGCGGCGTGTGGTTGTCGTTCACGGGAGTGTCTCGTTTCGTCGGTGGGTGAGTCGTTTCCCGGAGGGGGCAGCCGGGCAGTCGTTGCGGGCGGCTGCGCTTGCCCCAACGGGCTCCGAGCGCGGTCGGTGTGGCCCGCCCGGGGTGGGTGTCAGGTCCGTTTCTTTCATTGGCGCAGGTGCGGGACGGGCGGTGACGGTCGCGCGGCTCGCGGGCCGGTGGGTGCGCCGCTGTGATGGCGACGGCGCGGTTGCGGCCGGGGCGGGAAGGTGGCGGGGATCGGGCGCGGGCTGCCGGGGCGCTGCGGCCTGGTGCTCGGGCGGCGGCGGTTCATGCGGTGGTGTCGGAGTCGAGTGGAGCCAGGTCGTCGGCGGCGCGCACGAACACCGAGATGTCGAGGTGGGTGCTGTGGTGGCGGTGCGCGGGTGGGGTGGCGAGGGCCGGGGCGGTGGCGATGGTGTCCCCGACGATGGGGACGGCGATGATGTGGGCCAGATACAGCAGGTCGGCCTCCTGCGCGGCGGTGACCACGGGTCCGGTCGGGTCGAGCAGTCGCCCCTGGTTGTCGTGGTGGTGGCGGGTCAGGACTGCCAGGACCCCGCCGGGGCTGAGCCTCTGGGCCGCGCCGATGGTGAGCGAGGCCAGCGTGTTGGGGTCGCCCGGATAGGACAGCGGCAGCAGCAGGCTGGCGATGATCAGATCGGCGATGGCGCGGCCCGCGTCGACTGCGGCGGCGTCCGCCCACGCTGGGGTGCGCCCGTGGCGTGCCAGATCGGTGGCCAGGGACCGCATCACCCGGGGAACAGCGCGGCGCTGCGCCGCCGACAGCGCGGCCAGCAGCACCGTGCCATCGGGGCGGGTGAATTCCCGCACGGCACGGGAGAGCACCGGGATCGGTCCGTAGCCGGTGGGGTCCAGCGGTGCGGTTCCGGCGGCCCACACGGTCGAGGGAAGCGGTGCCCGCGTCCGGCGGGTGCTGTGGCTGCGACGCGGAGCACGGGGAGACAGGGAATCGGACATGGGGCGGCTCCTTCGAGTCAGAGGAACTCCTTGCACCACTCCCAGTTGCACGAGCACCCCCGAAATCTGACATCGCTGCCTTGAAACATTTCCGAGCCCGTCGCTGGTTTTAGGCACCTGCTCGACTGCGATCAGATCCGCACGTGCCGAATAGCGGATGAGTGTGGATCGAAGATTTTTTTCGAATTCTCTGACGCCCGGCTTCCGTGCTCTCGCACGAAATCCGGGGCTCGCCACGAAAACGCCACAGAACGCACACAACCGCAGGTAATTCGGTATCCAGCTGATTCGAACTATTCGCTTGGTCCACGACCTCAGAATGTGAAAGGTCAGCTTTCTGGAAGTTGTTTGGTGGCGGTTCGGAAGTTGTTTCGTGGACTTTCGGTGGACTTTTCGTGGCGGGCGTCGAGTGTCCTCGCTGTGTCGGAATTTCGTTTCGAACTCAGTGAGGAGATGAATGGTTATGAATTCACAGAATCTGAGGCGCTCGCGGCAGGGCGGAGATGGTGTTGCGCCGTTGGCGGTGGTGCGGGCGGCGTTCGACGCCCGGTCCGCCGACCCGGTGCCGTGGCCGGTGCAGTACGCCCTCGGACAGGCGGGGCTGGCGAAGCCGGTGGACAGTTGGGGCCAGCTGCGGGCGCTGTTGTGCGATCCCACGATGCCGTCGCAGATGGTCGAGACGGTGTGGGTGTGGCTGGTGCGGCGGGCGCGGCTGCACGATGCTCAGGCGGCGGTGCTGCTGTGTGCGGGAATGGCGTTGCCGATGCTCGGCGGCATGGTCAGCCGGTTCAGCGATTTCGACGCTCACGACCGCCATGACGCCGAAGCCCAGGTTCTGACCGCGTTTTTGGCCGAGATCGGTCGGGTGGACCTGGAGCGGGCGGGGGTGTGGTCGCGGCTGCGGTGGGCGGCCTTTGCCGGCGGCCGATGGTGGGTTACCCGGACCGCCGCTGCCGCGCGGGCGGCGAGCGGGCTCACCACACCGGCCGAGACCGAGTTCGCGGCCGAGCAGCGGCCGGTGGGGATCGCTCCGGACGGGCATCCGGAACTGTTGCTGGTGCAGGCAGTGGTCGAAGGCGTGATCACCGAGACCGGCGCGGCGTTGATCGCGGCTACCCGCCTCGAAGGACGGTCGCTGGCCGCGGTGGCCGCCGAGTGGGGCCAGCCGTACAACCGGGTGTTGCAGCGCCGCTGGCGGGCCGAACGCCGCCTGGTGGCTTGGCTGGGGCAACGGCTGATCGACACCGATCCCGACCATGAGGTCGAGGCGGACGCGATCGACGCGGTGGCCCGTGGACGAGTTTTTCCGAAGCCGATGTCAGAAAACGGGGTGTCCTCTGCAACTACCCGGTGCACGGAGACCGCTGGAGTCCCCGCGCACCCGGCTCCCGTGGAGGTGACTCGCCGATGCGCATGATCACTCGTCTTCCGGCCCCGCCGTCTGTTCGGGGGTGCCCTGAGCGGCCCCGCCGTGGACTGCTGACTCGCACGCTGGTGTGCGCCGCCGCGCTGGGATGCGCGCTGGTGGTCGCGTGCGGCTCGGCGGGCGCGCACCCGGTGTCGGTCTCGGTGCTGGCCGTCGCGGACTCGCTGGACCAGGTGCTGACGAACCTTCGGAATTGGTTGGTCGGGATCCTGGCGTTGATCGCGACGGTCTGTTTGACCGTGGGCGGTGCCCGCTACCTGATCTGCGCGGGTGATCCCAGCGAGGTCGAGCGCGCCAAGACCGCCCTGAAAGCGGCCTGTCTGGGATATGCGCTGGCAATGCTGGCCCCGGTCGTGGTCGCGGTCCTCAAGTCCATCGTGGGCGGCTGAGATGACCGCCGCGATAACGGCCGCCGAGACCGGCGGCTCGCTGGCGCTGCCGCGCCCGCGCCGGATCCTGCTCGCGCTGGCCGCCATCATGGCGATCGGGGTGTGCGGAGCCGGTATCGGCGCGGCCGAACCCGGTAGTGAACCGCCTGCGCCCGCGCCGCCCACGGTGACCGCGCCCGCCACGCCCACGCCGCCCCCGCCTGCGACACGGTGGGTGCCCGCACCAGCCCCTGCGCCAGCGCCGACCCCTCCCACCGTGCCGGGCGTTCCGGCCGAGCCGGGCGCGACCGACAGCAGCAGCGGCGGTGAGGTCGAGTGCGGGGTGCGCCACATCAGTGGCTGCGTCGCGGGCGCGATAGACGGGTTCTTCCGCCGGATAGTGGACGCCGGGCTGAACCCATTGCTCGATCTGCTTTCACGCAGCTTGCTGACCACGCCCGAGTTGTCGGACCTGCCCCGGATCGGCCAGCTGTGGGACTCGTCGTGGCAGCTTGTGCTGGCCATGTACGGGGTGCTGGTGATCGTGGCCGGGATCCTGCTCATGGCACACGAGACCCTGCAGACACGGTGGGGATGGCGCGAGCTGGCACCGAGGCTGACGGCCGGGGTGATCGCCGGGGCGCTGAGCTTGACCCTGGCCGCCCAGGCGATACACCTCGCCAACGCCCTCGCCGCGGCACTGGCCGGAAACGGTATCGACACGGACTCGGCCACCGGAGCGCTCAAAGACATGATGCACGTCGGCGCGGGCACCACGACGAACCTGTTCGTGACGATGATGTCGACCGCGCTGCTCGTGGTGGTGGCCGTGCTGCTGATCACCTACATCATCCGGGTCGCGATCACCGTCGTGCTCGTGGTCGCCGCGCCGTTGGCGATGATGTGCTACGCGCTGCCGGGCCTGGACGGGGTCGCTCGATGGTGGTGGCGGGCGTTCGGTGCGTGCCTGGGGATCCAGGTCGTCCAGTCGCTGGTGCTGGTCTGCGGGCTGCGGGTCTTCCTGTCCCCGGGCGGCTGGTCGTTTTTCGGCCCGACAAAGTCCGGTCTGGTGAGCGTGATCGTCGCCCTCGCCATGGCACTGATCTTGGTGAAGATCCCGTTCTGGCTGCTGGCGGCGCTCAAGATCGGCCATGGGCGCGGGCTGGTCTCCACAGTGGCGCGCGGCTACGTGATCAGTCGAACCTTCGGGCTTCTGCGGGCGAGCGGGCAGGCGAGGCGCACCGCTGCCCGCGCCACCGCGCCGCCCGCAGGCAACGCTCCGCCGGGTGATCCGTATGCGAATGTGCGTGCCACCGCCACCGGTCAGCTGATGCTGCCGTTGCGCGGTGTCCGCCGCGTGCCCCGACCGGCCGCACCCCCGCCGCCCCCAGCCCCCGCACAGGTTGCCGGGGCAGGGACGGGGCGAGGCGAGCAACTGATGTTGCCGTTGCCGCAGTTCCACGGCGGGGTCGATCTCGGGCCGACACCGCGTCTGGGCCGTGATGGGCAATATCGGCTGCCGATCACCGTGGCCCGGGTCCCGCGACCCGCACCCGTCCCGGCACCGCCGGTCCCCCGTCCCGCGCCCGGTACGCGGGGCCGCGCCCGGCAGCTGGCGTTCGACTTCAACGCCGCCGCTGAGCCGGATCCCTACGCCGGGCTGCGCCCGCTGCGCGGCGGCCAGTACCCGCTGCCCCTGGACGTGCGCCGTGTCCCGGCCCCGCCCCGCGCGGCGGTACCGCCGCCGCTGGAACGTTCGCCATCCCCGGCGGTCGGCCGCCAGCTGCATCTGCCGATGCCCGATCTGCCTGTCCGCCGCCGTCACCGCCGTCCTAGTTCTGGAGGTTCTCGATGAATACCGCTCGCATACCCGCCGATGTCGACCGCGCCGACCGGATCCTCGGCCCGTTCACCGCCCGGCAAGTCGTGATCCTGGCCGTCTGTGGTCTGGCCCTGTACCTCGCCTGGATGCTCACCCGGACGTGGGTGTCGCCGCCGGTGTTCGTGGCGTGCGCGGTGCCGATCGGCACCGCCGTGGCCGCCGCCGTGCTTACCACCCGCGACGGCCTGACCGGTGACCGGCTACTCGCCGCCGCCCTCGCGCACCGGCTGCGCCCACATCGCCTGATCGACGCCTGCGACGATGTGCCGACCGCGCCGCGCTGGCTCACCGCCCGCGCCACCCGCCGCCCGAACGCCGCGAACGCGCAGCCGTTGTCGGCGGCCGACGTCCGGTTACCGCAGGCAGTGACCGGCAACGGTGAGGTCGGGGTAGTCGACCTCGGCGCCGATGGCGTCGCCGTGGTGGCGCTGGCCAGCACGGTGAACCTGAGCTTGCGTACTCCCGCCGAGCAGGAAGCCTTGGTGGCTCAGCTCGGGGGCTGGTTGCACACGTTGCGTCAGCCTGTGCAAATCCTGGTGCGTTGCACTCGGCTTGATCTGACCGGCCGGATCACCGCGCTACGGTCGGCCGCCGCGCAGATGTCGCCGGAGCTCGCCGAGTCCGCGCTCGGGCACGCCGCCCATCTGGCCACTCTGGCCGCCGAGGAGGATCTGCTGCATCGGCAGGTGCTGCTGGTGTGGCGCGAACCCCTGCACACCGCCACCGCCGCGACCGGTGGGCTCGGCGGCCCGTCGGCGCGATCGATCCTGGCGGGCGTGGCGGGCCGGGGCCGTGCCGCCCGCGCGGCGAGCACCGCCGCACGCCGCGCCGCCGAAGCGCGTCTGCTGCGCCGCCTCGGCGAGGCCGCCGAGCTGCTGGCTCCGCTCGGGGTCACCCTGACCGCGCTCGACGACGCCCAGGCAGCCGCGATCCTGACCAGCGCCACCAACCCGGGCAGCCTGGTGCCGTATTCGGCCGACATCGCCAGCCCCGCCGCGACCATCACCACCAGTACCAGTCCGGTAGAGGATTCCGATCCCGAGGACACCGAACACGACCCAGGTGTGGTCGGCGTACCCGGGCGCAGCGCCCGCCGTCTGTGGTTGGGGAGCGCGCGCCGCGCTCGAGCGGGGGCGGGGTTCGCGCCGCAGTCGCTGACCATTGGGGCGCGACATCTCGAGGTGGGCTCGGACTGGGTCGCTACCCTCGCCGTCACCGGATACCCGCGCGAGGTCGCGCCCGGCTGGCTTGCGCCGCTGCTGGCCCACCCGGGCCGGGTCGATGTCGCCGTGCACATCGACCCGGTCGATCCGGTCACCGCAGCGACCCGGTTGCGCCGCCAGCTCGCCCGGCTGGAATCCTCCCGGCTGCACGACGCCAGCCACGGCCGCCTTCCCGACCCGCAGATCGATGTCGCGGTCGAGGACGCGGCCGAATTGTCGGCGCGGGTGGCCCGCGGCGAGGGCCATCTGTACCGGGTCGGGGTCTATATGTCGGTGCACGCGGGCAGTGAGGCCGAACTCGCCGAGGAGGTCGCCGCTGTGCGCGCGCTGGCGGCGAGCCTGCTCATCGATACATGTCACCTGACGTATCGGGCGGTGCAAGCATGGACGGCCACACTGCCGCTGGGGCTCGACCCGGTCGGGGTGCACCGCACCTTCGACACCGCCGCGCTGTCGGCGGCGTTCCCCTTCACCTCGCCGCAGCTTCCGGTCGCTGATCCGGTGTCGGCGCATCGCCCCGACGGGGTGCTCTACGGACGCGACGCTGCCGGTGGGCTGTTGTTCTACGACCGTTTCGGTGAGGACGTCCACAATCACAACAGCGTGATTCTCGGGCGTTCGGGCTCGGGCAAGAGCTATTTGGTGAAGTCCGAGCTTCTGCGGTCGCTGCATCGCGGGATCGAGGCCATCGTCATCGACCCCGAAAACGAATACCGCCTCTTGGCCGACGCGGTCGGCGGCACCTATCTGCGCTTGGGCGCACCCGGGGTGCGAATCAACCCTCTCGACCTCGACATCCACACCCGCCCAGACGGCCGCCGCAGCGCACCAGCCGACGCCCTGGTACGTCGGAAGTTGTTCGCGCACACCGTGATCCGGATCTTGCTTGGTGAGCAGACTCCGGCGCAGCGGGCGGTGCTCGACACCGCGTTAACCGCCGCCTACGCCGCCGCCGCGATCACCGAGGACCCGGCGAGCTGGACTCGGCCGGCGCCGACACTGAGCACCCTTGTCGAGCAACTGCACGCCGTCGGCGGCGAGATCGGGGCAGAGGTGGCGGCGGCGCTGGGGCCGTTCGTCGGCACCGGCGCGTTCGCCGGGCTCGTCGACGGCCCGACCACCACCGTCCCCGAGGGCGGGCTGGTCGTGTTCTCACTGCGCGAACTGCCCGACGAACTGCGAACGCTGGGCACGTTGCTCGCTTTGGATGTGACGTGGCGGCGGGTGGCCGATCCGTCGGATCGGCGTCCCCGGCTGGTGGTGGTCGATGAGGCGTGGCTGCTGATGCGCCAACCAGCGGGAGCCGAATTCTTGTTCAAGGCCGCGAAATCGATGCGCAAGCATTGGGCCGGGCTCACCGTCGCGACCCAGGACTGCGGAGACGTGCTGTCCACCGAGCTGGGCCGCGCGATCGTCGCCAACGCCGCCACCCAAGTCCTGCTGCGTCAGGCCCCGCAAGCGATCGAGGAGGTCGCCGCGGCGTTCGCACTCTCGGACGGCGAGCGGGCATTCCTGCTCTCGGCCGGGCGCGGTCAGGGGCTACTCGCGACCGGTCAGCACCGTGCGGTGTTCGCCTCGCTGGCCTCACCGGCCGAGGACGCACTGATCACCACCAGCCCGCAACTGCTGAGCACCGACGACGCCGACACCGGCATCGACCTGCCCGAGATCATCGCACCGGTCACCACCCCGGACACCAGCGACGACGAGGACATGCTCGGCGAGGACGCGACGGTCGACGTGGTGCTCGACCCGGAAGCGGACATGTGATGTCGGCGAACACGGACCAGCCGGGCGGATGGCTCGGGTCGCTCCTGCTGGACCCGGCCCGGGTGCTCGCCTGGGTCACCGAACTCACCGGATGGCCGCCCTCGGGCACCGGTGCCGTCGCGGCCGGTGCGGTCGTGGCCGGGGTGCTCGCCGCGGTCGCCATCCGACGACGGGTGCGCCGAGCCCGCCTGTCCGCCGGTGCTCGCCTGGTACGGATCCTGTGCCCGCCCACGGTCACCCCCGGAGCGGCCGGGGCGCTGTGGGCGCACCTGATCGGGCTGCTGCGCCCACCCTGGAAGCGGTGGTTGTGCGGGCAACCACACCTCGGGTTCGAATACCGGGTCAGCGGGCAGGACGGCGTCACCCTGAGCCTGTGGGTGCCCGCCACGATCTCCTCTGGCCTGGTCGAGCGGGCGGTGGCCTCGGCGTGGCCTGGAGCCCGCACCCGCACCCTCGAACCCGCCGACCCGCCGCTCCCCGCCCCGACCGCCGGGTTGCGCCGGGTAGTGACCGGCGGAGTCCTGCGGCTGGGCCGCGCCGAGGGATACCCGATCCGCACCGACTACGGCAGCGGCGGGGATATCGCCCGGGATTTGCTCACTGCCGCCGCCGACCTCGAGCCCGAACAGGTGGCGTGTGTGCAGATTCTGGCCCGTCCGGTCACCGGTGCCCGGGTCCGCCGTGCGGTCACCGCACGGCGCGGCGGACTCGGTGGCGCGGTGGCCGATGTCCTACGCGGGCTGCAGGGGCTCGCGGCCGAGTTCCTGGATCTGATCACCCCCGGACCGCTGGCCCACTCACCACGAGCACGCGGCGTCTCCGCCGACCCATTCACCCGGATGCAGGATTCGGCCGCGACCCGGGCCATGGTCACCAAAGCCGGTGGCGCGCACTACGAGACGATCATCCGCTACGCCGCTGCCGTCACCGTCCCCGCCGACACCGACCGCGACACGCTCGCGATCGCGCGGGCGGTGGCACGAGGCCGCGCCGACGCCCTGGCCGCTGTATTCGGCGGCTGCGCCGACCACAACTACTACCGCCACCACCGAGCCCGGCGGTTGGTCGCCGCGCTCGACGGGAGGTGGCTCGGGCGCGGGGATCTGCTGTCGATACCCGAGCTGGCCGGGCTCGCCCATCTGCCGTATGACTCCTCGGTGGTGCCGGGCCTGGCCCGCGCCGGGGCGCGAGCGCTGGCCCCTGCCGCGCTGATCCCGCTGGGTGGTGCGCACACCAAACCACTCGGGGTCGCCGACGCAGGGACCGGGAAGCGGCCGGTGGCGTTGCGAGTGGCCGACGCGCGTCATCACACCCATGTGCTCGGCGCGACCGGCGTCGGAAAATCCACCCTGCTGGGCAATCTGATCCTCGATGACGCCGACGCCGGACGCGCAGTCGTGGTGGTCGACCCGAAGGGCGACCTGATCACCGATCTGCTGGCGCGGCTGCCGCGCCGAGCGATCGGCAAAGTCGTGCTCTTCGACGCCGACTCCACAACTCGCCCACCCTGCATCAACCCGCTCGACATCAGCGTCGAGGGGCTGGACCTGGCGGTGGACAACCTCGTCACCATCATGTCGCGCATCTACGCGCGCTGGTGGGGACCACGCACCGACGAAATCCTGCGCGCCGGTCTGCGCACCCTGTGCGCACGCCCCGGCACCCCGACCCTGGTGGACCTGCTCAACCTCTTGAGCGGGCAGGCCAACCTGGAACGGATCACCCGCGACGTCGACGACCCGGTCCTGCGCGGCTTCTGGGCCTCCTACACCCAGCTGTCCGACGCCGCCCGCGCCCAGATCACCGCGCCCCTGCTGAACAAGCTGCGCGGGTTCCTGCTCAAGCCGTTCGTCCGCGACGCGATCGCCGCCGGTCCCTCGACGGTGGACCTGCGCGCGGTCCTCGACCACGGCGGGATCTGCCTGGCCCGGCTGCCCAAGGGCTCCCTCGGGCCGGACACCACTGCCCTGATGGGGTCGCTGCTGGTGGCCCGCACCTGGCAAGCCGCCACAGCCCGCGCCGCAACCGCGCCCGCCGACCGAGCCGACGCCGCCATGGTGCTCGACGAGGCACACAACTTCCTGAATCTGTCGACCCCGGTCGAGGACATGCTCGCCGAAGCCCGCGGCCTGCGCCTGTCGCTGGTACTCGCGCACCAGAACCTCGGTCAGCTGCCGCGCGAGCTGCGCGACGCGCTCTCAGCCAACGCCCGCAACAAAATCATCTTCTCCGCCTCGCCCGAGGACGCCCGCGAGCTAGCACGCCACACCGCCCCCTGGCTGTCCGAGCACGACCTGACCCACCTCGACGCCCACCACGCCGCCGCCCGCCTGCTCGTGGCCAGGCAGCAGACGCCGCCGTTCACCTTCACCACCAGGCCCTTACCCGACGTGATCCCCGGCCGCGCTCGCGAGATCCGCGCCGCCGCACGGGCGACCGACACAGCGACCGACGCGGCTGTGCCACCCGCGCGGCCCGCAGGCAGCGACCCGCGCCTGTCGTGACCCGCCGCCGCAGGCGGCAGACGGTGCCCAACGCTGTTGTGCCACACCGGCATCCATCCCACGGAAAAGAGTCCGCGATGATCATTCGCCCAACCCGGCAAGCCGCCCTGCGCGCACCCGTGCGCTGGAGCACTCCCGCCCGGCTGGTACAGTGCCTGACCGAACGCGACCGCTGGATCCTGCGGATGTGTCACGAGCATCGGGTCCTCACCACACCCCAGCTCGCCGCGCTGGGGTTCGCGTCGCAGAACCTCGCGCGGCGGCGGCTAGCGGCACTGCATCGCTACCTCGTGCTCGACCGGTTCCGGCCGCTGCGCGAGGTTGGCAGCGCCCCCGCTCACTGGGTCTTGGCCCCCGCCGGAGCTGCCGTGCTCGCCGCCGAGGCCGGCGTCGAGGTCAAAGACCTCGGCTACCGCTCTGACCGCGCCCTCGCTGTCGCGCACAGCCTGCACCTGGCCCACACCCTCGGGACCAACGAATGGTTCACCGCCCTGGCCACCGATATCGGCGGCACCCCGGCGGGGACGCTGCTGGCCTGGTGGTCGGAGGCCCGCTGCCGCGCCCTGTGGGGCGACCTGGCCCGCCCCGACGGCTACGCCCGCTACACCCGCGACCGGGCGTGCCTGGACTTCTTCCTCGAATACGACCTCGGCACCATGGCTTTGTCGACGGTGGCGGCGAAGCTGCACGGGTACGCCGACCTCGCCCGCAGCTCGGCCGTCATCACCCCGGTGCTGCTGTGGCTGCCTACCGTCGCCCGCGAGGCCGCCGCCCGGCAGAAGTTGCACGAGGTCTGGACCGGGCTGCCCGATCCCGGTGCGGTACCGGTGGCCACCGCCGCCGCCGAGCTGCTCGACCCGGCCGCGGCGAGCCCGGCCACCCGCGTGTGGCTACCCCTCGACCCAGCCGCGACCGGCGGCCGGGTCGAGCTGCACCGCCTGCCCGCCGCCTGGCCCCACGTCCCCGCCCCGCCCTCGACCGTTCCCGACCCGCCCACCAGCCGCCACGCGATCCTGACACCACCACCCCCGCGTCCCCCTTCCGAAACCGGGACACGGTGATGTTCGGCAAGGCCCTGGCCGCAGGCTCGGCCACCGTCGCGGTCACCGTCGTCGCCATCGCGGCCGTGGTCACCACCGTCGCGGTCTTCGACCAGCCCACACCCGGTGCCCCGGCGGCGGGCGGCGGGAGCACGCCGAGCCCGGACGCGGTCTCCGATATCCCGCCGAACATGCTCGTGCTCTACCGGCAAGCCTCGCGGGTGTGCCCGGGGCTGGACTGGTCGGTGCTCGCCGGTATCGGAAAAATCGAAACTAACCACGGCCGAAGCCAATTGCCTGGTGTCACCTCGGGCGAAAATTCGGCCGGAGCCGCAGGACCGATGCAGTTCCTCGCCCCGACCTTCGCCAATGTTGTTGCTCGGCACCAACTTCCGGCCGGAGGAGCCAGCCCACCCTCCCGGTACAACCCCAGCGACGCCGTCTATGCCGCCGCGTACTACCTGTGCGACTCCGGCGCACCCGCCGACACCTACCGGGCAATCTTCGCCTACAACCACGCCGACTGGTACGTCCGGGAAGTCCTCGACCAAGCCCACCGCTACCGCCTCGACGGTACGGGCGACTGCACCAACCCGCAGGCGGCTGGCCGCGCCGCCATCGTGCTCGCGACAGCGTGCGCGCAGTTGGGGCAGCCGTATGTGTGGGGCGGCAACGGCCCCGAGGTCAATGGCGGCTGGGACTGCTCCGGGCTCACCCGAGCCGCCTACGCCGCCGCCGGAATCACCCTGCCCCGCACCGCGCAAGCCCAGTACTATGCCAGCCCACCCGTGCCCGAGGACGACCTGCAACCCGGCGATCTGGTCTTCTACGGCACCGCCGAGAACATTCACCACGTCGGTATATATCTCGGCGCGGAGAAAATGATCAATGCACCCACATTCGGTAAACCGGTTCAAATATCCGGGTATCGCCTCGGCGATTATTTTGGGGCCACCCGCCCAATGAATCTCGACTCGCCACAGCGAACACAAGACAGCTCCGAGTAGGGAAACTCCGATCGTCTGAAGAGATGCATGTGAAGTACCCACTCGACCGCGAGAGGTAAGAGTTATGCAAAAACGGAAAAACTCCGTGAGCGCGCTGGCGGACTTTCCCTACACGACGCCTGGAAGCGGCTACACCCACCATTACATCGAAGAGGTCGAGATCCGGATCGCCACGGCCGACGCCTGCGGACACGAGGACACCATCTGCCCAGACTGTGCCGAATCCTGGCAGGTCGAGCATCTTTTCACCGAACGGCTCCCTTGGGAACCCCGCGCTCGCGGCTGAGTGCAGTCCCGTCCCGAGCACCCTGACGCCGCCCGCAGCGCCCCGATGGCAATTTTCATCGCTGAATTCATCATCACGAGCCCAGTTATTCCCCCACTGCCGATGAAACGGGGAAATTCACGTCACGCCACGAGACGGGCATATTGTTTTCCACAATCGCTTGACAACACCGGGCGCGCGGAGCGTTGATAGATCCGGCACCCCGAATAATACGGCAGCGCACCGGCGGGGTGATCGTCCCGGCCGGGACATGACGAACAAACCAAAATTTCCGAATTAACCCGGCAATTCCCGTGAGGAGATCGTCATGTCCACTACACCGAAAACCGGCAACAACAGCACCGCCGAAGACGCCGTATGGGCGGCCCTGACCACCCATCCGACCAGCACCGCCGCCGACCTGGCGACAATCGCCGCCGTCAACCCGTCCACGACCCGCAAAATTCTCAAAATATGGGCCGACGACGGCACCGTCACCCGCGTCAGCGACCCCACCAACCCCGCCGCCGCCGACCGCTGGATGATCGCCGAACCCGCCAACCCCGAACCGGCAGCGCCCGCCGCATCGGCCGCCGCCCCGGTACCGGCCCCCGCACCAGCACCCGCCCCGGCACCGACCGCACCCGTACCGCCCGCTGTCGCGGTACCGGCTGCATCGGTCACCGGTGTCGGCATGGATCCGAACGAGGTGTGCCCGACCTGCGGGCGCAGCGGCAGCACCGCCTCGCCTGCCGGTCATCTGCGCAGCCTGGTCGAGACCTACCTGCGCAAGCACCCCGACAAGGAGTTCACCCCCGGCGAGATCGCCAAAGCCCTCGGTAAGTCCAGCGGCGCGGTCTACAACGCGTGTTTCGTGCTGGTGGGCAAATTCGTGGCCGAGTACACCTGCGAACACCCCCATAAATTCAGGCTCCACCCCACGAAAGCGGCGGAGCAACAACCACAACAGCAGTAAGCCCTCGCTGCGCCGCCCGGTTGGCCTTACCCCGCCACCGGGCGGCGCTGCTGTGCGCGCCGGGCACCCGTCGCGGGGTCCGTGAAATTTCTTCGCTCCCGATGTCAGAAAACACCCCCGGATCGAGCCATTGCCAGGTGCGGGACCACACCGGCCCGCACCGAACACACAACTCGACTTCCGGAGGAACGACCAATGAACACCCCTCGTCTGCGTTCGGGCCGCGCCACCGCCGCACCGCGCCGTCACGGCCGCGCCCCGGCCCGGCTGACCGCGTGCACCACCGTAGCGGCCGTGCTGGCCGCTACCACGGCTGCCGCCACCATCGGCATCGGTACTGCCGCCGCCGATCCGGGCTGTGCGCCGTTCACGGCGGTGCTGGTCCCCGGCACGACCGAAACCGGCCCCGCCGCCGACCCCGCCCAGCCCGTGGGGCTACTGCGGCCGATCGGCGATGGCCTAGCGACCCGCTACGGCCGCGACATCGATGTGCGGTATCTGCCCTACCCTGCTGCCGCCGCGCCCTACGCGGCCTCGGAATCGGCGGGCGTGCAAGCACTTTCAAACATGTTGGGCGGGTTGTGCCCGACCACCCGGGTCGTGCTCGCCGGATACTCCCAAGGCGCGGACATCACAGGCGATACCGCGACCGCGATCGGACACGGCACCGGCCCGATCCCGGCCGCGCGGACCCTCGCGGTCGCGCTGATCTCCGACCCCCGCCGCGACCCCAATACCCCGCAACTGGGCACCACCACTCCCGGGCAAGGCGTCGCCGGGCCACGCACCATGGACTTCGGCGCACTCGCCGGCCGAGTCCGCACCGCCTGCGCCGCCGGTGACCTGTACTGCTCGACCTCACCGGACACCGCCCCGGCCTGGACGGCACTCGGACGTGCCTTCACCGGCACCAACACCCCCAATGAGCAGAATCCGACCAACGCACCACAGAGCACATCCACAAACAGCTCGGGCCTGGACGCGGCCACAGTAGTTCACCAGGTTGTCCTCGTCGCCGGTGGGCTGGCCGAGTTCGCCGCGGGCATTCCCACCCTGCTCGATGACCTCGCGCGTCTGCCCGGTGTCGTGCTCGCCGGGGACATCCCCGGCGCGCACCGCTTGTGCGGGGAGATCAACACCCTGTTCTCGCCGCTCGTGCGCATGGCCGCCCGTGCCGACCTGCACTTGGTCGCGCGGGCGCTCGAGCTGTCCGCGCCCCTGGACACCTCCGGTGCCACCGCCATCGCCGCCGAAATCGTCGATATCCTGGCACGCGCCGATATCGCCCGCGTCGCCGCCGATATCGGCACCGCGCAGGAAATCGCCTGGGGCTCGGCCGAGAAACTCGGCCTTGGTGATCCGCTCGGCGCGGGCATCCAATTGATCGGTCTGGTGCCCGTGGCCGCCGATCTCGCCGCTACCGCTGCCGCAGCTCTCATCGGCACCACCAGCACCTCCGGCGCCTCGCTGGCCTCATCGCTGACCGGCAACCCCGACACCACCCGCGTGCTCGGTGATCTGGCCCGGCAAGGGTCCGATGCCGCACGTTTCTACACCAGCGGCGTCCACCAGAGCGGCTACGACACCACCTTGTCCACCATGCTCGGCTGGCTCACCACTCAGATCGATCAGGCCCGGTGACCGCCCGGCACCCTTAACGGCGGCCAAGGGCCGGTGATCTATCGGTTCGAACAGATCACCGGCCCTGCTGGGCACCCACGGCCCGCGCCCCGGTCACAAAATGCGAACGCAGACCGGATCGCCGAGCACCGGCAGCGCGCCCGGTGTTCCAGAGAATCTGCTGGAACGCGTGCGGCGACATCGGCCCGGCGGTGATACCGGCGGCGGGCGGGCACGGCCAGAAGCACAGGCCGCAACGATGGCAGTAGAACGCAGTGCTCCACAGCGCCGAAGCGGCGGGCAAGCCACGAGTGAGGCGGGCGTTGGCAGCGATGCGCCGGGCCATGACCACAAAAGCGATCAGCGCAGGAACCACGAACGGTCCCATGGTGAAGACGCAGAGCATGAGCCAGAAAACGATAGGCGCGCGATGCCCGTCCGAGGTGTTCAACGAAGCGGCGACCGCGATGAACGCGCCCATGATCAGCGCGGGAATCAGCAGCAGCGCGCCGGTCACCGCCGGAGCGGTCAGCGATCTGTGGGGCGGTGTGGGACTCGTGGCCGCCGCGAGCGCGGTGGTGTTTGCGGTGATCGAGTTCACCGCACCGATAACCGGGATCACCCCACCGGACGGGCCGATACCCACTCCGGCGTGGATGCCCGACCCGTAGGCGGTGGACAGGCCGGTCGCCGCGATCGCGGGCATCGTCTGTACCCAGTCGATTCGCCCGCAATTCGGGCACGAGCTGGTACTGGTGTTCATGCGCGTTTCCCCTATTCATTCATCGGGCTTGCCGTGTTGGACAGATGGGTGGAGCCGGTAGAAAACCGATCCCGCGCGGGGGACGATCGCCCAGACACCGACGTCCGCCGAAGATCCCGGCCGACCCGATCGATCGCCACACGTAATCATCGACCTCCCACCTCGGAATCGGTGTCGAGATCGCCCGACAATTTCCCGCGAGAGCGCGCCGGTGGGATCAGTTTCCTGTCCTGGTCCTGGACGGAAGGTCACGAAATTTCAGTTCGGCCCAAACATGGCGGTCCAGCAGTCCGGGCAGATGCGGGATTTGAGGTACTCGCGATCGGGAGGGCTCAGGTGCTGAAGGGCGTCCTGCATCAACATGCGCCGTCCACGCCAGGCGGTGTAGCGGTCACGGTTGACCTGGAACGTGGTGGTCTTGCGGCAGGTGTCGCAGGTGACCTCGACCGACAGATCCAGGGGCGCGGCGCTGTCCGGCAGGGTCGCGTCGTCAGGGGTGTTGGTGGCCATATCGGATCGGATGTGTCCCTTCTTCCGGTCATTCCGGTTGTCTCCCAATTATTTTCGGTGAATCTGATTGCCCCCGCCCCTGCATGGGGGCGGGGGCGGGTGCGCTACGCGCTGCGTACGGCGGTAACGGCGGCGCGGGCGATGGCGGCGGCGGTGGTGGCCGGGTCGGTGAGGGTGTGCACGGTAGCGCCGGTCAACGGGTTGGACCACGGTTCGTCGGGGGTCAGCCACAGCACCGCGCATCCGCTGGCGCGCAACCGGTCGAGTTGCTGTTGGGCGGCAGCGCGCGGTTCGTCCCGGAAGGCACCGTCGGAGATGATGACCAGCAGTCGGGTGTTCTCCGGCCGGGACAACCCCAGCGCGCCGTCGAGGGCATCAATGGCGATGTCGATGGCCTCGTACAGGGCGGTGGCAGCGAAGTCGGTCACCGTCGCCGGGGCGGTGCCGGGGTAGGTCACTGGCAGCACTGTGCGCCCGAAGGTGAGGGTCGCGGTTTGGGCGGGCATCGCGGCGAGGTCGGCGGCGGTGGCCAGGATCCAGGCGGCCGAGGCTACGTCGGCGACGTAGTCCTCCATCGAACCCGACACGTCACAGGCGATTCCGACTCGCAACGGTGGCACCGGGACCGGTTTACGGATGGCACGGGTGAACGGTTCGGCGGTCGGTATGGTCCCGGCCGCGCGCTGGGCCTCGCGGGCCAGCGCCCCGCGCATCCGCAACCGGCCCGGCGGCAGCGCCGAGGTTGTCTTGATGACCGCGCGTTCGCGCTGGCTGGCAGTGGTGAGCGCGCGCCCCAGCATCCGCGCGGCGGCCCGTTCATTGTCGCGGGGTGCGCGGGTGCTGCGCCCGGTCCGTCCGCCCGTGCGCGGGCGGGTGTGGAAGATCTGGTCCGCTGCCAGGTCGGCGCGGTGGGCATGGCTCGCTTCCTCACGGGCGTGCCGGTCGGCAGTGTCGGCGGGATCAGGTGGGAGGCGATGCGCGGCAACGTTTTTGGCGATATCGCCGAGGGTGCCGGTGACAGCAGCGCCGAGCACTGAATCCGGTTGCGGGGTGGTGTGTGGTTCGGGGCCGATCAGGGCGTGCCAGCGCCGCCCGAGTTCGAGCATTCCGGTGCGGTTGGTGTCGGACAACCGTTGCGCTATGCGCCAAAGCGTCCGCAGGCGTCGGAGGGTGTCGCGGCCGAGGACGGTCTCGATCGCGGCGGCGGCGGGCGCGCATTCGGCCGCGTCGAGCACCCGGGCGTCGACACGCGCCAGCATGAGCGCGGCCATCTGAGCGGCGGCGAAACCGGTGGGTGCGAGGGTCGCAACGGCAGCGGGGCCGCCGCTGTCGGCGAAGACCAGCTCGCGGGTACTCGCGCGAAGCCAGTGCCGGTCGGCGGGACGGCGACGCAGCTGGGCAGCCTCGATGCGGGATTCCTCGAGCAGCATGGCCGCACGAACCACCCCCGGATCCGCTGTCGACGGCGGCGCCCAGCGGGTGTGCGCGGCGTGCGCGCATTCGTGGGTGAGCGCACCCCAGATCGCGGCGTACCGGTTACGGTCGGCGGGCCGCCACGGCCGCGCGGTGACCGGATCGATAGTCAGGTTCGCGCCCTCGATGGCTATGGTGGCCAGGTCCGGCATGAACATCGCCAGCTCGCCGTCGGCCGCGCCGGGGGCGATGACCACAGTGAGATCGTCACGGTCGGCGATGGCCGGGGTTTCGGCGGTCATGGCATCGGACAGGGTTTCCCATCCGGTACGGGCGGGAGGTACGGGGGCCGGGGTGGTGGGTGCGGTGGTGACGTGCGGGGCGGTCATGGCTGGCAATCCCTTTCGGCATGGGACGGGGTGGATGGTTCAGGGCTTGATGCGGGCACCCAGCGCCAGCGGCGCGTAGCGGGTGCCGAACTCGGCGCGCACGGCCTCGGCGACGATTTCGCGGTCTTCTTCGGGGGCTGTGCCGATCAGGTTTGCGGCAGCAGTCGCCACGTCCACGGCGGCGGCGATCTTGGCGAACGCGAGCAGTTCCCGCAGTTGCGGAGCCCACCCGATCTCGCCCTTCCCGGCGCGGCCCGCCAGCACTTGTGCCGCGCGTACCGCACGGCGGTCCACCCCGAGCCCGGTGGCCAGTTGGTAGTCCGAGGACACCTCCACCTGGAACGCGAACCGGCTGGCCAATGCATCGCTCAGAATGGCCCCGTGTACGCCGGGGTTGTGTCCTGCCACCACGAAGAATCCGGGCTCGGCTTTGACGATCTCGCCGCCGTTGGCTTTGACCACGATCTCGCGGCGGCCGTCCATTGCGGGGTACACCACGGCCAACACCGATGGTGGTATCAGGGTGGCGTCGTCGATGAACAGCACCGCGCCCGCGCGCATGGCGCGCACCAGCGGGCCGTGCACGAATTCGAACCGTCCATCCGGGGTCTGGGTGTACTCACCGACGAAATCGGCGACGGTGGTATCGCAATCGCCCTGTACGGTGATCAAATCTGGGAAGGCGGCCTCGATCAGGCTGGTCTTACCGGTACCGGGCGGGCCGTACAACAACACTGGCACCCCGCCCGCACGCATCCGGCCCAGAACCTCGACATCGGGCAACCCCGCCAACGTGCGCGGGTGGTACAACTGCCCATTCGGGCGCACCACCGCGCCAGCGGGAACGGTCGCCGGGGTAGCGGGCACGGCAGGGGCGGGGGTTGCCTTACGGCGGCGCGGCGCGGCGCTGGCGGGCGCGGCAGCGGCGGCCGGGGCCGCTGGGACCGGGGCGGCAGTGGCGGCGCGGGCGGTGTTGGCGTTGGCGCGATAGCGGCGCGGCGCGGCGTTGGTTTGTTCGGCGTTCCCGTCGCGCACCAGTGTTTCCAGCGCGTTGCCAATCGCCCCCGATGAACGACCGATCAGTATCGAAATGGCGCGGGGGCCGTATTCGGTGCCGGAATTATCGGCCAGCACTTTTGCCACCATGCGCCGCAACTCACCGTTGCCCAATCGGGTGGTAGCCGGTGCGGTCATTGCCATCTCCTTTTCAGAACGAACGAATTCCCGATGCGCCGATGCGGATCATTTCATGGATGCGGCGTGATCGTCATTCGAATGGATGTTGGTTGCGAATTCCCCGGGGTGCCGTTCGAAGCTAGCTCGACTCGCTGCCCGAACACAACCCGTTCCGCACAATTTTTCGCGGGAATTTCCGCAGGTCATCGCCACATTTTGACAAGCAAGCCGAATAATGCACCACGGGGACGCGTTCACGGCCGGGCCGCGACAGCGGGTCTCAGGTAATAAAGAAAAGAATGACACCCACACAATTGGCACAACAACCCGCCAACCGCCATTACCACAGCACCGCGCCGCCACCTCGCACACCGCCCCGCACCCGCCCTCACGTATCGATACCCCTACCGGGGGTGGGGTGACCCTGGACGGTACGCAGACAGAAAATATGGCCGTGAGCTGGCCGTCTGCTGCCGGGCGGGTGGGGTGATCTGATCACCACACCGAATAGGACACCGAACAGAACACCGAACACACCACGGAATACGCGCCACCCCGCCCATGTGGCGAGCCGATCCACGGGCACAGTTATCGCGAGGGATTCGCCGAACATGCTCACCGGGAACTTTCTTCGCGAATTTCTTCCGAGGCGAATGATTTCGGTTCGGGAATTTACACGAGACAATTCTAGCGAATAACAGGCGTCTGCGGCGAAGCTGCCCCATTCGACGTCCAGTCTTTGGTGCGATCATAACGGCCATGAACTATTGATCACCCTCGCCGGATATTCAGTCACATCGAGCGGCTCGCCTCGTGTTGCGGATCTTCGCAATCACTAGATTTTCCGATGAAGGTGGCGGGCAAGTTCAAGGGTTTCCCGGCTGGGTTTTTCGCCGATTCCGGCGAGGTGGTGCGCGAGTAATTCGACGGTGTGATCGATAGCGTGGTATTCGCCGAGGCGCGCGTGCAGGCGCAGTATGTCGCGATAGAGATGCTCGTTGACGGGGTCGATATTGTCGAGGACGGTTTCGAGCAGGTGCAGGGTCGCGCGGGGATCCTCGGTGACCAGCAGCGCCGCGAGCGCACCCAACGCGGTGGTGGCGTCACGGCGCGCGGCTTGGCGGATCGGGTACAGCCAGTCGGCATCCAGATCCGCAGCGAGCACTCCGGGCGCGGCCAGGTCGAGGATCCGCTGGCACGCGGTGCGGCGCTCGGTATCGGTGACGGCCCGGCGGCGCTGGGCGACAGCGTCGGCGAACGCGGCGTAGTCGGTGCTCACTATGGCGGGGTCCAGGCGGTAGCGGACCGAATCGGCGGCCAGCAATCGGGTCACGGTCACTCCGGTGGCCTTCGCAAGCGTGGCGCGCAACCGAGTCAGGGTGGTGTGCACAGCGTTGGTGGGGCGGTGTGGAGGGCGCTGGCCCCACAATGCCTCGATCAGTTGGCCGCGGGTCAGTCCATGCGGGTGAGTCGCCAGCAACGCCAGCAGCTCCCGGCTCCGCCGCTGCAACCGTGCGGTGATCTCGATCTCCGGCCGCCCGGGATCATCGGTTTGAGGCCGCCACAGCACCCGCAACGGCCCGAACACCCGCACCTCGAGGACCGGTGAAGGATCGGTGGGCACGCCCGGCAGCGCGTTACACGGCGCGGGGAACGCCTGCGGCGACGAAGTACGGCGGGCGGACGACTCAGGATGCGACGCGGTGATCGGTTCCGCTCTCCGTGCCCCCGAGTACTCGCGCCCGGGAGTCGTCGACGACGGGGCTGCCTCCGGCTCGATCAGCGGGGTACTGGTGTCCACAAAATGCCGGTAGCCGATCCCGTACACCCGGGGAGCGCTGTGATGGCGGCCGATGCGTGCTCGGCCGCCGCGTGAGCGGTTCCCTTTGTGCGCTCTCGGCACGGGGCCGGTCACCGTGGTGGTGTCGGCACTGGCGCGGGTCCGGACCGCCGCGGCCAAAGCGCGGGCGGCGGCATCGACACCATCGTGCTCGGCTGCTGGTGCCCCGGCCGTCCATTCGGGCGGTGGGAGGGTGCCCAGCAGTGCCGCGCCGAGGTCGACGCCGGTGCCGGGTAGCTGTGCGCCGATCAGGACCACGCCCAGCCGGGGACACCAGCGCGCCAGTGCGCGCACCGCCGCGCCGAGTTCTGCGGGTTTGATGTCGTCTTGCCGCGCGTGCACCACCACCAGCAGCAGATCGGCCCCTGATACCAGCGGGGCCGCCACCGAATCCGGGGCGGCGATGCCGCAATCGGCGATCACCACCAGCTCACCATCCCGACCCTGAGTCGATGCCGGGCCAGGGCCGATCGGGATCGGATGCGCCAGCGCAGTCCGGACGTCTTCCGGGTGGCGGGGTGCGGCTAGATAGGCGACGCCGCTGGGATGCCGTTGTAGATGCTCGGCCAGGTCGAGCGGACGACCTTCACCGGCCGTCGCGGTGAGGCTGGCCAGCCCCCGTCGCGGGTCGCCGCCGGAACTGGCGGCGAGGGTGCCGCCGCGTGGATCGGCTTCTAGGACAATGACCGCTTCGGGTCCGGGCCAGGCGGCGGCAAGTGCCAGCGCAGTCGTGCTCACACCTGCACCTTGTTGTAGCCCTGCTATTGCGATCAGCATCGCCGCCACCGCCTCTCGTACTGGATACTTCTACTTACGAAACTCGTTGTCCTTCAGCTTGTTTCGGTCGATTCAGCCGTCACAGTGGTGTGATGGCCGTGATGAGCGTGTGCTCGTTGCTCTGGCTGGTCGAGATCTGTTGCCGCCAGAGGTTTTCCGGCTCGCCGGGCCGGTATTCGTGGATCTCGACCGCGTACAGGCCGGTGGTGAGCGGGCTGATGTGGGCGCAGTAGGTCGTGCCCGCCGGGATCGAGTCGATACCGGCTTGTATCTGGGCCGCGCCCGCGACCGCCGCCGAGGCGGCGACGACCTCCCGTGCCCGGCCACCGTTACGCGCGAGGTAGTAGGCGGCCTCGAACTGCGCGATCACCTGCGCGCCGGAAACGGCGTGCAGCTCTCCTGGTCTGGTCACCGCTGCCACGAGACTGTCGACCTGCGTGCAACCGGGCGAGTTGCCGCTCACCAAAGGCGTCGGTGCGCTCGCCGGCCTCGAAGCGGCCGAGGCCACCGAGACCGCGGTATTCGGATGGCCGCTTGAAGCCGAGTGGCTGGCGTTGCCTCCTACGGCGACGAGGACCGCGGCGGCGAGTGCGACCACGGCTATCCCAGCGATCGCGCCGCGTGTTCGGCGTGGACCCTGCGCCTGGGCACCTGCGTTCGGGGCGTCGGCTTGGTTGTTACCGGGTACGCCGTGTTTGGGCGTGGTGGTGTGGGTAGCGAACCAGTGCGCCAGTCCCACGACGGTCACGGGTGGCGGCTCGTCGAGGACGATCTGCTCGGGCTCGCTGTCGCTGTCGATGTCGGTGGTCTCGGTGTTGACGTATTTCATCGCTATTACCGCCGGTCACTGGGAAGTTGGGCCAGGAGCGCCTCTATCGTGTCGGTGGCCTGCGGGACCGCTGCCGCTACGGGCTCGGCTACTTCGGCTGCCAGCGACGCCACGGCCTGCGGGTCGGTGACCGCTTCCTGCATCCACGTCAGCTCCGGCGGCTGCTCCACAGGGTCCGTACCGCTGCTGCCGAGCACGGCTTGGACCTCGGCGCCGGTGCCGGGGTCGGTGAGCCCGGCCTGCTTCACGGCGGTCGCGGCTTGCCGGGTGAGGAAGGTATTCCAGGCGCGTTCGCGCGTGGCGAGCGGAGCGGGCACCCATTCCGGCCGTGGCGTGCCAATCGCGCCGATCCGCAGTGTGTCGCCTTCGACATCTGGACTGGCAGGCGACCCGGGCTCGGCAACTACCTGCACCGACCATGACGTCATCGTTTGCGGTAGCTCGGTGCTCTGCTCCGACACCACCCGACCGGTGTCAGGGCGTTCGTTGTTCCCTGTCAGGCCAGTTGGGCTTGCCGGGCGCGGGGGCGCGGTGACACCGGCTTGTCCCGGCGAATGGGGTTCGTGGTTCAGTCCCGGTTGCCCGGTCGGCACGCCTACAGACGTGGGGGCCGTGCACAGCAGTGCGGCCACGACCGCGAACCCTGCCACCAGCAGCCGGGGAGCCAGCCTCGCCGCAAGGCGAGGCAGCCGCGGGCGATGCCGCGAGATCCGGGTGTCAGGATCGGCCGCGGGCACGACCCCCGCCAGCGCACGTCCACGCAGTGTCGTCCAGACCGCGCCTGCCCGCAGCGAACGCGCGTGGACCGCGTACGCGGCGATTCCCTGTGCTGTCAGGTACTCGCACAGCACCTCGACCCGCCCGAAGACCGGGAGCGCCACCCGTGTCGGTGCGGTGGCGATCACCACGACCGTGTCGGCGGCGATCCGCATCTCCACGGCGACCTCGACGTCCAGTCGTGAACCCCACTCACACAACAGAATTCGCCCGCCGCGCATCCAGACCAGCCAAACGCCGACCGCAGCCGAATTCCCGGCTCGGCGTGCCGCAGCGGTTACCGCTGTCGCTACTACCGACTGTGAACGCCTCATAACGCACCTCCGTTGATCGGCCGCGCCGAACCGCCAGCGCACATCAAAGGTCGCCATCGACGCGTGCCATCGGCACGCGCGAGCGAGTACGCCGCAAGCGCGGGAATACTGCGAATTTGATTGATGAATCGCGCCCACAACCGGGCCGCGCAAAACGGTCCTCGTGTGCGCTCATCCAGCAGCTGCCAACGCAGACTCTGGGAAATACTCGGCACCCATCCGAGGCGACAGAACCTGCCAAGGGTGGAGCCGATTCGGTTGTATCTCGACTACCGAGCCCTAGAAGCCACCAATTCCTGTAGCTAAGGAATTGCCATCAGTCGAGAGTTCTCCACACTAACCCGGAAATGTGACCTATGCAACACAATGCGCAGAATCGTCCTATGACCTGGGCGTGAAGTCGATCTCCTCGCTCGGACGTGGACTGCCGCGACTCGCCTAGGGTCGCGATATTGCTGCCGCCCTGGCTTCACCGTTCCGCCGCGCTCCCTCGGGAGGGGGCCCCGGAACCCCCTCGCCGCGCTGCCCCCGAGCTGGGCGCATCTCCGTCCCCCGAGGGCGGAATGTTTCCGGCATAGCCGTCGATACGCCGAGGTCGGTCGATAGCTCGCCGAAAATTTGCGGGATACAATCGGACTAATTCCCGATGGCCACGGAAAACCTTCACAACAAAGGTTCAACCGCCGGAGCACCGCAAACTCACCCGCGCGGTGATGGTGGCTCGATATGCGGGGAAAGGGTCGGGGGACGATGGTCACGAATACGGGCACGCACAATATCGGTGAGATCAGCACCAGCACGGCGGAAAAGAAATCGCCGCCGGAGCGGGGATGGGTGGTGATCGAAACGCTCACCGGCGCAGTCGATCAGGTTTCGCTGGTCCTCGATCACGGAGAGCCTCGCTCTTTTTCGAAACTTGCTCGCGCCAGCCTGCCCCGTAGTTGCCTGGACACGCTGGTGAAAGAGTGCTTCGAGTCCCGGTGCACCCGCGACAAGGCCGAGGTCCTCGATGACGACAGGGTGTTCCGGCTGGTCGGCATCCCGATCCTCGGTCCGGTTGGTGGTGTGTTCGCCGTCGCGGTTTGGTCGGCGAGCATCCTCGAACCGCTGCCGCGACTCCCGGTCATCGGCGCGGTCGAATGGACCCCGTCCGGTCTGCTGACCTCCAATCCGGTGGCCGAGTATCTCCTGCGGCCCCGCAACGAACTCCCCGACGGGCGCACGATTCCGGAGTTACTGAGGAGCTTCGACCGCTGGGACGACCGGGCGGCGTTCCTCGACATGTTCAATTTCCGCGAAACCCCCGCCGACCGTTGGATCGGCACGGCGGCGAAACGCTACGAAGACGGCACCTACCACCAATTCCACCTCGCCGCCCGCGCCGTCGGCTCCGGCGCCGAGAGGCGAGTCCGCGCGATCGTCTGCGACGTGACTGGCACCGCCCCCACTCTTGGAACCACAGACCTGACCGTAGCCGCTCTGCGCGCCATCCCGATCCCACCAGGACACGCCGTGGCCCTGGTCGATCTGAAGACGGCGTTCGTCCACGAATGGCTCGCTGAGGAGCACAGCCCCATGGCCGGATGGCAACACCACAATCCCCTTTACGACTTCGACGGCCGCGTCCGGGTCGCGACCGCCTGCCATGAGCTCGCCCAGGGGTTCTACGACCGCGCCACCGTGGCGGTGCGGGTCCGGTTCACCCCGACCGACAACTGGGTCGACGTCTCCGGCGACTGGACCCGCATCCCCGCCGAACCACGACCACAAGCCATCCTCGACATCACCCCCGTCCACCCGAACCCGCCCCCACCGGTCAGTGGATGCGGCCTCTGCTACGAACTCACCCACCCCAATCAACCAGCCGACGCCGAACAGTGAGCCAGACCGAGCGGTAAGCCGACGCCGACCGGCGACGAGGTACTCCTTCCGGTTGGCTTGCTACCGCGGCTGCCGAGCCTTCGACTCGGCGGCGTTGTCTTCGCGGATCGATCGCAGGATGGTCGTGGCGTGATCGACGAACAGCAGATGCCCAGCCCCGCAAACAATCTCAAGCTGGGAATCGGGCACGGCCTCGGCCAGGCGTTCGGCGTCCGCGACCGGGACATTGCCGTCGGCCTCGCCGTGCCAAATACGCACGGGCACAACGATATCGGCGGGATCAAAGCCCCATGGACGCGCGAATAGGACCTGAAAATCGGCGGCCACACCCCGACTACCGTGAGCGAACGCGGTATGGACGTTGTCGGCGATCTGGTTCCGCAACTCCTCATCACCGGCGAGCCGGTCACGATCAGCCGGAGACATCCGCGCGATCATCGCCGCCAAACCACGCGGCTTGCGCACCACCTGCGCCATCCGCGCTGCGACCGGTCGCGCCAGGAACGGAAACCGCCGCAGGATCATCAGCCCGCTGGCCCGCTTGACCCCGCCCGCACCTCGACTCTCCACCTGATCATCGAGAGGGGCGGGTGAGCTCACGATCACCGCTCGGTTGACGCGGTCGGGTAGACGGTAGGCGCAGGCCAGCGCGTACGGGCCACCTCCGGAGGCGCCGAGGACCGCGAACTTATCCAGTTCGAAGTCGTCGGCTATCGCGGTCACGGTGTCGGCCCAGTCCAGGATCCGCCGACGCGGCGAAAACTCGGACATGCCCATTCCGGGGCGATCGATAGCGATCAGCCGCACGCCCACCTCCCTCGCGGCGTCGTGAGCGAAGGCAACCGCCTCCACGTGAGAACCAGGCGCACCGTGGGACGCCACAACCGGATACCCATCCCGGTCGCCGCACTCCATCCCGCCCACCGTCACACCCTCGAGCGTCATCGTCCATGGCGTAGGAGAAGTCACGCCCGGCAGGATACGAGCCAGCCAACCACCAGCACACCAGAACGGCCAACACTGTCCGGTTCCTGGCACCACTGGGTCAGGAACGAATCGCCGCCAGGGTTCCGGGACGCGGGAACCGTAGTCCTACTGCATACGGAATTGACTGTGTTGCAATGTTTTACGATCGTTCACCGCTGGGCCTCAGCTCTGCGGGAGGCGACGCCTTCCGACTCGACCGGTTCAGCACCGCAACCGGCGGTCGCGGCGTCAACCGGCGAATTTCGGCGATAATGTTCTGAATGCCCCGGGCCTGTGGCCAATTCTGTGCAAGATTCACGATCGCGCCCGTCGCGGGATGCCTGAATTTCAATCGGCCGCCGCGTGTTTTACCGATGTATTCCCAGCCGAGGTCGACGGCTAGTCGGATATCGGGCCGGTCCCTGTCGTATCGACGGCGCGTCATCGGCGTCGGGGCCGCGCCTGCGGGTACCGGTACAACGTCGTGATCTCGTAGTGCGCCACCGCCACTGGTGCGTTCGGCTGGTCCGACCAAATGATCACTGGGTACATACCCTGGGCGCTGGCCTCCGGGATGCGCGATATATACCCCATCACGAGGTCACGGTGGCGATCGAAAGCGTCCGTGTCCTGCGCCAGCGACCTACGCGCGGCGACCCAGGCCCGGAACTCCTCTTCGTCTCCAGGCAATCCGAAGGACCGCCATTCGCCGTCGAAATGCGTGTTCACGGCCGCCGATTCGCAGAATTTCATGGCCCCACACAGACCGTCATTGTTGATCAAGCCAATCGTCCCTTCTCTGTTGTTGCCTTCTCTTTTGTCGCTTGCCAGCTCTGAGCGACACGGCCAATTCCGGCGAGGATGTCCAATCTGGTGACCGGCAGGTCGTCGTCGAGCCACTCCTGAACCGACACCACACCGGGTCCGACATGCTCGAAACCGTCGAGCAGGCGGGCGATTTCGTAGGGATGGCGGAACCGGACCTGTGCCGAACTGCCCGCCGTGTCGATGTCCGATATCGCTCTGAGGTCGGGATCGGTATCGGTTGAGGCATGAGTGAATGCGAGATAGCTACTCGGCGCCATCGCCTCGCGCAGCCGCGCCAGGATCGCAGCGGGATGCTCGTCGTCCATCACGTAATCCAGGACGCCGACCAGCAAAACCGCGACGGGCTCGGCCCAGTCGACACCAGCCTCGGTGCGGCACCGATCGATCAGATCGCCCGGACAGCGAACATCCGCCAGCAACGGTGTCACACCGGGCGCGGACAGCAATGCGTGAGCGTGGACGTGCACGACCGGGTCGTAATCGATCGACGCCACCAGCGCCGACGGCTGAAACTTGTGGGCGACCTCGTGCACGTTCGGTGAAAACGGCATACCCGCACCGATATCGACGAACTGACGGATACCTGCCTCGGCAGCCATCCGCACCGCGCTCAGCAGAAAATGCCGGCTGAAGAAGACCGCCGTCCGGGTATCCGGAGCCACCGCGAGCATCCGGTGGGCAGCGATCTGGTCGACCTCGTAGTTGTCCTTGCCGCCCAGGATGTAGTTATGCAGCCGGGCCGAGTTGGGTTTGGTCGGATCGAGACCGGTCAGGACGCGCGGCCGATCCGACACCTCACCCGGTTTCAGTGGCGACTGCTCGTTGTCCGGCGCTGTCCCG
Organism: Nocardia sp. JCM 34519.1; assembly: GCF_020361265.1. NCBI lineage: Bacteria > Bacillati > Actinomycetota > Actinomycetes > Mycobacteriales > Nocardiaceae > Nocardia > Nocardia sp. JCM 34519.1. The sequence continues at coordinate 62,295 of NZ_JAIRBR010000034.1, forward strand.
CACGACAATAGAGTGTGGGGTGGAGTTGCTGTGCGCTGCTCGATCAGCGGTGCCCTCGCACTGGGTGTGGAGTCGGCCATCATGCTCACCACGCCCTATGACGGCGACGCGGCTTGCGGTGGCGTCCACGCGGTTTCGCGGTGGCAGCCCACCCCGCACCGGGGACCGAATCACCCGGTGCGGGGGGACGCGAATGTATGCCCAGGCCGTAGTACACGAACGCGACAAGGCACGGCAACGCGACGATGAAACCAGCCCACGGATGTTCGAACAACGACATCAGATCCGCCTCCGTGCAACATGTTTGGACGGATTCGGTCGAGGTCGGATGACGTGCCGGGAATTCATTGCTCTTTCCCTGGCTCGATCGAACCCTCTACTGGGGTGCAGAGATCCGGTAACGCCCGGGTGCCTGTCGAGATCTCGAAGGCAAGGTCGCTGTAGCCGACAGCGAGCTCGGCGAGCCGCTGCCAGCGGTGGTGGACCTGTGACTCCGGCAGGCCATACGCGAGCGCCGTGTGGGCATCGACGGAGAACTGGGCGATTCGGTCGACAACCATGCCGACCGATTCCGTGTGCAGGTAGGCGGCTTCAAGCGGCTGCGGCTTTTCCGCAGATACCCAGCAGTCGATGTCATGCATCAGCTTGGCTCGCGCGCAGTCGATTTCATTGGTGGTGTCGACCGCAGTCCCGAGCCGGGCCTCGTGCAGGCTCGCCAGTTCGTAGGCGGCCTGGAGAATTGGATGAGGAACCACGACGGTGCCCGCGCACGCCTCAAGGACCATGTTCTTGGATGGGAACGGCGTCTTCATCATCGCGGGACTCCGCTCATCGATTTTCGGGCCTGCCGTTGCGAAAGCCGTTGCACCAGAGCTTTTCTCGGTATGACGAGCGGTTGTTCGCCTTCTCTGATATTGGCCGCCCGCATGCTGGTGGCGCTGGATTTTGTCAATCCCTGCACATCGACCTCCCCGGTCGCTGGACGCCGTCGTGTGAATGCTCGACGGCCTGTAGGTCTTTTGTCGGCCGCCGACTGGACATCGCCGATGTGTGACGGCTGACACAGTGACAATATTCCTGTCAATAAGACAGCACAAGTCCTTTGGCAAAAGAAATGACAATGCTTCGGCTAGTGGGTCCGGTGTACGGTGACAAGCGTCGATCGCCGGTTGAACTTGTGGATAGGAAGGGTTGCGATGCCGCCTGTGTCACCCATGGTCGCCAGGTGGGAGGTGACTGCACGGATCCGACACCGTCGTGACGAGCTGAGCATCACCGGTCCGGTGCTCGCCAAGGCGCTCGGGTTCACGACGACCTACTGGTCCAAGGTCGAGAACGAGCAGCGGATCCTTCAAGAGGAGAAATTTCGGAAGCTCCTCGACTTCCTTGAGATACCTGCCGACGAGCGAGAGGAACTTCTTGAGCTTCGGGAGGTTTCGACACGGAGCGGGTGGTGGTCGGCGTACTCGAAGATTTTCAATGCCGAGCACCTGCGCTTGTGTGGCCTTGAATACGGTGCCGAAGAGGTCCGCGCCTACGAAAGCCTGCTGATCCCAGGTCTTCTGCAAACCGAGGAGTACGCTCGATCCTTGATCAAGGCCGACCAAATTGCGATCCCTGGCAAGGAAGTTGAACGTCGTGTCAGCACGCGCATGCGCCGCCAGGAACGCGTTTTCGGCGCTGATCCGTTACGGCTTGTGGCCGTCGTCAGCCAGGCCGCATTGGAGCAGCAGTTTGGTGGTGCGGCCGTTCTCTACCGGCAACTTCAGCATCTGGCTGCCGCCATCAAGGAACATCCGGACACAATCGACTTCCGGGTTATCCCCTTTACCAGCACGGTCGGTCCCATCATTGGCGGCACAACGTTCTATCTGCTGGACTTCCCGAGCCCAAGACTCGGCTCGCTCGCTTGGTACGAGACGCCGGTGATCTCGCAGGTGATCGAGAACCCCGAGAAGGTTTTCGACTTGAGCCAATGCTTTCAACATGCCCAGCTTCAAGCGCTGTCGCAAGCCGAATCGCTCGCGCTCATAGATGAGACCGCCGGTAGGCTGGGATCTATACGCACAACTAAGGATTGACAGTATGAGCAGCACCTGTAAAAGCAGTGCGAGACGACTGCTAGATTCCGCACCTTCTCGTCATGCCGCAGCCGATCGCGTGTGGATCAAGTCGTCTTTCAGCCGTTCGGGTTCCAATTGTGTCGAGGTTAGTATGGGGTGGTTCAAGTCGTCGTTCTCGCGAGATGCATCCAACTGCGTGGAAGTCCGGTAGCTGTCAAACCGGATGAGACCGTTCAGGCTATGAATTCTGTGATGATGTTCTCCTTGGGCGGTTCGTTG
>NZ_JAIRBR010000035.1:0-51597 GCF_020361265.1 Nocardia sp. JCM 34519.1
CCCCCCCCCCCCGGGGGGGGGGGGGGGGGCCCCCCCCCCGCCCGGGCGGGGCGTGGGGGCTGCGCCCCCACAAAACACGAGTGAAACGAGAACGGCCCATGCTCTCCATGAGCATGGGCCACCTACGAGTGGAACGTGCCCTCGGCAGGATTCGAACCTGCGGCCTTCTGCTCCGGAGGCAGCAACGGGCCGGTTATTGGGGTGTCGGGATGGATGCCGAGGTCTGGTGTCCTGGCGGTCCGGTACTCGGTTGTTTGCGCATGTCTGGGGTACTTGTGTCACTCGCGTGTCACCGGTCCGTGTCGCGGATAGATCGCCTATCCGCCCCTGACTGCTCTTCCCCTCGTTCCTCATACTGGCCGCCCTCAGCGGAAGACGGCCGTGTCAAGGATGCCGTAGGCACCGCGTAGCGGACACCGAAGGTGGTCCTTGACTCGGTTGGCTGGAGCGAGATGATTGGGCCATGAGGAAGGAGGGAAATCCCGGAGTTGTCAACCAACTCGAATGCCGGAACTGGTTGTCGGGTACGGGGTTTGGAGTCACCATCGAGGGATGACCGAAGCGAAGGTGCAGGTGGACGTTGAACTGGAGTGGGTCCCGGCAGCGGAGGGCTTGTTCGAGGGCTACTGGAGCGGCCGATTCGAGCAATTCCAGTCGGTGGACGAGGATGGCGACGAGGCGGATTTCGAAGAGCTCGACCAGCCGATTTCCGAGTCCGACGAGGACTTCACGAAGCTCGTGGCCAACGTTGTGGAGTCGATTCGGCAGCAATTCGCCGGTCGTGAGGTAGTGATCGACTGGTCGTTTTACGGCCCGCCCACTCGTCGCGAGGCGAAGTCACGGGGCATCGAGTTGCCCGAGCGTACGACGCTGTCGGCGTGACGCAGGTGAGGAGCCGAAGGGTGGTGCGCCTGCTGCAAAGCCGTTGGAGAAGTAAGCGATTCAGGTACTAAGCGAGCGGGCTGGAGGGCTGCCGCCGACGCGCCGACGCTCCGGGCGGAGCGAAGCGGAGCCCGCTGGGGTGTCGTGGCGTGGCGGCGGCGGCCCGCAGGGCCGCCGCTCTTGATCCTATATGGCTAAATTCGGCAACGATCATCCGAAGCGGGGGTGAATCCCAGGAACTGTACTGACGCCCATGTGTCCCTGGTAGCTGAATCGGCGGGGGCAGGTACCAGGGACTGAATGAGCCCCCAGGTTGCAAGCAGCCTCGGAACTGCAAGTCTTCGATCGGACGGCTTTATCGGTTTGAAGAGCTGTTTGGACCACCGGTAGCTCTGGGCGAGTTGGCAGGACAGCATCGCCGACCGAGATAGCCACTTTCGGTCGTACTTGCGGCGTGAGTTAATCCGCAGAACCTCTCGCCAAAGTGTGTCTTTGTTACTGCGATCGTGCAGGTACCGGAACCTGTTGATGTAGTGTGTGCTCAGGCCAGCGTCGTTGAGTCTGTGGCATAAGTCCACCTCCTCGTTGAACATGAAGAAATGCTCATCGAAGCCGTCCATGGCGATAAAAGCGTCGTAGGGGATTAGGAGGAGCGCGCCCATTACCCAATCGACAGTGCGATCTCGACTGTAACCTGCTGGCGATCGTTGGAGCAGCGGAAGGTCACGAGCCTTTTGCCATTCGAGGCGGGGTGATGGGAAGTTGTCCCACGACCATACAAGGCGATGGTCGAATGACATTTGCATCACACTAGCGCATCCGAAGTTGTCGTATTGCTCGACATGTAGTAGCAGGTCAGCTAGCGCAAAATCGATGGCGGTATCCGGATTCAGGATGAGGATCATCTTAGGTGGCAGCTCAAATGACCGAACCGCATCATTGCAACCGGCACCGAAACCGACGTTCGGACCTGCAATAACAGTCGAAACCACCGGGTGCCTTTTCGCTACCTCGACGGAATGGTCGGTTGAAGCACAGTCTCGCACCACTACCTGTGCACCAAGGGCATTGGACTGAATGGCATCAAGGCAACGGGTGAGATCGACTTCATTGTTGTGTGTCACGATAACGATGCCGACCTGTGAAACCGCTACGGGCACTTTAATCGTCTCCTATGGTTGAACTTCCCGCGCGATATTCCAGAGGCTGTCGAACCATACTTGGGATTGTTGTACGAACTGTGTGTCTGTGTCTTTAAGGGTCGCGTCACCCGTTTCGGTGTGAAAGAGCGTCGCGTTCTTGCCCATCAGGTCCCACATTCGTGTCGGCTCATTGTTCAGGGCTATTTCATGTTCTTCAATGGGGTAGTAACCGAAGAACGTCTCTGATTTGTTGATGATGTACAGTTTGAAAAGCGGGACCGCAGGATGGATGCGGACTTCGGCTGATGCCGATGAGATGAGGCCCAATTCTGCGAGTTCTCGAACTTCATCGACTACAGCGAAGGTGTGGCGCTCCATTATTCGTGCGGCCCGTTTCCGAAAGGCGGGGCTGTCTGCCATGTCCTCGACGCGGGCGGGCAATGTCCAGGGCACTGAAGGGTCTGGCACCAGCATTCGGACATGAATAGTATCCGGCCTGTAGCGGCCGTCGCGGATCTTGTCCAGCGGTTCGGAGATTGCTCCATGCAAGGTCTCGCCCGAGAAACCAGCAAAATCGATGGTTACCTGGGGTGCGCTGAACGCCCGCTCGACATGGGGTCGTAGTCCTACTGGTCGTTCGGTGCGTTCACGAACGAACACCCCGCTGCCTTGTCGCGAGACCACAAGCCCTGCTTCCTTCAGTGCCTCGATCGCGCGCTGAGCCGTCACCTTGGAAATGCCGTACTGGTCGGTCAGCTCGGCGTTCGAGGGCAGCTTCGAGCCCGGACTGAGTTTGCCCGTCAGGATTGAAGCGCGGAGGACATCCGCAACCTGCCGAAACGGTGCCCTGGGGTCGTCCGGGTCGATAGTGGTCATTCCTCCAGCCTAGGTTCCCTCGCTTCATCCTGCATAGGGGGGTTGCCACATCCCTTGACTTCCATATGTAAGTAGGATTTAATGGAACTTGCATATGGAAGTGGGGCGGCATATGAGTCTCGCTTCAAACCCAAGGTGGATAAGGAGTTTCAGATATGGCGTCAGGCAACGTGTGGTTGAACACCGTGCACGGGGAGTTCTTTCCCAAGGGGGTGTTCTTGCTGACTGCGGTTGAGCCGTTGACAGAGTTTCAGCGGGATCGGAACGCCCCGGTGGTTCAGAAGGTCGATCTCGACTACGAGGGCAAGGGCACGGGGAAGCGCTTGTGGAAGGCCACGATCATTGATCGGGATGCGGCGAATGCGAAGCAGGCTAGCTACGACGTGATTTTCGTTGCCGATGCGCAGCCGGTTCCTCCGGTGGCCGTTGGTGAGGGTCTGCCTCAGGTCGAGTTGGTCGGGTTGATGGTGAAGCCGAAGTTGATCGGTTCGGGGGAGTACAAGTCGATCGGCTGGTCGATTCGGGCGACCGGGTTCAAGGGTGATAACTCGGGAACGGTTGCGCCTGGTGATCACTCGGCATCGGCTCCGCGTAATGGTAAGGCGGCTGCGTGATGTATGAGAATGATTGCTACGCAACGTTTTCCGTGTTCGGCGAGGCGTCGGCGCATGTGCATCGGTCGCAGCATGGAGGACAGACCGTGATTGTGAATTTTGGTGATCATGTGTCGATTCATGTGCCCTACGATCAGGCCCTTGTGCTGCGGGCGGATTTGGATGTCGCTCTGGCGCAGTTCGATTCGGGCAGCATCAGCGGTAGCGCCGCGAAGGTGGTGGCGTGATGTCGTCGTTCGTGAACATCCCGACCGTGGGCGGGGAGCTGCACGGTTTGAAGTATGAGCCGAATCGTAAGGGCCGCTTGGGGTCTGCGCTTCCGCCTCAGGTTTCGTTCTTCCTCGGTGCGACACGGGTGGTGCTGGATATCGCTGACGCGCACGACCTTTCGGAAGCGTTGCCGAATGTGCTGGCTCAGCACGACTATGCCGAATACCTCTCCGATGAGTCGAGGTCGGTGGCGTGATGAAACCGGACATTGAATACAACAGGTTGCTTTCCGAAGCAATCGTGCGGATCTTCGAGCATGGAGACCCCGCAGACATGCCCGGCTGGTACGCCTCGATGGCCTGGTTCGAGTCTGAGCCATCTGCGATGCGGTGGCCGCGTCTGCGGGAGGCGGTGGCGTGATGTTCGGCCGATCTATGCCGGACCGGAACAGCAAGGCGGACAAACAGATTCGCTCGTGGCCGGTGTTGGTGTTGGCGCTTCCGGCGTTCGTCGCGATCTGGTCCGGCTGGGTCGGCTTGGGCAAGATGACCGGTTTCGGTCCGGTGCAACCCCTGCCGGGTATCTGGGATGACTTCTCGATCAATACGGCGGTGACGTTGCCGATCGGGATGGAAACCTACGCCTCCTACGCGCTGCACGTGTGGCTGAATGGCCGCATCCGGTCCGATGGCACCCGTGCTTATGCGAAGTGGTCCGCCCTGGGCGCGCTGGCCCTCGGTGGTGTCGGGCAGGTCGCCTATCACCTCATGCAGGCCGCACGGTGGAATGCCGCGCCGTGGCCGGTGGTAGTGCTGGTCGCCTGCATCCCGCCAGCCGTTTTGGGGATGGGCGCGACCCTGGCCCACATGATCAGTCGGGACAACGATACTCCCGAAATTGTTGCGCCCGAACCAGTTCCATCCACAGGCGCGGTTCCGAAGCCTGCTATCGCCTCGGTTCCGTTGGTGAGGCGGCGGACTCCTCGGCGAGATCCGGCGCTGGTAGCTCGTGCGGTCGCAATGCGCGCCGAAGGTGCAACCTACACCGAAATCGCTGCCGCGCTGAATGTTTCGGCGACGACGGCTGCAAAGTACGCGCCGAAACCGGTGGTGGAGCAGACCGCGCAACCTCGCGTCACCGCCGCGACCCAATCTATTCATCCTGTTCGTCCCGAGCGGCCGATGCAAACCATGCTGCCGCTCGCTATTCCCGCCCTCGGGGGTGCCTGATGCCTATCCCAACAACTCCTGTCTCGTCCCGTAAACCGGCTATCGCCGCCCTGGTCGCGGTCCCGGTATTCGCTGTCGCGACCGGCGTGCTGATGCTGACCACTGATCGCACGCCGCGCCCGGTAGCGCACTTCACCAGCATTCACGCTGGCGGCTGTGTGATGTTCTGCGATCCGGCACCGGGCCCGGTCCCGTCGTATGCCGGGGTGGATTGCGTGGCCAACTGTCCGCCGGTCACGCCGACACCTACTCCGGCACCGCCGAAGCCCGGTCAGTGCCTGATGTTCTGCACCGAACCGGGTTGGAAGGGTGATCGCTGATGCCCACGAACCTTGTCGTCGGCGGTGGGCTGCGGAACGTGAAATACGTTGCCGCGTCTCGATTCCGGCCAGTCGAAACCTCAGCACTGGTGTCGTTCCTGGTGGGCGACAACGAGATCCGGTTATCCCTGACCGATGCCCGCGCCCTGTGCGAGGTGCTGCCGAACGTGCTGGCCGAACACAGCATCGCGCTGGCGCTGGCCCCGCTGATGGAGGTGGCGTGATGTCGATTATGCCCACTCTGTTGGCGGCAGGTGTCGTGACCGGGCTTGTAACGCCGATCGCGTTGTCCTGCCTGAAGGTTCGCCAACCCGAGGCGATCACAGTCGATGCCATCGTGGGGCAGGCTCCGGAGGAGTTGTGCGCGGCGGTGTTCGTGCTGGCCGACCCGATGCAAACAGACCTGATGCTTACCGCGGTCGGCCTGGGGTCGGTCGAGAAGGGCTTCCCGGTCCTGGACGCCTACAACTACACCCCGCACGGGCTGGACGTGGATTTCATCATGCTGGCCGGTCAACGACGTAAGGACTGGACAAGCGAGGACACCTTGGACGCGATCGCGAACGTCCTGGGTGTGCCGAGGGTGACAGCGATATCGCCGTCGCCTGGATGGATGCGCCTTGAGGTGAGGGTCTTCGATACTCTCGCCACCTCGACAGCGTTGCCGAGGGTGGTCCCCGATGACGTGGATCTCACGGCCGTCCTCACCGGCAAGTTCGAGGACGACACCGACTGGACCGTCCCCGTGCAGGGCCGACACGTCCTGGTCGGCGGGGAGACCGGTTCCGGCAAAACCGGTTTCCTCGGCGCGCTGGTCAACGGCATGGGTCCGGCGATCGCCTCGGGGCGGGTGGAATTGCGGGTGATCGACCCCAAGGGCGGCATGGGATTGGGCTGGCTGGAAGAGCTGTGCACCCGATTCGAATGCACCACACCGGAATTGATGATCGGGCTGTTGGAGGAAACGGTCACCGACATGCAGGAGGCTGCCCTGCGGTATCGGGCCGCAGGGACCGACAAACCAGTCCCGACACCGGACAACCCGCTCGTGGTCACGATCATCGATGAGGCGGCGACGTTGGCGGCGTTCACCGATCCGCAACTGATGGCCCGCTACGCGCGGGCACACGGCCTGCTGCTCTCGCAGGGTCGCGCCCCGTTGTTTTCGGTCGTCGAAACGGTGATCGATCCGTCGAAAGACAATGTGCCCCAACGGCAATTGCTGCCCTATCGGATCGGGTTGCGGATGGCCGAACCCACCCAGGTCGCCATGATCCATGGCCACGGCGCGCGGGATCGGGGTTCACGTTGCGATGAGATCCCGCACACCACACCGGGTGTTTGCTACGTGCAGGAGGACGGCACAGCGGGTTTCCGCCGCGCCCGCGTGTTCGAGGTGACATCGGAGGACATGGCACGGATCGCCGAACGCTACCGGCCGCGTCCGCGTCCGATTAACCCGGCCGACTTCGGCGAGCGGGGGCGAGTGGCATGAATGGTGTTGTGCGCCTGCGTCTTTGTGGTGACCTCGGAGATATCACGGCGGTGCTGGCGGTGCTGGTCGGCACCGAGGGCCTGCTGATCGATGTCGGCGACCTGACTTATCCCAACCGTGGCGGCAACGGTGTGCGCGTCTACGCCGAACTCGCCGTACCGGCCGTGAAGGAGGGTCGGGGGTGAAAACCGGATTCGTCACCGAAACACACCTGCTCGCCTACTGCACCGCCTGCGGCCAACCCTGGCAGTGCGGTGAGAAGGACTGCCAGCGCCAAGCGTGCTGCCTGGGCGTTCTCGACGATATCGCCGCAGTGCGCCGGATCGAATCGAGCGGGTGGCGCACCGATGGGGCCGGGGTGTTCTGCCCCGGTTGCGCCGTCGCCATCGATTGCGAGCGGGGACGGCACCAGTGGGTGTACTCCGATGCCGCCGGAACCCGCATGTGCTGGGTCTGCGAAACATTCGACGACTAGGAAACCTCAGCCATGACCACCAATCCTGATCCCGTACAGCCGGTGGAGACGCTGCATTTCTACCTGATCGCACCGAACCAGGTCCGCCCCGGTGACCTGCTGTATGAGATCAACGACCGGCCGATCCGGGGTGGCGCGTTTCCGCTGGCGCAGGCCCGCTACGCGCCGGCCGATTCTCACCGGCATACCCCGGAGGGCTGGGAGCTGGTGCCGCAACCACCCAACTCCCGGTTCTCCCGCTTCGTCGACACCGACGCTCGCCTGAAGGTCGGTCGCCCAGCGGCACCAGCACGGCGAATCAACCCGATCGTGGCCGCCGCCGCGACCAAGCCCCGCCCGCGTCGCAAGCGCGCCGATGACAACCAGCTGGCGTTGTTCGAGACACCGGTCCGGAGGAAGTAATGAACACCTCGACCACGTTCACCATGGACCGGTGGCTGACCGCTTGGCCGCGTACCCGGCTGATCGGGTGGTGGCGCTACGGCCGCCGCTGGGCACGCCAGCTCACCACCTGCCACCTGACCGGCCCGGCCGACGCCCGCATGATCCCGCCCCGGCTGCGTATCGAGATCGGCGTCGACGGCGTCGACCGCCTGTTGGTGCGGATGCTGCCAGGCCAGTGCCCCGCCGACTGGGAGAACCGCACCACCCGACTCGCGGCAGCGTTCGGCGCAACCCGATGCCACGCAACGCTCGTCGGCCCGGCCATCGTGGAACTGCTGTTCTATCAACCTGATTCGCTCGCTGAGGAAGGTGTCCTGTGATGATCGATATGGAACCGCAGGATGGTGAACCGTTGCGGCAGACGGCTATGCAGCGTCGCGGGATGCCCAACTTCTACGACATCGCGTTGGCCACGGCGGAGAAGTTCGGGGTGTGTAAGCGGCCGATCCCGATGCGCGTGTACGACCCGCGCACCCTGACCGAGATGTATGTGGCGACACCGTGTAAGGCCACGATCGCCTCGACATGTGCGGCGTGCGCGAAAGCTGCTCGCGCAGTGCGGGTTACGCAATGCTACGAGGGCTGGCACCTGGATGCCGAACCGGTGGACGAGAAACCGGAACCGACCGAGTGGCAGGTCCATCTGCTGACCGCACGGGCGAACCTGCTCGACGACTACCAAGCCGCCAAGGCCGAAGGTGATGAGCATCTGATGGACGGCATCCGCGAACTGGTCGCGGACCTGGATGCCGAGCTACACGATACCGGCTGGACGGTCAAGCTGGCGGCGTTGGACCCGCTGCCCAAGAAACGGCGTATCCGTTCGACCAAACGTCGCCAGGACATGCCGGACCTACCGCGAAAGAAGGTGAGCCGCACCACGATTGGTGAGATTTTCGCGGGCAAGTACCGGCCCTCGATGATGATCACCCTCACCCTGCCCTCCTACGGGAAGATCAACCCCGATGGCGGACGCGACAAAGACGGCAAGCCTGCCTCGGATGGTTCACCGCGTGACCCGGACACCTACGACTATCAGTCCGCCGCACGCGACATCGTGCATTTCGCGGCGTTGCGTGACCGGTTCAAGAAGAACCTGCGCCGCTGCGTCGGCTGGAACGTCCAGTACTGGGAAATGGTGGAACCGCAGAAACGCGGTGCCCCGCACGTGCACATGCTGATCCGGGGCCGGATCCCGCGTGAGGTGGTCAAGCAGGTGGCCCGCGGCACCTATCACCAGGTGTGGTGGCCCTACCACGATGCGGAGAACGAGGTCTACGGGCACGGCCGAATGCCGGTCTGGGACAACAAGACGGCGACGTTCGTCGACCCGGACACCAAGGCTGCGCTGCCGGGATTCGATGACGCTCGCGACAACTTGAAACCGGCCCACGTGATCAAGTTCGGTGCCCAGATCGACCCGAAACACATCAAGGGCGTGATCGGCGGGACCCAGGAAGCGGCCCGCACGATCGGCTACGTCACCAAATACCTGACCAAATCGATCGCCGAAGTCCTCGAACCCCAATCCGCCAGGGCCGCAGTACATTACGACCGGCTACACGCCGAACTTCAGCACACCCCATGTAGCGAAACGTGTGCGGTGTGGCTGCGGTTCGGCATCGTCCCCCAGGGCGCGACCGAGAAGACGATTCCGGGACGCTGCCGTGGCAAGGCGCACCGCCGAGACACCCTCGGCTTGCCCGGTCGGCGTGTCCTGAACTCGAGGAAATGGACGGGCAAGACCCTGGCCGACCACAAGGCCGACCGCGTCGAATTCGTCCGGCAGTTGCTCGGCAAGGTCGGCATGACCCTCCCCGAGACCGACCGGCTCCAGATCACCCCGGTCGAACCCGGTGACCAGCACTGCCCACCGCGTGACCAGTTGATCATGGCTCATATCGCGCAACGCACCAGGTGGCGCGCGGAGTACGCCACACGCCTACTCGCGGCCAGTCCGCCAGGGACACAACAACTTTCGGCAATCCGGGAAGCAGCATAGAAGGGAGGGGATATGTCCAGGTTGTTGACTGAGCACGAGGTGCGGAAGTTGATTCCGGTCGGGCACAGCAAGTACTACGAATTGATCGGTTCAGGTGAGCTGCGGTCGGTGAAGATTGGTCGTCGACGGTTCGTCACCGAACAGGCGGTGGCCGACTATATTGCTCTCCTCGATGAGGTGGCTGCGGCATGACCAGGCAGCAATTGCCGCCGCAGATTACGAAAGTCACGGTTACAGATCGGCGTACCGGGAAATCGGTTGTGCGGTACCAAGTTCGGGTTGATGCGGGAGTCGACCCGGAAACCGGCAAACGACACCAAGTGCGTCGGCGGTACCGGACCGAGAAGGAAGCTCGGAAGGCCCTCACAGATTTTCAATCCGATGCGGCATCCGGCAATTTCGTGCCACGTAAGGATATGACCGTAGAGGAGATGTGCGCCGACTGGCTGAAAAGTCTGCACTGGGCGCGAGAAACGACGTTGGCGGGCTATAAGTACAACCTTGCGCCGTTGCGCGAGGAGCACGGTGAACTAGCTGTTCAGAAGCTGACGCGCAAGCATCTCGACGATTTGGTGGCGGCGTTGAAATGCGGCGGGACAATCACGGAGAAAGGGCACACGCGGCGGCCGTGGGCTGCGCGATCGTTGAAACGAACGATCGAAACCATCACGATGATGCTGGACTACGCGATTGAGCGAAAAATATTGTCGCACAACATATCTCGACCGATGAGGCCGAAACCGGGCAAGAAGCGTAAGCCGCAGACCTACACGCCGGATGAGGTCGCGAAGGTGTTGACTAGCCTCGATGCCGATCGTAATGGGCACCTGTGGTTCCTTGCCCTGTGTGGCCTGCGGCGCAGCGAGTTGGGCGGATTGCGCTGGAGCGGAGTCGATTTCACGCGCAAGACGATCGATGTACATATCGGCCGTGCGTCGGCGGGCGGCAAGGCGGTGGAGGACGATCCGAAAACCGAGGCATCGGTTCGGACCTTGCCCATGGATGACGACATGGTGGAGGTGTTGAAACGAGCCTCGCGGCGGCAGGCGGCCGAGAAGCTGTCGGTTGGGGAAGCCTACGGTAAGGGCGGCTATGTGGCGTGCGATGAGGCGGGCAACCCCTATCATCCGGACACGCTGACTCACAAGTGGGCGAAGGCGATCAAGAAGGCGGGTGTCCGGCACATCCGGTTGCATGATGCTCGTCACACCTGCGGAACGACCATGCATCTGCGTAAGGTGCCGTTGGCGGTGATCGCCGCGTGGCTGGGTCATGCCGACGCCAGTGTCACCGCGAGGATCTACACCCACTCGCAGGATGAGGCGCTGCGCGCTGCCGCGAAGACTTTGGGTGAGGTTGTGTCATCCCGTGTCATCGACGCCAGCTGACCTCATTGAACGGTTCAGGCTCCGACCGCTTACCCGCTGGTCGGAGCCTGAATTGCGTTGTGCCCTCGGCAGGATTCGAACCTGCGGCCTTCTGCTCCGGAGGCAGACGCTCTATCCCCTGAGCTACGAGGGCGGGATAGGTCGATCGGCGGCTGGGGGCTGCCGGTCGGGCGGGGCCAAGCGTATCGCATTGGCGGCTGTGCGCCAAAAAAGGGAGGCGAACCCGGGTTTCGGTTAGTTGGGGAGTGGTTTGGCGTTGCGTGCGGTGAGCATGGTGGCGATGAGTTCGGCCTCGCTTTGCTGGGCTTGTGCCATGGAGTCGGCGAGGGTGCGGATTTCGGTGGTGGCGGCGTATTGGGCGGCGTAGTGCATCATGGGTTGCCCGCCTTGGTGGTGGCGCAGCATCAGTTGCAGGAACATGGTGTCGAGTTGGGCGCCGGTGGCTTTGCGCAGTGCGGCCAATTCGTTGTCGCTGGCCATGCCGGGCATGATCGTCACCGGTCCGGTCATGCCGTGGTTGCCGCCGGTGTGGTCGTGGGTGGGTTGTTCGGTCATCCAGCCCATATGTCCGTTGACGCCCTGTTCGGGTTGTCCCCAGGTTTGCAACCAGCCCTGCATGCGGCCGATCTGGCTTTCCTGGCTGGTCATGATGTCGTAGGCGAGGCGGCGCACGTCGTTGTCGGTGGAGCCGACGAGCGCGATCCCGGCCATTTCGACGGCTTGGGCGTGGTGGGCCGCCATATCTTGGGCGAAGCCGATGTCGACGCTGTTCGGTGCGGGTGTCGCGGGTCGGTCGAGCGGTTGCCGGGCGAGGACGCCGACGGCGAATCCGATCAGCAGCAGCCCGATGGCGCCGAGTACGAACAGTGCGGTGCGCTGCCCACGTACGGCGCCGGTTTCCGGCTCGTCCATGTCAGCGGCCCGGCTGTGGCGGAAGTCCCGGAATACCCGGCGGCAGGCCGCCCATCGCGGATTCGTCGGTGTCCTTGTTCGCGCCCTTGCCGTCCATCTGCACCGCGTCGGGTCCGGGCGGGGTCGGGTCGAACGGCGGCGGGTTGTCGGTGTCGAAGGCGGGTGTCGAGCAGACCGCGTCGCGTTCGGGATAGGTGTACGGGTTGCGGCGCAGCGCGGTCAGGAATTCATCGATGCGCTTGTCACCCGGATCGTTCAGCTTCAGCTGATGTCCCCACGACTGCAACGAGATCGGGGTGTCCAGGCCGGGATATGGCGACATCAGCGTGTACTGCTGTCCGGAGACCTTCTGTTTCAGCGCGTCGACGCCCGCCGCGTCCACCTTGTCGGGGTTGTAGGTGATCCACACCGCACCGTGTTCCAGCGAATGCACCGCGTTCTCGGTGCGGATCGCCTTGGGGTAGACGATGCCGGTGCAGGTGGCCCACGCGAAGTCGTGCGGACCGCCGAAGGGCGGCTTCTGGTCGTAGTTGACCCGCTGGGTCGCGTTGACGTGATAGCCCTGCTCGTATTTCTTCTTGACCACGCCCGGTATCTGATCCGACGGATCTTGTTTCTGCGCGCTCGGCGTGAACTTCTCCTCGTCGGCCCGGTGCTGGTACTTCGGGACCAGGCTGTAGGCGAGTGCCCCGACCAATGCGATGATCAATACGGCGGCACCGACGGCCGGCCATGGAATTCGGCGCTTCTCCGGAAGTTGCCCCTTGACCTTGCCCCGTTTGCGGGACGACGACGATTTCCCTGCGGCCCGGACGGCCTTGGCCGATTTGGCACTGGTCCTGCTCGGCATCGCTCGTTGTGCTCTCTTCGACGTGCTTTCCGCTGCGCGGGCGGGTTGCCCCACCGGTGCCCACCCGTGGTGTACACCTGCCCAGACCATAGGATAGAGACTCGTGACTCCAGCTGACCTTGCAGATCTCCTTCGCTCGACCGCGGCGAAGGTGCTTGTTGAACGTGGATTGGACGCTTCGGTCCTCCCCGAGCAGGTCAGCGTGGAGCGTCCCCGTAATCCGGAACATGGCGACTACGCCACGAATTTGGCGCTTCAGGTCGGTAAGAAGGCGGGCGCCAACCCGCGCGAGTTCGCGACCTGGCTTGCGGATGCGCTGTCGGCGGCGGAGTCGATCGATACGGCCGAGGTCGCCGGTCCCGGTTTCCTGAACATTCGCCTGGCCAAGGATGCGCAGGGCGCGATCCTGCGTCAGGTGATCGATGCGGGCGAGCGGTTCGGTTCGACGGATGCGCTGCGGGGGATGAGCATCAACCTGGAGTTCGTCTCGGCCAATCCGACGGGCCCGGTGCATCTCGGCGGCACCAGGTGGGCCGCGGTCGGCGACGCGCTCGGCCGGATCCTGGCCACGCAGGGCGCCGATGTGGTGCGCGAGTACTACTTCAACGATCACGGCGCACAGATCGACCGGTTCGCCCGCTCCCTGGTCGCCGCCGCGACGGGGCAGCCGACCCCGGAGGATGGCTATGCGGGCGCCTATATCGGTGAAATCGCGGGGCAGATCGTCGCGCGGCATCCGGACGCGCCGTCGCTGCCGGAGGCGGAGCGGGTGGAGCTGTTCCGCGCCGAGGGCGTCGAGTTGATGTTCGCCCAGATCAAACAGTCGCTGCACGATTTCGGCACCGATTTCGACGTGTACTTCAACGAGAGTTCGCTGTTCGAATCCGGTGCGGTGGACCGCGCGGTCACCAAGCTCAAGGATTCCGGCAATCTGTACGAGAGCGACGGAGCCTGGTGGATCAAGAGCTCCGACTACGGTGACGAGAAGGATCGCGTCGTCATCAAGAAGGACGGCAACGCCGCCTACGTGGCCGGCGACATCGCCTACTACCAGGACAAGCGGGCGCGGGGCGCCGACCTGTGCATCTACATGCTGGGCGCGGACCATCACGGCTACATCGGCAGGTTGAAGGCGATCGCCGCCACTTCCGGCGATGATCCGGCGACCGTCGAGGTGCTCATCGGCCAGATGGTGAATCTGGTGAAAGACGGTGTGGCCGTTCGTATGTCGAAGCGCGCGGGCACCGTCGTCACATTGGAGGACCTGGTCGAGGCGATCGGTGTCGACGCGGCGCGCTATGTGCTGGTGCGCTCGTCGGTGAACGCGAGCATCGATATCGATCTCGGCCTGTGGACCAAGCAGAGCAACGAAAACCCGGTCTATTACGTGCAATACGCGCACGCCAGGACCTCGGCGGTCGCCCGCAATGCCGCCGAATTCGAATTCGACGGTGTGGCACCGGATTTCGGTCTGCTCACGGCCGACGAGGAGGGCGCGCTGATTCGCACCCTCGGCGAGTACCCGGCCATCGTCGCCGGCGCCGCGACGCTGCGTGAGCCGCACCGGGTGGCCCGTTACTTGGAGGAGCTGGCCGGCGCCTATCACCGCTTCCAGACCAACAAGAACCTCCGCATCCTGCCGCAGGGCGACGAGCCGGTGGCCCCGGTGAACGCGGCCCGGCTGGTGCTGGTCAACGCGACCCGCCAGGTACTCGCCAACGGCCTCGGGCTGCTCGGCGTGAGCGCACCGGAGCGGATGTGAGACTACGAATTGCCCACGGCGGCAACATCGTCGGCGAACCGGCCAAGAAGGTGAGCGGCGTTGTGTCCGCGGCGGGAAAGGAAATCGAATGAGTGCGCACCCCGCAGGTCCCCGGCATGCGGAGATCCCACACGCGCCGAGTCTGCCGCAGCGCCCGGTGGATCCGAGGCAGATGATCGATCTGCCCGCGAATGTCTGGCCGCGCAACGCATCCCGCGACGCCGACGGTGTGGTCCGGCTGGCCGGTGTTCCGGTGTCCGAGCTGGCGGCCGAATTCGGCACCCCGCTGTTCGTGGTGGACGAGGACGACTTCCGTTCCCGCTGCAGGGATATGGTGCGTGCGTTCGGCCCGGAGAACCGAGTGCACTACGCCTCCAAGGCATTTCTGTGCGGTGAGGTGGCCCGCTGGATCCGGGACGAGGGGCTCTCGCTCGACGTGTGCTCCGGCGGCGAATTGGCCGTCGCGTTGCACGCCGGTTTCCCGCCCGAGCGAATCGCCATGCACGGCAACAACAAATCGGTCGCCGAGCTGGAAGCGGCGGTGGCGGCCGGTGTCGGGCACATCGTCGTCGACTCGCTCATCGAGATCGAGCGCCTGGAGGCCGTCGCGGGCCGCGCCGGTGTGGTGCAGGACGTGCTGGTCCGGGTGACCGTCGGCGTGGAAGCCCATACGCACGAATACATTTCGACCGCACACGAGGATCAGAAGTTCGGATTCTCGATCGCGGGCGGCGACGCCATGGAGGCGCTGGCCCGGGTTTTCGAGGCCGACAACCTACGCCTGGTGGGCCTGCACAGCCATATCGGTTCGCAGATCTTCGATATCGACGGCTTCGAGATCGCCGCGCGCCGCATCCTGCGGCTGCTGAGCGAGGCCATCGACAAATTCGGCGCGGACCGCACCGCCCAGATCGCGACGCTGGATCTCGGTGGCGGACTTGGTATTTCGTATCTGCCGAATGACGACCCGCCGCCGCTGGACGAATTCGCCGGCAAACTGCGCGATCTGGTCGACGCCGAGGCCCATGGGATCGGCCTGCCGCGCCCGACCATCGCGGTGGAGCCGGGCCGGGCCATCGCCGGACCGGGCACGGTGACCCTCTACGAGGTGGGCACCACCAAGGATGTCGCGCTGGACGGCGGCGCGAGCAGGCGCTACGTCAGCGTCGACGGTGGGATGAGCGACAACATCCGGCCCGCGCTGTATCAGGCGGAATACGACTGCCGCCTGGTCTCGCGCTCGTCGGAGGCGTCGGCCGTCGTCGCGCGGGTTGTCGGAAAGCATTGTGAGAGTGGGGATATCGTCATTCGCGATACCTGGATGCCGTCGGATGTCGGCCCGGGTGATCTGATCGCGGTGGCCGCGACCGGTGCGTATTGCTATTCGATGTCGAGTCGATACAACCTGTTGCCCCGTCCGGCCGTCGTCGCGGTCAAGGGCGGTCAGGCGCGACTCATTCTGCGCCGGGAAACGGTGACGGACTTGCTCAGCTTGGAGGTGCGGTAAATGACCGAAGTGGTTAGAGGCGCTTGGGGTGCGGATCACCCGATCGGTGTCGCGGTCCTCGGTATGGGCACGGTGGGCACCGAGGTGGTGCGGGTGTTGCGCGAGCACGCCGAAGACCTGCGCGCCAGGGTCGGCGCGCCGGTGGTGTTGCGCGGTGTCGCGGTGCGCAACCTGAGCGTCGACCGCGGCATCCCCGCCGAACTGCTGACCACCGACGCGGCGGCCCTGGTGGCCCGTGACGACGTCGATATCGTCGTCGAGGTGGTCGGCGGTATCGATCCGGCGCGTTCGCTGATCAAATCCGCGCTGAATGCGGGCAAATCGGTGGTAACCGCCAATAAGGCCCTGCTCGCCGACTACACCGGCGAACTCGCCGCGGCCGCCGAACGCAACCGCGCCGACCTCTACTTCGAGGCCGCGGTGGCGGGCGCGATCCCGGTGGTGCGCCCGCTGATCCAGTCGCTGTCCGGCGACCGGGTGAATCGCGTGGTCGGCATCGTGAACGGCACCACCAACTTCATCCTTTCCGCGATGGACGAGACCGGCGCCGACTACGAGATCACCCTGAAGGAGGCCACCCGCCTCGGGTACGCGGAGGCCGATCCGACCGCCGATGTCGAGGGCTACGACGCCGCCGCCAAGGCCGCGATCCTCGCCTCGCTGGCCTTCCACACCCGGGTGACCGCCGCCGACGTCTACCGCGAGGGCATCTCGAAGATCAGCGCGGAGGATCTGGAGACCGCGTCGGCGCTCAACTGCACGGTCAAACTCCTGGCTATCTGCGAGCGCGTCGCTGCGGGGCCGGGCGAGCCCGGTCCGGCCGAGGGCGGCAAGGAGCGCATCTCGGTGCGCGTCTACCCGGCGCTCATCCCGCGCAAACATCCGCTGGCCGCGGTGAACGGCGCGTTCAATGCCGTGGTCGTCGAGGCGGAGAACGCCGGACGGCTGATGTTCTACGGGCAGGGTGCGGGCGGCGCCCCGACCGCGTCGGCGGTGCTCGGCGATCTGGTGATGGCGGCGCGCAACAAGTTCTACGGTGGTCGCGCTCCCGGCGAATCGGTTTATGCTGAGCTACCGATCGCGCCGATCGGCGATACGCCCACCCGCTATCACGTGAACCTGCAGGTCGCCGACCGTCCAGGCGTGCTGGCGGCGGTGGCGGGCGAATTCGCCAAGCACGAGGTGAGCATTTCGACCGTCCGTCAGGAAGGGCACGGTACGGGTGCGCGCTTGGTCGTGGTTACCCACCACGCGGCGGAGTCGGCGCTCGCGGATACCGTTGCCGCGCTTGCGGAAATGGCGTCCGTCACATCCGTGACCAGTGTTCTCAGATTGGAAGGCACCGAAGAATGAACACGACAGGCGTCCAGGCTCAAGCAGGGGTGCATTCCCGCTGGCCGGGCCTGATCGCGGCCTATCGCGATCGGCTGGAGGGCGCGGCCGATTGGGAGCCGGTGACCCTGTACGAGGGCGGCACGCCGCTCGTGCCCGCGCCGCATCTGTCCGAGCTGACCGGGTGCGAGGTGTATCTGAAGGTCGAGGGCCTGAACCCGACCGGTTCCTTCAAGGACCGCGGCATGACGATGGCCATCACCGACGCGAAATATCGTGGCCAGCAGGCGGTGCTGTGCGCATCCACCGGCAACACCTCGGCATCGGCGGCCGCATACGCGACCCGCGCCGGTATGAGCTGCGCTGTGCTGATCCCGCAGGGCAAGATCGCGATGGGCAAGCTCGCGCAGGCGGTCATGCTCGGCGCCAAGATCATCCAGGTGCAGGGCAACTTCGACGACTGCCTGGAACTGGCCCGCAAGGTCACCTCGGAATTCCCCAGCGTCGGCCTGGTGAACTCGGTGAACCCGGCCCGGATCGAGGGGCAGAAGACCGCCGCGTTCGAGATCTGCGATGTGCTCGGCCGGGCGCCGGATGTGCACGCGCTGCCGGTGGGTAACGCGGGCAACATCACCGCGTACTGGAAGGGCTACACCGAATACGCCAAGGACGGCGTCGTCGATTCGCGGCCGCGCATGCTCGGCGTGCAGGCCGCCGGTGCGGCGCCCCTGGTCAACGGCGCGCCGGTGAAAGATCCGGAGACGGTGGCCACCGCCATCCGGATCGGCGCCCCGGCCTCGTGGAACGGCGCGATGAACGCCAAGGACGAGTCGGGCGGTGCGTTCCGCGCCGCGACCGACGAGGCCATCCTGGAGGCCTACCGCCTGGTGGCCGCCACCGAGGGCGTATTCGTCGAGCCCGCGTCCGCGGCCAGCGTCGCGGGCCTGCTCGCGGCGCGCAAGGAGGGGTGGCTGTCGGCCGGGCTCACGGTGGTCTGCACCGTCACCGGCAACGGCCTGAAGGATCCGGATAACGCGCTGGCCGGGATGCCGCAGGTACGGCCCATCGAGGTCGACCCGGTCGCCGTCGCACGCGCACTAGAGCTGGCCTGACCTTGACGGCGCGCGAATCTCATATGCGCGAGCGGGGAACGGGCGTCACGACGCCGCTGCCCGCCGGAATCGGTGTCATCGCACGAGTTCCCGCGTCCACCGCCAATCTCGGCCCCGGATTCGATTCGCTCGGCATGGCTTTGGGCCTTTACGACGAAATCGAGGTGCGCACCACCGATTCCGGGCTCACCGTCCGGGTCGAGGGTGAGGGCGCCGACGATGTGCCTTGGGGCCCTTCACATCTCGTGGTCCGCGCGATCGAGCGCGGCCTGGAGGCCGCGGGTGTCTGGGCCGATGGACTCGATGTGGTGTGCCGCAACGCGATTCCGCATTCACGGGGGCTCGGTTCGTCGGCCTCGGCGGTGGTCGGCGGGCTGGCCGCGGGCTGCGCCCTTGCCACCAAAGCGGATTCGACGGCCGACGCCGTCGACGCCGACCGGTTGGTGCAGTTGGCCGCCGAATTCGAGGGTCATCCGGATAATGCCGCGGCCAGCGTGCTCGGCGGAATCGTGGTGTCCTGGACCGAAACCGACCGGGCGGCCGACTTCGGCGGCGCTATCGCGGTACCCGACCACGGCCGGATCTACCGGGCGGTTCGGCTGGAGCCGCATCCGTCGCTGCGTCCAGTGGTGTTGATTCCGGAGGAGCGGTCGGCCACCGCGCACACTCGCGGGCTGCTGCCGGAGGTGGTGCCGCACGGCGATGCCGCGTTCAATGTCAGCCGGGCCGCGCTGGCCGTGGTCGCGCTCACCGAGCGTCCCGATCTGCTGATGCCAGCGACGGCCGACCGGCTGCACCAGGCGCAGCGCGCACCCGCGTTGCCGCTGACCACGGCGTGGATCGAGCGGCTGCGTGCGGCGGGCATTCCGGCCACCGTCTCGGGTGCGGGCCCGACCGTGCTCGCGCTCTGTACCGGCGAATTCCCTACCGAATTGGGCGAACTCGCGGTGGCGGAGGGCATGCGCGTGCTCGAACCGGGAGTCGCCGACGGCGTCCAGGTCGGCAGTGTTTGATCGGCAGTACCCGCCGCAGACCGCGCGCACCCATCGTGAGCTGCGCGGAGCGGCCTCCGCCGGGCTCGTCCGCCGCATCGCCACCTTTGTGGCACGTCACTCGCACCGCGGCGGCGAGTCTGCCTTGCCGAGTTTCCCTTGTGCCAGCTATCCTGAGCGAGTCCGTACATCGTGCGCATCAGACGCCGGTGCTTCATCAGGGCAATCGCTCCAGCAGGCTCCAGGCTCGAGCCTCCAGGCCATGGGGGTAACTGCGTAGCTGCGCAACTGGAATGATCTCTCCCACCTTTCAGAACCGGTGGCGAAGCCGCCGGTCCGGCGGGGCAGGTGATACGGCGATAAACCGAGTCCGGCACAGTGCCCGGACTGCGGGACTGACCCCTCGAATTAGCACACGGCGGTCGAGGGAAGGAAAGGATTTCCGTGACAGATACGGACCTGCTCGCGACACCCGGGGTGGATTCGAACCCTACGGGCAGCCGCGAAAGTGACTCCGGACAGATTTCTAAGATGAGCGAACGGACCGACGTCGCACGATCGGGGCTGACTGGAATGTTGTTGCCGCAGTTGCGCGCGCTTGCGGGAGAGCTCGGTATTCGAGGCACTTCCGGTATGCGCAAGGGTGATTTGATCGCCGCCATCAAGGAGAACCAGGCCGGAAAGCCCGCCGCCAAGGCGGACGCCAAGCCCGCGAAGGCCGAGGCCGCCGGGAAGTCCGAGGCGAAGGCGTCGACGGAGGCGCCCGCCAAGTCCGAGGCCCGTGGTGAGCAAGCCACCCTCGACGTGACGCCCGTCGCGGACCCCGCGCCGGCGAAAGCGGCTGCGGCACCGGCGAAAACGGCCGAGCCCGCCGCGAAGACCGAAGCCGCGGCGGCGAATTCCGCCCCCGCGAATCCGGGTTCCACCGACACCGCCCCCGCGGCCGAGACCGGCGAGGAGTCCGGTCGTGATGCGGGTCAGCGCGGTCGGGGCCGCCAGCGCCGCGGCCGGGATCAGGCGCAGACGCGTTCCGGTGGGGAGAACACCCCTACTGCGGGAGACGAGCCCAAGCAGGACGAGCAGGGCGAGCGTCGCCGCGACCGCAATCAGCAGGGCGAGCGCAATCAGCAGGGCGAGCGCAACGGCGCACGCAACAGCGATGGCGCCCGCAACGGCGAGAGCACGCGCAACGGTGACGGCAGCCGCGGCGGCGACCGCGACCGGGATCGCGACCGCGGCGGTGACGAGGACGAGGGCGGTCGCGGACGGCGGGGTCGCCGGTTCCGGGAACGTCGTCGTGGTCGCGACCGCGATGGCGGCGGTGGCGGCGGCGAAGCCCGCGAGTTGGAGATCCGCGAGGACGATGTGCTGCAGCCGGTAGCGGGCATCCTCGACGTGCTGGACAACTACGCGTTCGTCCGCACCTCGGGCTACCTGGCCGGGCCGAACGACGTCTACGTCTCGATGAACCTGGTCCGCAAGAACGGCCTGCGCCGCGGTGACGCGATCACCGGCGCCGTGCGCGCGCCGCGCGAGGGCGACCAGAGCAATCAGCGGCAGAAGTTCGATCCGCTGGTGCGTTTGGACACGGTCAACGGCGGTGATGTCGAGGCGGCCAAGCGTCGGCCGGACTTCACCAAGCTCACCCCGCTGTACCCGAACCAGCGCCTGCGCCTGGAGACCACGCAGAACAAGCTGACCACGCGTGTGATCGATCTGATCATGCCAATCGGTAAGGGTCAGCGTGCGCTGATCGTTTCGCCGCCGAAGGCCGGTAAGACGACGATCATGCAGGACATCGCGAATGCGATCGCGGTGAACAACCCCGAGGTCTACCTCATGGTGGTGCTGGTCGACGAGCGTCCGGAAGAGGTCACCGATATGCAGCGCACCGTGCGCGGCGAGGTGATCGCCTCCACCTTCGACCGCCCGCCGTCAGATCACACCTCGGTCGCCGAGCTCGCCATCGAGCGCGCCAAGCGGCTGGTCGAGATGGGCAAAGACGTTGTGGTGCTGCTGGATTCGATCACTCGACTGGGTCGCGCGTACAACAACTCGTCGCCGGCCTCCGGTCGTATCCTCTCCGGTGGTATCGACTCGACCGCGCTCTACCCGCCGAAGCGATTCCTCGGCGCGGCGCGCAATATCGAGAACGGCGGCTCGCTGACGATCATCGCCACCGCCATGGTGGAGACCGGTTCGACCGGTGACACGGTGATCTTCGAGGAGTTCAAGGGCACCGGTAACGCGGACCTCAAGCTGGACCGCAAGATCGCGGAGCGGCGGGTGTTCCCCGCGGTGGACGTCAACCCGTCCGGCACCCGTAAGGACGATCTGTTCCTCAGCCAGGATGAGGCGGCGGTCCTGCACAAGCTGCGTCGAGTGCTGTCCGGCCTGGATTCGCATCAGGCGATCGATCTGCTGATCGACCGGTTGAAGAAGACCAAGAACAACCTCGAATTCCTGATGCAGGTCTCCAAGACCGCGCCGGGAGCCATGGACGAGTGAGTGCCGCTCGCGAGTGGCGGATGCCGCCACTCGCGAGCGACCGGCCGTCTGCGGCCGGTCATTCGACCGATCGTCCGAGGAAGGCCAGCAATCGGGTCTGCGGGTCGGCGCCCGGTGGCGGTGTCAGCCTCGGCCCGAAGGTGCTCGCCGAGCGGACGACGATCAAACGAGCGAGGGTGAACACCCGCGCGACGAGGTCGGCATCGAAGCGCACGTCAACGCCTGATGCGGAGCCGATATCCCAGGCGTGGACCAGGGTGTCCAAGGTCGACAACTCCAGGAAATCCGCGATCGTCGCGTCGGGGCGTCTGGCCACGAACCACGCCGGGGCGGGCCGGTCGAGCAGCTGATCGGTGAGGAGGGCGGCGGCGGCTTCCCGGCTCGTGCGCCATCCGGCCAGCGGGTCGTCGCCGGCGAGTTCGCCGGGATGCTCGGAACCCGGTGGGCCGGATTTCTCGGTGTACTCCTGACCCGTCACGTGATGGCGCAGGACCTCCAGACTCCAGATGACGTGACCCACCACGTCGCGCACCGTCCAAAGTTCGCACGCCGATTGCGCGTCCCATTGTTGCGGCGGTACCGCCGCGAGCACGGCGTCGAAAACATCCTGTGTCCGCCGATAGCGATCAACGATATCGTTGGGTTCCATTGTTCTCCCTCGGTGCTTTACCGGCGCAATGTCGCCGCAATGGCCTTGGTCAGTTGTTCGGGACCGGGCACCAATTCACGGTCGAGCGCGAGGGCGTAGGGGATAACGGTGCCATCCGGCCTGCTGACGCGCCGCGGCGGCGACAATAGGTCGAATTCCTCGGCCGCCGTCGCGATTATTTCCGCCCCCAAACCGCACATGCGGTTCGAGTCGTCGATTACGACGAGGCGTCCGGTCTTGTCGATCGATTTCCGGAGGCATTCCCAATCGAATGGATAAACCGTTCTCGGATCGATGATCTCCAGCCCGACCTTACCGCTCAGGCTAACCGCGACCTCGAGTGCAGTACCGACGTGCTGTCCCACCGCCACTACCGTCAGGTCATCGCCCTCCCGCACCACATTCGCCTCGCCCAGCGGCACGATCTCCTCTTCGCCCGAATCGGGCACACCCATTGTTTCCATCAATGCGGAAGGCGCGAACACCGCTACCGGGTCCGGATCGCGAATCGCCGATCGCAGGAGCCCATAGGCATCGGCTGGATTGCTCGGAACCACCGTCTTGATTCCCGCGTGTGCGAGCAGACTGTATGGGCTGTCCGAATGTTGGCCTGCCCAGCCATTTCTCGAACCCGACCCGGCGACGAGATATGTGACGGGCACATGAACCTGCCCGCCGGTCATCAAGGAGAACTTATGGGCCTGGTTCACTATCTGCTCGAATACCAGATACAGCAGCGAGGATATCTGGAATTCGATCACGGGTCTTCTTCCGGCGATCGCGGCGCCCGTCCCGAAACTGGTGAACGCCTGTTCGGACAATGGCGTGTCCAGCACACGCTTCGAGCCGAATCGGGGCACCAGTCCCGCGGTGACTCCGCTCGCGCCGACGCCGATATCCTCGCCGAGTACGAATACGGTGTCGTCCGCCGCCATCTCGGCGTGCAGGGCGCGATTCAACGCATGGACATAGCCGAGGTCCGGCGGTGGCGGTGGCAGCGCGCTCACAGGATCACCCCCGGCCGGACCGCGATCGGTGCCGAGTACAAGTACATCAGTGCGTCCTCCGGCTCGGGCGATGGGGCATTCCGCGCGAACTCGACCGCCGCATCGATTTCCTTCTTTACCGCAGCATCGATCTCGGCGACGATCTCGTCGCCCAACCGCTTACCCAATGAAGTAATTGGATCCCGCTCGCGCCAGTCGGCCACTTCGTCGAGATCGCGAAATGTGACACCTATTTTTTCGAGCACCGAATGATGCTCGAAGAATCGGTAGGTCGAACATTCCAGAAATGCGGGTCCTTTACCAGCGCGGCAACGCTCGATCAGTTCGCCTGCCATATCTGCCACGGATTCGACGTCCATGCCGTCGACCGTGCGTGCGACCATCCCGAAGCCCTCGGCGCGGCGCGCCGCATTGCCTGCGAGTCCCGAGTCGATTTTCAGGCTCGTCGCGTACCTGTTGTTCTCGCAGACGAACAGTATCGGCAAGGACCAGATCGCGGCCAGGTTGAATGCCTCCAGCAATACGCCCTGGCTCATCGCGCCATCGCCGAAGAAGCTGACGACGACCTCCGAATTTCCGCGCTCTTTGGCCGCCCAGGCGGCGCCGGAACCGATCGCGCCGCCTGCTCCGACGATTCCGTTGGCGCCGAGGATGCCCAGCCGAATATCCGCGGCATGCATCGAACCGCCACGGCCTTTATTGAAACCTTCGAGGGTGCCGAGAAGTTCGGCGAGCATTCGGCGCGGGTCCGCACCTTTTGCCAGCACGTGCCCATGCCCGCGATGCGTACTGGTGATGAAATCTTGCTCCGTCAGGTTCGAACATACGCCGACGGCGACGGCCTCCTGCCCGATATACGGGTGAATACCGCCGATGATCTCACCGGCAATCGCCATCTCCAGACATCGCTCTTCGAACTCTCGGATCAATTTCATAGACCGGTACAGGGCCACCTGATGTTCACGAGTCATATTTGCAATAGCCCTTCTTGGTCGGTCCGGACAAGCATTCTGTCGACGTAACGAAGTAGCGCGCTGTCGTCGGGGCCGTGCACGACGATCGGGGCGAATTCACGACCCGGCTGGCTGTCGCCGGTGGTGTCGGAGGCGGATTCGAAGAGCAGCTTCAGGATGGCGTGCTCCTCGGGCGAGTGGTCCGCGAGCATCGCGAGCCAGTCGCCGACGGGCCGGGTGTCGATCACCATGCCGGTGCCGCGCAACAGATCCAGCAGATGGGTGAGACGCACCGGTCGTCGACTGGTCAGCACGAACCGGCCGCCGTTGCGCGGCTGCTCGGTGCCGAGCCGGGCCAGCAGATCGGCCGTCTCATCCACCGCGATCCACGGTTCCGCCAGCTCGGTGTCGGGTGCGGCGCCCAGCTCGAGAATGGTGCGCAGTACCCGCAGCATGATGTCGCGGGTATTTCCCTGTCCGGTGCGCGAATCCCCGACTATCCGCGGTAGCCGATAGATCGCCGCGGGCATTCCGCGGTCGTGTGCGGCGATGATCAGCTGTTCGGCATGCGATTTGGTTTCCGCGTAGCCGCTGCGGCCGCCGCCTTCATCGGCGGCGGAAATGGTTGATACGAACTGCAATTGCTTGAGCCGGGTGGTGGCCGCCAGCCGGATCAGTTCACGGGTGCCGCCGATATTGGCCTCTTCGAGCTGTTCGTAGCTGGACAGTGCGTCGACCCGGGCGCCGTTGTGGCAGATCAGGTCTATCTCGCCCGCGAGCCGGTCGAATGTCTCGGTGGTGAGCCCGAGCCCGGGTGCCGCGAGATCGCCGGGAACGACCTCGATCCGCTCCTGGTCTATCTCGTCCGACAGGCCGTAATGGTCGAGATTCGCGCGCAGCCGCCGCCAACCCGCCTGTTCGTCGGTGGCCCGGACGAGGCAGTGGACGCGCACGCCGGGCCGGGTCAGCAACGCGCGGACCAGGTACGCCCCGACGAATCCGGTTGCCCCGGTGAGCAGGATGTCCGCGATTTCACCGGATCCGCTGGGCGGCAACGGATCCGGGATGATGTCGCGCAGCATGGGCTGGGGATCGAACGAGCGGACCCGGGTGGTGCTCGTCCGCCGCCCGCCGTTGATCTCCTCGGCCAGCTTCGCGATCGTCGGCCGTTCGAACAGCGCCCGCAACGGCAGGTTCAGCCGGAACGTCTCCTGAATCCGGACGACGAGCTGCGCGGCCTGCAATGAATGCCCGCCGAGATCGAAGAAGTTCTCGTCCCTGCCTACGGTTTCGATGCCGAGAATCCGAGTCCAGATGTCCGCCAACGTTTCTTCGGTCGGGTTCTGTGGCCGGACGGACTTCGCGGCCGAATCCGATCCGCTCGCGGGTTCGGGAAGTGCTCTGGTATCGAGTTTTCCGTTGATCGTCAGCGGTAGTTCGGGCAGCGACACGAATGCCGCGGGCACCATGTACTCCGGCAGCTCACGACGTAGGTGGGTGCGCAGGGCGTGGTCGTCGACGACGCCGTTGCATACGAGATAGGCGACGAGTCTCTTTTGACCGGTGGCGTCTTCGCGCGTGACGACGGCGGCCTGCGCGATATCCCGGTGGGTCTGCAAGACGGCCTCGATCTCCCGCGGTTCGATGCGGAACCCGCGGATCTTGACCTGGTCGTCGGAGCGTCCGAGGTACTCGATATCGCCATTCGCGTTGTGCCGGACGATATCTCCGGTCCGGTAGAGCCGGTCGCCGTCGGTGTCGTAGCGGTTGGGGACGAACCGCTCGGCGGTGAGTTCGGGTTGTCCGCGATAGCCGCGGGCGATACCGAGCCCGGCCACGTGCAGTTCGCCCGGCACTCCGGTGGGCGCGAGCTCGCCGTTGTCATCGAGGACGTACACCCGGGTGTTGCCGATCGGGCGGCCGATGGGGATGTTATTCGTCTCGGCCGCAACAGGATTGGTGATTGGGTGGCAGGTGGCGAACGTCGTGCATTCGGTGGGGCCGTAGCCGTTGAATATTCGCGTGCCGGGCAGCGCGGCGACGGCGCGGCGAATATGGGCGACGGATAGCGCCTCCCCGCCGACGAGGAGCTGGCGCAGCCCGGTCAGCGCCGCGGTGTCCTCGTCGACGATGTGGTTGAACAGCGATGAGGTCAGCCAGAGCGTGCTGATCCGATGACGAGCGATCGCGTCGGCGAGCGGCCCTGCGGTGAGCACTCTTTCGGTGGAGACGACGCAGGTGGCTCCGGTGAGCAGCGCACCCCAGATCTCGAAGGTGGCGGCGTCGAAGGAGACCGCCGACGCGTGCAGCAGTACTTCGCTCGGGCCGAGGATGCCCGCTGGCAGTCCGGTGACGAGACGGATGATCGACCGGTGCTCGATTTCGACGCCTTTCGGGCGTCCGGTCGAGCCGGATGTGTAAATGACGTAGGCCAGATCTTGCGGTACCACTTCGGATTCGAGCGCGGTCGATGGTTCCGCATCGATGGTGGGGTCGCCGATCAGATCGGCGGTGATCACGAATTGCGTCTCGCCGTCGGTGCGGAGGAACCGTTGACGTTCCTCGGGATATTCCGGATCGATCGGCAGGTATGCGGCGCCGGTTTTGACAATCGCGAGCAATGCGGTGATCAGTTCGATGGAGCGTGGCAGACACACTCCGACGACGGTCTCGGGCCCGGCGCCGAGGGTCCGCAACCGGTGCGCGAGTTGGTTGGACCGGATATCGAGTTCGGTGTAGGTCAGGGAGTTTTCGCCGGATATCAGGGCCGTCGCATGTGGTCGGCGGCGGACCTGTTCGGCGAATATCGCTGGCACGGTCGCCGGTGACGGCAACGGTTCGGTTGTGTCGTTCCAATCCTGTGTCAGCCGCCGGATTTCGGCATCGCTCATGATCGACAGGGTCGACAGCGGTTGCTCCGGGCCCGCCCCGACGGATGCGAGTAGTTGATGGAAGTGGCCGATGAATCGATCGATCGTGACGCGGTCGAACAGATCGGCGTTGTAGTCGACCCGCACCTGTAGCCCGCTGTTCCGTTCCGCGACATGGCATTCGAGATCGAACGGCACCGCTTGCGTGCCGAGCGGCGAAACTTCCGGCAACGGCACGTCCACCAGCTGAAAAGCGGCTTGGGCGAGCGGGTTTCGGCTGAAGTCCCGGTGGGGTGCCAGTTCCTCGACGAGACGTTCGAAGGGAACGTCCTGGTGCGCGTATGCGCCGAGCGTGGTCTTCCGCACGCGATCGAGCAGTTCCGGGAAGGCGGGATCGCCGGAGAGGTCGGTACGCAGTATCAGCAGGTTGGCATCGGATTCTGTTGGTATGCCGACTGTTACGTCGGTGGTGCGTGCGTAACGGGACAGCGTGAGGTTGTAGGCCGCCAGCAGCGTCATGAACAGCGTGACGTCATGGCGACTGCTCAGCTCACGTAGCTGCGCGGCGACACCCGGGTCCACTTCGAAGGAGACCGAGTCGCCGCGGTAGGACGCCACCGGCTGGCGTGCGCGGTCGGTCGGTAGGTCCAGCGCCGCGGGCGCATCGGCGAGTTCTCGCCGCCAGTAATCGAGTTGTCCGCGTAGGTATTCGAACATCGGCTCGTCCGGGTTCGCCAGCGCGTGTTCGACCAGCCGGATGAGTCTGCTGACGAGCCGCTTCGCGGTGGATCGGTGAAAAAGGCTGGTGCGGAACACAAGTGAGCCGTGCAGCTCGCCGTCCTGCATATGGGTGACCAGCTCCAGGTCGAACCGGGTGGCCACGCCTGCCCATGGGACGCTGGAGATTTCGTCCTCGCCGGGTGCGGGAACCTCCCCGTTGTGCACGACGACGACATCGAAGATCGCATTGCGCCCCGGATCCCGTTCGGGCCGGATCTCCGCGACCACCTGCTCGAACGGCGCCTGTTGGTGGGCGTACGCCGCGACCATCTTGGTGCGTGCCGTCCGGATCAGCTCGCGGAACGACGTCGACGGGGTGATCTGCGTGCGCAACACCACGGTATTCACGAAAAACCCGAGTACATCGGCGAATCGGCGGTCGTCGCGGCCCGCGAGCACCGTTCCGATGGTGATGTCCTCCTGTCCGGAATGCAGCGCCAGCAGCGCCTGGAACACCGCGGCGACGGCGCTGGAGAGCGCGCACCGATTCCGCAGGGCGAAGGCGGAAAAGCTCGCCGTGAGCTCGGTCGGCAGCTCGAAATCGACGTGGTCGCCCGCGAATCCGGGATCGGCCGATCGCGGCCGGTCCGTCGGCAGCCGCAGCGGTTCGAATCCGGCGAGCTCCCGCCGCCAATACTCGAGGTGCTCCGCCGCGGAGTCGGCGTCGGTGCTCGCGCGCTGCCATGCGACGAAATCCTGGTAGGTCACGTCGAGCGGTGCGGGCAGCTGCCCTCGGTAGAAGGCGATGAGATCCTCGGTGACGATCTGGATGGAACGTCCGTCGGTGATGATGTGATGGTTCACCAGGCACAGCACGGCCGATCCGTCGGCGCATTCGACAACCATCGCGCGCACCGGCGGTGCCGCCGCGAGGTCGAACGGCTCCCTGGCCAGGTCGGCCGCGTGTGTCTGCCATCCGTTCCGGCTGTCCGCCGCGGTCCGTCGCGCCACCGGAATCCGGAAGTCCGGCACCGGTTTCGCGGCCGGCGTACCCGATTCGTCGACGACGAACGCCCAGCGCAGCACCGGGTGGCGGGTGGCGAGCAGGTCGAGCGCGCGGTCGAGTGCCGCGTAATCGACACCGTCGCGGAACCGCAGCACGATCGGGATGTTGTACGCGGCGCTGGTCTGGTCGAGCTGCTGTATCAGCCACAGACGTTCCTGCCCGAGCGACAACTTCATCGGGTACTCCTTCGTCAGGCGCTCATCGCCGTCGAGCGGCGAGGGCATCGCGGTCTCCGTCGCGCGCGGGCGCGGGCGGTATCGCGGATTCGATCAGGGCTTTTTCGTCGACTTTTCCGTTGCGGGTGAGCGGGATCTCGTCGACGACGACCCATCGGGCCGGTAACGCGTAGCTCGGCAGCAGGTGTGACAGATACGTGCGCCAGGCTCGCTGGTCCGCGTCGGCGCCGGGGTGCGGGACGACGCCGGCGATGAGCTGGGGGCTGCGATCCGGTTGCCGCGCAACAACTATCACCGCGTCGCGGATACCGGGATGGCGAGCGAGAATGCTGCCGATCTCCTCGGTTTCGATGCGATGTCCGTCGAGTTTGATCTGCTTGTCCGCGCGGCCGAGGAAGACCAGGTTGCCGTTCGGGTCGAGCCGGACCAGATCGCCTGTGCGGTATAGACGTTCATCGATATCCGGCGAGAAGTGGCCGAACCGTTTATTCGTCTCGATCTCGTCATCGAGATAGCCATCGGCCAAACCTGTTCCGGCCGCGTACAATTCGCCGACCGCGCCGGGCGGGAGCAGGCGGGCGTCGCGGTCGAGAACGAAAACCTTTGTGCCCGCGATCGGTTTGCCGATGGGGAGCGGCCCATCGATCTCCGCACTGTCCCGCACGGTGTATGTGGTTGTGAAAGTGGTGTTTTCGGTGGGGCCGTATCCGTTCGTGATCACCAACCCGGGATGCGCTTCGAGCATCCGCGCCGCGGACTCGTGCGATACGACCTCACCGCCGGTCAAGAGCCAGCGCAGTCCGGTGAGCGCCTGCGGCCGAGACTTGGCGACCAGCCGGAAGAGGCTGGCCGTCAACCAGGCGACCGAGATCTTCCGCTCGGTGAGGAACCGCTCCAGCTTTCCGACCGACGGAAGTTTCCCGGGAAAGACCTCCAGCGTCGCGCCGTTGAGCAACGTCGCCCAGATCTCGTACGTCGACGCGTCGAAAGCCAGCGGCGCCATCCGCAGCACGCGGTCGCCCGGGCGCGGCTGGATTTCGGTGGTGCGCGCGAGTCGCGTGACCGCACGGTGTGGTACGACAACGCCTTTCGGTTCGCCGGTGGATCCCGAGGTGAACGCGATGTACGCCGTGCGGTTCGGGTCGTCGGAGCCGGGTGTTCGGCTCAGCGCCCCGTGCTCGGTGCCTTGTTCGGGATGCCAGGTATCGACGCGGGTCACTTCCCGCAGTGCGGGATGGTCGATCGTGACAGCATCGACCACCGCGGCCGCGGGCGCGAGCTTGCCGACCATCCGCGCCAGCCGGGCTTCGGGTGCGTCCTCGTCGAATCCCGCGTACGCGGCGCCGAGTCGGATGATCGCGAACAGCGTCACCACCTCTGCGACGGACCTCCGGATCGCGACCAACACCGTGTCCCGGGGCCGGACCCCGGCCCGCCGCAGCACGTCGGCGTACCGATCGGCGGCGTGCGCGAGCTGCTCGTAGGTCAGCTCGACGGTCGCGTCGCGGACCGCGACCTCCCATGGGTGGCGCCGCACCTGATCCAGGAACAGGGTTTCGATATCGGCCGCGGGGATGTCGGCGCCCGCCATGGCATCGAGGAGCTGGCGGCGCTCCGGCGCGATACAGCGCACGTCCTGTACCGAACCATCAAGGGAGGCAAGCTCGTTCACCGCGGCGGCGACATCGGCGATGAACCCGTGCTCGGCATTCGGCACCTCGGTGATGAAGCGGATCTCCCCGGACCGCAGATCGGTGTGCTCGGAAACGATCACCAGGTCGACGGATCCGTCCTCGGTGACCGCGTGCACCGTTCGCAGGAAGTCATCGATGGGCGCTCGGTCGTCGAGCCGGAGCCGGATCACCCGCCCGGCGACCGAGATCGCGGCCTCGCTCGCGGCCGTCCACCGGCACAGGGTGACCGCGAACGCGGCCACCACCAGCGCCATGCGGTCGCGCCCGGCGGACCCGGCCGCCAATTCGACCGTCAGATCGTAGGGAGCGGCTCGCACATCAGGCATCGGCCGTACTGCTCCCTTCGCGTCGGCGGTCGAATCGGACATGAAGGTGATCGGGCCTGCGGAAAATGTGGCCGCGCTCGCGCAGCCGCCAGAAACCGGGCCGGATGCCGTCGAGCGAGCCGCTGCGCCGGACGCCGCCGAACCGGAGCGACAACCGCTCGAACAGCGTGTCGAATTCCGACAGGGCGAGCTGAATGCCGAGGCAGGTGTGCGGTCCTGCGGAAAAGGCCAGCGTCCGCTGATCGGTCCGGTCCGGACGCCAGGTATCCGGATCCGCGAACGCATTCTCGTCACGGCTGGCGCTACCCAGCGACAACAAAAGCGTCGACCGTCGCGGAATATCAACACCGTGGATATTCAGGTCGGTGGACGCGTACCTGAGAATGGTGTGGCTCGGCGGTTCCCACCGCAGCGTTTCGCGAACCACCTGGGTCCGGTATTCGTTATCGGCCAACGCCGATAATTCGACATTGTGCGCCAGGACCGCGTACATGATTTTGCCGATGGTGGCGACGCTCGTCTCGGTGCCCGCCAGCATAAATAGCGTCGCCGTTCCCAGCAAGGATTCGTCGAGCGGTTCACCGGGCGGAAAGACGAGATCGAGGAACGGCATCCGGCCGCCCGCCCGGCGGTCGGCGAGCTTATCCTTCAGATATTCGATCAGCTCCGCTTTGGCCGTGAGCGCCATATCCAGTGACGTCGCCGGAAACTCGATCGCACCGGCCAACGGAAGAACTCGGGGACGCAGCCAGGCCGCGTCCTCCGGCGGGAAACCGAACAATCGAGTGACCATCGCATAGGGCACCCCGACCGCGACCCGCTCCATGAACTCGATTTCGACCTCGTCCTTATCGCCCATTTCGGCCGCGATCGAATCGAGGACCTGGTCCACCGCGGGAATGAGTATTTCGGTGCGCAGCCGTTTCACCGAGGCGCCCGCGAACAGCGGCATGAACAGCTTCCGCATTTCGCGATGACGCGGCCCGTCGGTGTCCAGCAATGTCCGGCCGAACAACCGGCGACTGCTGCGCATCGGAAATCCGCTGACGACCTGGCGGTCCGACAGCAGGTTGTGCACGTCCTCGAACCTGGTGATCAGAAAGGCGTTGAACGCCTCCGACCAGTGCACCGGCTCCGACCGCCGGAGTTCCTTGTAGATGGGCCACGGGTCGGCGAGGAATTCGTCGGAACTGAAGTCCAGACTCAGTTTTGCGGTGCTCATTTGTTGCCCCCGTTGTCGATTTCGGTTCGAGCCTTCATCTGACGAGCGGCCTCTTCCGAGGTGAGCCGCATCGACTCCGCGGTGCCGTCGAATCCGCCGACGAGGGCGGGCAGGATCTCATTCGAGATAGCCGTCAGTTGTTCGAGGGTCGCCTTGTACGGTATCCACTGGGGGACGAAGAAATTCAACGTCACCGGATCGCCTATGCGATCCATGAGATCGCGGATCATCCGGGTACATGTCGCCGCGTCCCCGATGATGAACGCACCCGCGTCGATCAGACTCTCCAGCGTCTTGCGATGTGCGACCGGGGAATCCGGAATGGGCATGCCGAGGATATTCCGGTACAAACCGCGCCGCAGCGCGGAGAATCCGGTTATGAGTTCATCGATACCCGCGGCCGGGGAATCGGCGATATGGACGAAAACGTTGCACCGGATCCGCGTCGCACCCGCGGATTTGTTCCGGTAGGCCTCGATGCGCTCGATCAGCGAGCCGACCGGATCCTTATCCATGCCGGGCCGGATCATTCCCCACGGCGGTACCACGTGCACGGTCGGCGTCGTCCCGGTATCGGTCAGGAGCTCGATGCCCGGATCACCCAGCGATGACGCCACAACGGTTTCGATGGCGCCGCGCAGCGGCCGCAGCTGCAGCACGGCCTTCTTCGCGGTGAACCACGGTGTCACGGTGTCGACCGTCTCGCCGTTGATAAGTGCCTGAACCGTTTCCAATGCCGCCCGGAAATGAGCGCGGAGTGTGCTCGGATCCACCCCGATCATTTCCATGTCGTGCACGTAGGTTCCCGTACCACAGCCCAGGATCGCTCGACCTGCCGTGAGATGATCGAGCAGCACCATTCGTTCCGCGACGTGAACG
Organism: Nocardia sp. JCM 34519.1; assembly: GCF_020361265.1. NCBI lineage: Bacteria > Bacillati > Actinomycetota > Actinomycetes > Mycobacteriales > Nocardiaceae > Nocardia > Nocardia sp. JCM 34519.1. The sequence continues at coordinate 33,615 of NZ_JAIRBR010000035.1, forward strand.
GGGTGATGGTAGGGCAGCGGTATCACGCCGGTAGCGAATCGGATGCGGCGCGTTTCACGGGCCAGCGCGGCGATGAGCATTTCCGGAGAGCTGAGTGTGCTCCAACCGCTGGAATGGTGCTCGCCCAGCCAGATCTCGTCGAATCCGAGGTCGTCGACCAACCCGCACAGTTCGATATCGTGCTTCAACGATGCGGGCGGGCTGACCGAGGGGTCGTGGAATGGGGGCAGGAAGCAACCGAATGCCTTTGAGTGCATGATTCCGAAACCTTTGATCTCTATCGGAGAATATGGCCCAGCAGATGTCGGCTGAGCTTTTACTGCTGTTTCTCAGGCCGATGGCGCTTGTTCCAGCAGATAATCGCAGAATTTGTCGACGCTGGTCAGATCTTCATTGGCTTCGAGGTCGATGAAGACATCGAGCTTCGATTCGATTTTCTCGATGAGCGCCAGGTATTCGATGGAGCTCATTCCGGTCTCGGGGAACTCCGTATCCGATTCGATGTTCTGACTGTCCAGAACGCCGCCCGCGACCTCGGACAGTATGGCGAAAATCTGCTGACGCAGTTCCGACCGTGCATCTTCCGCACTCATATGATCCCTCTTTCACCGCCTGCAACTCTGCACGTTGCAGGTGCTTCGCATACTCGTCGACAATCGGACACGACCGAATGAGGTCGCGAACAATCAACGATACGAATTACGTCTCGAATGGCGGTACAACACGAACCGATTCGACCGCCACGGCACTCGACGGCATCTCTCACTCGAATATCGCGGGCGCGACCATTTCGCGCAGGTACGCTGCGCCGCCCACGTCGAAAGAAGATATCGGAATACCTCAGAGATGCAGCAAGGCGCGCATGTAGCTTGAAAACTAAATTGCGGATGCGCGCAACATACGAAACCCCTTCAATTAGCCTAACTAGCTACCAGTCGGAAGCATAGCCGGAGGTCATACAGGCCGTCAACGACTGCAATCCGAAGCCACGCGCACGTTGAATTAACCAACTATTTGCCTTTGTGTCGACCTGGACCGTAAATCCCCAGGCACTCCGAATGCGGCGTATTAGCCATGGGGTGTGGTGCGACACCACCCTGCAAATTGGGGCTGGACCTGTCCAGGATCTCTGAACCGATTTGCCGGTACCGTATTCGACCTCGGTAAATGCCGCATATCGATACGAGAGTTCGCGATTTACCGACGATTCCACCAGTTCAGTGGTATGACGCGAGCCGCAGCACATACTGTCTGGTCTGTATTTTCGATAGGCGATAAATCCGCTCATCGACTGTTTGTAGAAGTTCGAGAACAATCTCGAGTTCCCGGATGTGGGCGACGAGTGCGTGACGCGCGGCCGAAGAGATCTCGCGCAGGCGGGGTCCCCTCGGTGTTCGCGGGGCGAAGAAGACGACGCCGATGACCGCCGCCCCGGCGACCATGAAGCCGGCGACGATGCCGAGCGGCGTCCCCTCCGCGCCGCTCGGCATCGAAAAGCCTTGCGCCTGGGCATAGTTCACAACGGCCGGGCCGAGGTGGGCCGTCGGGTGCCTCGGTGCGGTCAGCCAGCCGACCGTGACAGCGAGAATCAGGCCGATGAAGATCGCCGCGGCGACTCGGGTGGTCATGATTTCTCCCTTCTGCCTCGGCACGCCGGTGTGCTGCCCGTATTCCTGTCGGATTCGCGGCGGAATCCGTGTGTGAAATAAATCTACGAACGCCACTGTTCGTGTACACGAGTAGCGGACTACCCGACTTCAGGGTTGCTCGAGCCCGCCGAAGGCGCGTGCCCGGACTTCTTTGGGGTGTGCCCGATTCGCCGTGCCGGTCTCGTTTGTGAGGATTCGGCCGGGTGGGTGCCGCGCTCCGGAGCCCCGGTCGCGGACGGCCGCGCCGAGCGGCGCGAGTAGTGCGCGGATATCGCGGCGCGCCGGGCGGGAACAAACTACTCACCGGGGGCGTTTTGGGTGCGTAACGGCTGGTCTGGCATACTGAACGGTCGTTGCGTCTGCTCCGCTGAGCAGACCTCCCGCCTAAGTCGGTTCCGGTTCACGTCCTGGCGAAATACGCGAGGGCGACCCGGCGACCAATATCGAGAGGACACCCATGAAGGCAGGAATCCATCCGGCGTATGTCGAGACCACGGTCGTCTGTGGTTGCGGCAACACCTTCCAGACTCGCAGCACCAAGGAGTCGGGACACATCACCGTCGAAGTCTGCTCGCAGTGCCACCCGTTCTACACGGGCAAGCAGAAGATCCTGGACACCGGTGGTCGCGTGGCCCGCTTCGAGGCCCGCTACGGCAAGCGCGCCGCCAAGAAGGCCGACGCCAAGTAGCTTCCGCGCCGACGCCCGGTCCTGCCCAGCAGGCCGGGCGTCGGTGTTTTTCTGTGAATTCCGGTCTGGGCCGGAATGACGGACCTTCCGCACGAATCACGGAAATCAAGAGGGAGCACCACAAGTGACGCAACCGTCCGCCATCGATGATGTGCTGGCCGAATATCAGGGCCTGGAAGCACAGCTGGCCGATCCGTCGCTACACAACGATGCGGGCGCCGCGCGCCGGGCGGGCAAGCGGTTCGCCGAGCTCGCCCCCGTCATGGCGACGTATAACAAACTCGAATCCGCTCGCGGCGACCTGGCCACCGCCCGGGAACTCGCCTCCGAGGACTCCGCATTCGCCGCCGAGGTGCCCGAATTGCAGCGCCAGGTCGACGAACTCGAACAGGCCCTGGCCGACCTGCTGGCCCCGCGCGATCCACACGACGGCGACGATGTCGTGCTCGAGGTGAAATCCGGTGAGGGCGGCGAGGAATCGGCGCTGTTCGCGGCCGATCTGGCCCGCATGTACGTGCGCTATGCCGAGCGGCACGGCTGGAAGGTGGAAATCCTCGATGCCACCGTCTCCGACCTAGGCGGATACAAGGAGGCCACGCTCTCGATCAAGAGTCGCGACGCGGCCCGCGACGGCGTGTGGTCGCGCTTCAAATTCGAGGGCGGCGTGCACCGGGTGCAGCGCGTCCCGGTGACCGAATCACAGGGCCGCATCCACACCTCCGCCGCGGGCGTGCTCATCTACCCCGAACCGGATGAGGTGGAAGAGGTGCAGATCGACGAGTCCGATCTGCGCGTCGACGTCTACCGCTCCTCCGGTAAGGGCGGACAGGGCGTCAACACCACAGACTCGGCCGTCCGCATCACCCACCTACCCTCCGGCATCGTGGTGACCTGCCAGAACGAACGTTCCCAGCTGCAGAACAAAATGCGCGCCATGCAGGTGCTCGCCGCCAGGCTGCAGGCATTGGCCGAGGAGCAGGCCGAGCAGGAGGCCGCTGCGGGCCGGGCCAGCCAGATCCGCACGGTCGACCGTTCCGAGCGCATCCGCACCTACAACTTCCCGGAGAATCGCATCACCGATCACCGCATCGGTTTCAAGGCGCACAACCTGGACGCCGTGCTCGACGGTGATATGGACGCGCTGCTCGACGCGCTCGGCAAGGCGGACCGCGAGGCCCGCATGGCCGCCGAGTGACACCGACGGCATGACCCGGCAAACGCTGCGTCCAGCCATCAACGAGGCCGCCGCGAAACTGGCGGCGGCGGGCGTGCCGAGTCCGCGAGCCGACGCCGAACAGCTCGCCGCCCATCTGCTCGGTGTGCAGCGGGGCAGGCTGGCTCTGGTGCCGATGGTCGAGCCGGAGCTGCTCGACCGGTTCCGTGAGTTGATCGACCAACGCGCACAACGGATTCCGCTACAGCACCTGATCGGCCTCGCGGCCATGGGGGATATCGAACTCGCGGTCGGCCCAGGTGTTTTCGTGCCGCGGCCGGAGACCGAACTCCTATTCGCCTGGGCGCTGGCGCAATTGGCGACGCTGCCGCACGACCACACGCCGGTGGTCGTCGATCTGTGCACCGGGTCGGGTGCGCTGGCGCTGGCCGTCGCGCATGCCAGACCGGATGCGGAAGTCCATGCGGTGGAACTGGATCCGGCCGCGCTGCGGTGGGCGCGACACAATGCCGACGCGCGGATCGCGGCGGGGGATACCGCGATCACACTGCACGCCGACGACGTCACCGCGCCGCATCTGCTGCCCGCACTCGACGGGCGGGTGGACATCGTGCTCTCGAATCCGCCCTATATACCGGTCGGCGCGGTGCTGGAACCCGAAGTGGCCGAACATGATCCGCATCGGGCCCTATTCGGTGGGCCGGACGGCCTCGACGTGATCCGGCCGATGATCCCGACCATCGCGCGCCTGCTGCGCCCCGGTGGCGCGACAGCCATCGAACACGACGACACCAACGGCTCCGGCGTGGCCGCGCTGCTCGCCGACGGCGGTCGCTTCGTCGACATCGTCGAGCATCCGGATCTGGCCGGAAAGCCGCGCTTCGTCGCCGCGACCCGGGGATGAGCCGTCCGAGTCGTCCGCCGACGCCCGGAAACCATCGGGTTGACGGATGGACAACCACCCTGGGGGATGGTGGGCGGATCGGGAGCCCGTGACAGGATGGTGGCCGTGAGTACCGTCTACGACTGCGCGGATCTCGATTCGCGCGCCGCCGGATTGACCGCGGCCACCAGTGCGCTGAAATCCGGGCGGCTGGTCGTGCTGCCCACCGACACGCTGTACGGACTGGCGGCCGACGCCTTCGACTCGTCCGCGGTGAGTTCGTTGCTCGCGGCCAAGCGCCGCGGCCGGGATATGCCGGTGCCGGTGCTGGTCGGTTCCTGGAACACCATCGACGGGCTGGTGTTCTCGGTGCGCCCGCAGGCCCGCGAGCTGATCCGCGCGTTCTGGCCGGGCGGACTGAGTCTCGTTGTGCAGCAGGCGCCCTCGCTGGCCTGGGACCTCGGCGACACCCGAGGCACGGTGATGCTGCGGATGCCGCTGCACCCGGTCGCACTGGAACTGCTGCGCGAGGTGGGCCCGCTCGCGGTCTCGAGCGCCAACGTCTCCGGACAGCCGCCCGCGAAGACCGCAGCCGAGGCCCGCGATCAGCTCGGCGACCTCGTCGACATCTACCTCGACGGCGGCCCCGCCGCCCACGCCGTAGCCTCCACCATCGTCGACCTGACCTCCGACGAACCCCGCATCCTCCGCGAAGGCGCGGTATCCGTCGCACAGGTCGCCGAGGTACTCGGCATGTCCCCGGAAGCCCTGACCACCAGCCCCGCCGACCGCTGACACTGCCACGGTCTGACAGATCACTGCCACAGTCGGTTGGGCGGTATGGAGCGACTGGCTTCTGCCTCCTAGGCTCAATGGTGCATTTCTACTGCAGCATTGGGGGATTTCATGAGGTCATTCGTTTTACGCGCCGTTACGCTTGTGCTCCTGTCGGTTTCGGCTGCCGGTGGCATGGTCGGCACCGCTGCCGCGTGGCCGAGACTGCCGAAGGAAGCGACCGATCGCTGCTTGTACTTGCGGGTGGAGCAGGGGGAGCACGGCGGATGGTACGCATCTGCCGCGAGGCCACTGCAATGCGTTGACTCCAGCATCCCAGGCCACGTTGACTTCACCGGCCCCGGACTCGAACGTGTTGCGAATGCATGGTCGAAGGGTGCGGTTGGAAGTGCTTGGGGACACGGCAGCGGGAAGGTGTGTGCAGAGATGTATCAGCATGCGAACGGTGCACCGCGTAGCGAGTGGATATTTCGCGGTGGGGTTTGCATAGATATCTGAGTTGGGTCAGGCGGCCGCGTGGTCGGCGGGGGGTGGGGTGCAATGATGGTGGCGTGATGGTGGTCTGGGACGTCGACAATTCATCCGGGGGACCCGTCATTTCGCTCGGAGGTGAGGGGCGCGCGTGACCGGCTTTGCGTCCATCGTTCCGCTTCGCGAGCTGGGACTTGTGGTGTTGATCGCGGCGACCGTGACCCTCCTGGTAACCGGCGGCGTGCGGCTCGTCGCGATCGCCTTCGGTGCGGTCGCCATTCCGCGGGAGCGGGACGTTCATGTGAAGCCGATACCGCGGATGGGTGGCGTCGGCATGTACATCGGCGTTGTCGTCGCGGTACTTGTCGCGCATCAGTTGCCTGCGCTCCGTAGGGGATTCGCGTTTTCACCCGATATCCCCGCGGTGTTGGCGGCGGCGACGCTCATCGTCTCGGTCGGCATCATCGACGATCGCTGGGGGCTCGATGCGCTGACGAAATTCGCCGGACAGGTGACCGCGGCCGGTCTGATGGCCGTGATGGGGCTGAGCTGGTACAGCTTCTACAACCCGTTCAACAACACGACGGTCGTGCTGGATTCGCTGCAGGGCGGCCTGGTGACGGTCGTGGTGACGGTGACCCTGGTGAACGCGATGAACTTCGTCGACGGCCTCGACGGACTGGCCGCCGGGCTCGGTTTGATATGTGCCAGCGCGGTATTCGTCTTCGCCACCGCCCTGCTTTACGAACAGGGTGGATCGGTGGATACCTATCCGCCCGCACTTCTCGCCGCCGCATTGGCCGGTGCCTGTCTGGGATTTCTGCCGCACAATTTCCAACCGGCTCGCATATTCATGGGCGATTCCGGCTCGATGTTGATCGGATTGATGTTGGCCGCGGTCTCGACGGGCGCCTCCGGCCGAATCCCGTTGAGTGGGTTCGGCACCCGCGACATTGTCGGTCTGCTCTCACCGCTGCTGTTGGTCGGTGCGGTGATGTTTATTCCGGTGCTCGATCTGGTGCTTGCGATCATTCGGCGGGTGCGGGCGGGGGTCAGCTTCTCCACTCCGGACAAAATGCATCTTCATCACAGACTGCTACAGATCGGACATTCACAGCGGCGCGTTGTGTTGCTCATCTATTTGTGGGTCGGCGTGCTCGCATTCGGTGCGGTGGGCACCTCGCTGATGAACTGGCAGCTGGTGGTCCTGTTCGTTGCGGGTGGATTGGTGTTCGCGCTGGTAGTGACCGCTATACCGGGTCTGCGGCGTGGGGAGGCCGCACGGGAGGAACAGCCCTCCAGGTAAAGTCGGGCATCGTGAATTCACCGATCAAACCCGTTGCCGGTCCCGACGCACCGCTGCGCGCCGCGCTGCGCTATGGGCTGATCGGCTTGGCGGTGCTGGTCGTGCTCGCCACCGTGATCGCCGCCGCGGCGGCCGGTTTGCCCGGTTTGTGGGGTGCGCTGCTCGGTGCGGCGATCGGCGGCGGATTCATTCTGACCACCGTCGCGGTGGTGTTGTTCGGCGCGAAATTGCCGCCGAGCACCGCCGGTTTGGTGATGCTGGTGAGCTGGGTCGGCAAGATCCTGGTGGTGCTGGTGGTGGTCGCGATCCTGAACCACTTCGATTTCTACAACCGGGTCGCGCTGTTCCTCACGGTGATCGGCGCGCTGTTGATCGTGCTCGGCGCGGAGACGTTCGGCGTTGTGCGGCAGAAGGTTCCGTACGTGACGGTGCCGGATCCCGCCCCCGAATCGGGTGGGCGCGTTGCCGATTGAGGGGCTGTATCCGATTTGCGGCGCTCGCCGGCCCTGCGTGGTTACGCTGCGCTACCGCCTCCGGGCCTGAGGCTCACACCGCGTGTGCTGGGATTACCCCACCCACCTACACGTTGTCGTAGATAACTTGGTAAAGTGTTGGTAAGCAAGCGACCAAGTGAGGGGCGATCGCAAAGATCGCGCTGATGGCCGCTATGCTTACTGCCGTGCCGGCCGCCCTGGTTTCTGGGGCTCCGGTTCTGCATGTCGACGATGTCGCCGACACACGTACAGACGCCAGCGGCGGGTTCACCGCACAGCGAATGACGAATTTCGAGCCGACCTGAGTCGACCCAAATTGATCGTCAATGTCCGATCGAACCGCGGGAATGACCGTACCCGCGGCCCGAACACGGGAGAGAACGCTGAGCGTCACCACTATGGCGGGCGAGTTCCACGCGCCGTCGCTTACCGACTTCTTCCCTCCAGCTGTGCTGTTCGAGGGAACGCCGTTCGAACTCGATCGATTGATGCTGATCCGGATCGTGATGTCGGCCGTGCTGCTGATCGTGATGGTCTTGGCATTCCGAAATCCCCGCATCGTCCCGCGTGGGCTGCAGAACATCGCCGAATCCGGTTTGGTGTTCGTGAAGGAACAGATCTGCGACGAGGTGCTCGGTAAGGAGGCCGGTCGCAAGTTCTTCCCGTTGATCGCGACGATCTTCTTTACGGTTCTCTTTCTGAACTTCTCCAGCATCATTCCGTTCCTGAACATCTCGTCGAATGCTCGAATCGGCATGCCGCTGGTGCTGGCCGTGATCGCGTACCTGGCGTTCAACTACGTGGGTATCAAGAAGTACGGCTTCGTCAAGTACATGCGTAGCAGCGTCGTTGTTCCCGACGTTCCGCCCGCGTTTCACGTGTTGTTGATTCCGATCGAGTTCCTCTCGACCTTCATCCTGCGCCCCTTCACGCTGACGGTCCGACTCATGGCGAATATGCTGGCCGGACATATCATGCTGGTGCTGTTCTTCAGCGCCACCTGGTTCTTCCTGTTCGACGCGACATCCTGGATGAAGGTCTTCTCGCCGTTCTCGCTGCTGGCGGGATTCGGGTTCACGATGTTCGAGATGCTGGTCATATTCCTGCAGGCGTACGTGTTCGCCCTGCTGACCGCCGTGTACATCGGACTCGCACAACACGCAGATTCGCACTGACCTGACCGCACAACTACCGGATACCTGCTACACCGCGCCGCCCGGCGGGTGAGCAACAGAAAGGGAAAGAAGACTCATGAGCCTCGCGTACCTGGCCCAGGAAGCCGCCTCCAACAGCGACAAGATCAAGGGCTATGGCGCCATCGGCTACGGTCTGGCCGCCATCGGCCCGGGCATCGGCGTCGGCATCGTCGTCGGTAAGGCCATCGAGGGCTTCGCGCGTCAGCCGGAGCTGCAGGGCACCATCCGCACCAACATGTTCCTCGGTATCGCGTTCACCGAGGCCCTCGCCCTCATCGGTCTCGTCGCCGGCTTCATTTTCTGATTCCGATGTACGAGATCACCATGCTCGCGGCGGATAAGGGTGAGGATGTGAATCCCCTTCTCCCCGAAACGTATGACATCGTCTGGTCGATCGTCTGCGTCGCGATCATCGCGGCTGTTTTCTACAAGTACGTGATTCCGCGTCTGATGAAGACGCTCGACGAACGTGCCGACAAGATCGAGGGCGGCATCCAGCGGGCCGAGGCCGCGCAGGAAGAGGCCCAGCTCACACTGCAGCAGTACCAGCAGCAGTTGGCCGACGCCCGGCTCGAGGCCGCGAAGATCCGCGAGGACGCGCGACTGCAGGGCCAGCAGATCCTTGCGCAGATGCGCGCGGATGCCCAGGCCGAGAGCGACCGCATCGTCGCCGCCGGTCACGCCCAGCTGGAGGCCCAGCGGCAGCAGATCCTGACCGAACTGCGTTCCGAAGTCGGCCGAACGGCCGTAGATTTGGCGGAAAAGATTATCGGCCAATCGGTTTCGGACGAAGCCAAGCAGGCGGCCTCGATCGAGAAGTTCCTGACGGAGCTCGATCAGACCAATGCCGGCATCGGGGTCGGAAGGTAGCGACGCGAAAGTGAGAAGCATGTACGCAGCGAGCCGTGAGGCACGCTCCCGGTCACGGGAGGCGCTTCGGGCCGCTCTGACCGGAAGCGACAGTGTTGCGGCCACGACAGGGTCGGAACTGTTTGCCGTTGTCTCCGTCCTGGACGACCAACGTTCGCTGCGTGTTGCGCTCGCGGACGTGTCGGTGCCGGGCTCGGCGCGTGCCGAGCTCAGCGAACGGGTCTTCGGCGGCAAGGTCAGCGCTGCCACCCTGGCGGTGCTGACCACCGCGGTGGCCCAGAACTGGTCGCGCACCTCGGATCTGGTCGACACCCTGGTGTTGCTCGGCCAGGAGGCACTGCTGGAGTCGGCCGCCGACAGCGGCCGGCTGGACGCGGTGGAGGACGAGCTGTTCCGGCTCGGCCGGATCCTCGATGACAACCCGCAGCTCGAGCAGGCGCTCTCGGATCGGGGCAAGCCCGCAGCGGCCAAGCGTGACCTGATCGCGCGGCTGCTCGCGGGCAAGACCGAGCCGATCACCCGGACCCTCGCGGAACAGGTGGTCAGCAGGTTGCGCAGCAGCATCGGCCTGGCCTTCGAGCAACTGTCCGATCTGGCGGCGGCCCGCCGCGATCAGATCGTCGCGCATGTGCGCGCCGCCGTTCCATTGACGCAGCAGCAGCGGGAGCGGCTTGCCACCTCGCTGCAGCGCATCTACGGCAAGCAGATCACGGTCCACGTGCAGACCGACCCGGAACTGTTGAGCGGGCTGGTCGTGCACATCGGCGACGACGTGATCGACGGCAGCGCCACCGGCCGACTGGAGCGGCTGCGCCGCGAACTGGCGTAACCGAGCGCCACCCCCGACATTCGAGACCCACACAGCGAGAGCAGGAAGAACATGGCGGAGCTGACGATCTCCTCCGACGAGATCCGTAGCGCGATCGAGAGCTACACCCAGAGCTACACCCCCGAGACCTCCATCGAAGAAGTCGGTGTCGTCACCGACACCAGCGACGGCATCGCGCACGTCTCCGGCCTGCCCTCGGCGATGGCCAACGAGCTGCTCGAATTCCCGGGCGGTGTGCTCGGCGTCGCGCTGAACCTCGAGGACCGCGAGATCGGCGCGGTCATCCTCGGCGAGTTCGCCGAGATCGAGGAAGGCCAGGAGGTCCGTCGTACGGGTGACGTGCTCTCGGTCCCGGTCGGCGACAAGTTCCTGGGCCGCGTGGTGAACCCGCTCGGCCAGCCCATCGACGGCCTCGGTGAGATCGAGGCCGAGGAGCAGCGCGTCCTGGAGCTGCAGGCCGCCACCGTGCTGCAGCGTCAGCCGGTCGAGGAGCCGATGGCCACCGGCATCACCGCCATCGACGCGCTCACCGCGATCGGCCGCGGCCAGCGTCAGCTGATCATCGGCGACCGCAAGACCGGTAAGACCGCGGTCTGCATCGACGCCATCCTGAACCAGAAGGCGGCCTGGGAGTCGGGCGACCCCAAGCGTCAGATGCGCTGCATCTACGTCGCCATCGGTCAGAAGGGTTCCACCATCGCGGGCGTCAAATCCGCGCTGGAGGCGCACGGCGCGATGGAGTACACCACCATCGTCGCGGCCCCCGCCTCGGATTCGGCCGGCTTCAAATGGCTTGCGCCGTACACCGGTTCGGCGATCGGCCAGCACTGGATGTACCAGGGCAAGCACGTGCTGATCGTATTCGACGACCTGACCAAGCAGGCCGAGGCCTACCGCGCCATATCGCTGCTGCTGCGCCGCCCGCCGGGCCGCGAGGCGTACCCGGGTGACGTCTTCTACCTGCACTCGCGGCTGCTCGAGCGCTGCGCCAAGCTGTCCGACGAGATGGGCGCGGGCTCGATGACGGGTCTGCCGATCATCGAGACCAAGGCCAACGACATCTCGGCGTTCATCCCGACCAACGTCATCTCGATCACCGACGGTCAGGTCTTCCTCGAGTCCGACCTGTTCAACAAGGGTGTCCGCCCGGCGATCAACGTCGGTACCTCGGTTTCCCGCGTCGGTGGCGCCGCGCAGACCAAGGCCATGAAGAAGGTCGCGGGCACCCTGCGTCTGGAAATGGCGCAGTACCGCGAGCTGGAGGCGTTCTCCGCCTTCGCCTCCGACCTGGACGCCGCCTCGCTGGCCCAGCTGGAGCGCGGCGCGCGCTGGACGGAGCTGCTCAAGCAGGACCAGTACTCGCCGGTCGCGGTCGAGGATCAGGTCGTCTCCATCTACCTGGTCGACGCCGGCTACTACGACTCGGTTCCGGTCGCCGACATCCGCCGCTTCAACTCGGAGCTGCTCGAGGATCTGCACCGCCAGGTGCCGCAGGCCTTCGAGTCGATCGCCGGTGGTGCCAAGCCGCTGGCCGACGAGGCCGCCGACCAGATCAAGGCCGCCACCGACCGGTTCAAGCAGGGCTTCCTCGCCTCCGACGGCAGCCGTGTCGTGAACGAGCCCGCCGCCGGTGAGCTCGCACACGAAGAGGTCGAGTCGCTGTCGGTCACCCGCAAGCACGTCGAGAAGTAAGAGCGGGGTCGACCGATGCGTTATTCGATGCTTGAAGGGAGGGTGAACCGTGCCAAGCTTGCGTGAATTGCGCTCCCGCATCCGTGGTGTGAACTCGATCAAGAAGATCACCAAGGCCCAAGAGCTCATCGCGACCTCGCGAATCTCCAAGGCGCAGGCCAGGGTTGCGGCCGCCAAGCCGTACGCCGTCGAGATCACCAAGGTGCTCGGCGAACTGGCCAGTGCCTCGCAGAGCCTGTCGCATCCGCTGCTCACCGAGCGCCCGAACCCGCGCCGGGCCGCCGTGCTGGTCATCACCAGCGACGGCGGTATGTGCGGCGGTTACAACTCCAACGTGCTCAAGCGGGCCGAGGAGTTGATGACCACGCTGCGGCACGAGGGCAAGGAACCGGTGGTGTACGTGATGGGCAATAAGGGCCTCACGTACTACACCTTCCGCAACCGCCCGCCCGCCTCGGCGTGGACCGGTTTCTCGCAGCAGCCGAAGTACACCGATGCCTCCGCCGCCTGCCACCACCTGGTGGACAGCTTCATGGCGGGTTCCGACGGCGAGGTGCCCGCGCCCAACGGCGATGGGACCATCGAGGGCGTCGACGAACTGCACATCGTCTACACGCGTTTCGTGTCGATGCTGACGCAGACCCCCGAGGTGCGCCGCCTGGCCCCGATCCAGGTGAGCTTCGTCGACGAGAACTTCGATCTCGGCGAGGACTTCGTGTCCGATTCGCCGACGGCGGAACTGCAGGCGCAGTACGAATTCGAGCCCGACGCCGATGTGCTGCTGGCGGCGCTGCTGCCCAAGTACATCAACACGCGTATCTACGCGTCGTTGCTCGACGCAGCGGCATCCGAGTCCGCGGCTCGGCGCACCGCAATGAAGGCCGCCACCGATAACGCCAACGAATTGGCCAGTGTGCTTACCCGGCAGGCGAATACGGTGCGTCAGGCCCAGATCACGCAGGAAATCAGCGAAATCGTCGGCGGCGTCAACGCGCTGGCTTCGAGCTCGGACCGCGACTAGGCGCAGGAAGAGAAACATTCAATGACCGCAGCTGTCACTCAAGACAACACGAGTCGGACCGGCGCATCCGCAGGGCGCGTCGCCCGAGTCATCGGCCCCGTCGTGGACGTCGAATTCCCTCGGGGCTCCATCCCCGAGCTGTTCAACGCTCTGCACGCCGAGATCACCCTGTCCTCGGTGGCCAAGACACTGACCCTCGAGGTCGCCCAGCACCTCGGCGACAACATCGTGCGCACCATCTCGATGCAGCCGACCGACGGCCTGGTGCGTGGCGCCACCGTCACCGACACCGGCAAGCCGATCTCGGTGCCGGTCGGTGACGTGGTCAAGGGCCACGTGTTCAACGCGCTGGGCGAGTGCCTGGACTCTCCGGGTCTGGGCCGCGACGGCGAGCAGTGGGGCATCCACCGCAAGCCGCCGAGCTTCGACCAGCTCGAGGGTAAGACCGAGCTGCTGGAGACCGGCATCAAGGTCATCGACCTGCTGACCCCGTACGTGAAGGGCGGCAAGATCGGTCTGTTCGGTGGTGCCGGTGTCGGCAAGACCGTGCTGATCCAGGAGATGATCACCCGTATTGCGCGTGAGTTCTCCGGCACCTCGGTATTCGCCGGTGTCGGCGAGCGCACCCGTGAGGGCACCGACCTGCACCTGGAAATGGAAGAGATGGGCGTGCTCCAGGACACCGCCCTCGTCTTCGGCCAGATGGACGAGCCGCCGGGCACCCGTATGCGCGTCGCCCTCTCGGCCCTCACCATGGCCGAGTACTTCCGCGACGTGCAGCACCAGGACGTGCTGCTGTTCATCGACAACATCTTCCGGTTCACCCAGGCCGGTTCCGAGGTGTCGACCCTGCTCGGCCGCATGCCGTCGGCCGTCGGTTACCAGCCGACGCTGGCCGACGAGATGGGTGAGCTGCAGGAGCGCATCACCTCGACCCGTGGTCGGTCCATCACCTCGCTGCAGGCCATCTACGTGCCCGCCGACGACTACACCGACCCGGCCCCGGCGACCACCTTTGCCCACCTCGACGCGACGACCGAGCTTTCCCGCCCGATCTCGCAGAAGGGCATCTACCCTGCCGTCGACCCGCTGACCTCGACCTCCCGCATCCTGGAGGCCTCGATCGTCGGCGACCGGCACTTCGCGGTGGCCAACGAGGTGAAGCGAATCCTGCAGAAGTACAAGGAACTTCAGGACATCATCGCCATCCTCGGTATGGACGAGCTCTCCGAGGAGGACAAGGTCCTCGTCGGCCGCGCCCGTCGCCTGGAGAAGTTCCTCGGCCAGAACTTCATCGTCGCCGAGAAGTTCACCGGCCAGAAGGGTTCGGTGGTTCCGCTGGAGCAGACCATCGACGACTTCGACCGGGTCTGCAAGGGCGAGTTCGACCACCTGCCGGAGCAGGCGTTCAACTCCTGCGGTGGTCTCGACGACGTCGAGGCGGCCGCGAAGAAGATCGCCGGAAAGTAGTCACCGATGGCGGAAATGTCAGTTGATCTGGTCGCGATCGAGCGGTTGCTCTGGTCGGGTCAGGCGACGTTCGTCAGCGCGCAGACCACCGAGGGTCAGATCGGCATCATGCCCGGCCACGAGCCGCTGCTCGGTCAGCTGGTCGAGGGCGGCATCGTGAATATCGTTCCGGCCGAGGGCGATCGGATCGTCGCCGCGGTGCACGGCGGATTCTTCTCGGTGACCGCGACCTCGGTCCGCATTCTGGCCGAGTCGGCGGAATTCGCCGATGAGGTGGATGTCGAGGCGGCCCGCCAGGTGCTGGCCGACGCCAGCGCCTCCGAGGAGGAGCAGCTGGCGGCGCAGGCCAGGGTGCGCGCGGTCGAGCAGACGGCGAACGCCTGAGGGCGTCCCGGGTAACGCCCGGGCATGCCAAGCGACACAAGCGAATAACGGTTCGGACTGCCGGCGGTGCGCACCGCCGGCAGTCCCGTATCCGCGCCGCGTTAGTGGAAAGACATGGCCGTACCGTTTGTAAACTCGTGACGTGGTTGAATGACTGAACATGGCGTCGAGCGCACGGCGGCGGAGCGAAGGGACGAACGGCATTGCAAACCGGGATGGTTCTGCTGATCATTCTGGTGTTGCTGCTCGTTTTCCTGGCCCTGGCATCGACCTACCGCCTGATCATGCTGCGCCGCGGCGGGACGGCCGCCATTCTGCGGGTATTACCGGCCAAGGGTGGTCAGGGCTGGCGGCACGGTCTGATTCGTTATGACGAGGACCGTTTGGTCTTCTACAAATTGTCGAGTCTGAAGCTGGGACCGGATTCCTCGATTCGCCGTCAAGGCATCGAGATCGGTGATCGGCGCGGTCCGCGCGGCGACGAGTACGACATCATGACCGATGAGATCGCGGTCATCGCGGTATCCGACAGCGACGGCAGTTTCGAGCTGGCCCTGGATCGCGGGTCGCTTGCCGCATTTCTTTCCTGGGTGGAGTCCCGTCCGTCCGACCGCACTCGTCGCCTGCGCTGAGTGCCGGTGAAAATCACCGCCGACTTCGTTCCGGCCATGCGCGGGCTGGGGTCGGCTTCCTCGACCGCGCCCATTAGGGTTGCGGTGTGAGTGTGCATCTGACGCGCATCTATACCCGTACCGGCGACGACGGTACGACCGGTCTCAACGATTTCTCCAGGGTGTCGAAGAACGATCCGCGCCTGGTCGCATACGCCGACTGCGATGAAACCAATGCGGCGATAGGTGTCGCTGTCACGCTCGGGCAGCCGGATGAGCGGATTCTCGCGGTGCTGCGGCAGGTGCAGAACGATCTGTTCGATGTGGGCGCCGATCTGTCGACACCTGTTGTCGCGGAACCGAAGTATCCGCCGCTGCGGATCACCCAGCCGTATATCGATCGGCTGGAGGCGTGGTGCGATGAGTTCAATGCCGAACTGCCCGCGTTGAATTCGTTCATTCTGCCGGGCGGTACCCCGCTTGCCGCGCTGTTGCACACCGCGCGGACGGTGGCGCGGCGGGCGGAACGTTCGGCGTGGGCCGCCATCGAGGCGCATCCCGACGACACCGGCGTGCTGCCGGCGAAATATCTGAACCGACTGTCCGACTTGCTTTTCATCCTCGGCCGGGTAGCCAATCCGGACGGCGATGTGCTCTGGAAACCCGGCGGTGATCAGGCAAATCCCGAATCCGGCGACTGACTCGGGCAGGCCTGGGTAGGTCATGGATGCGATGACTGTCACGTGACCTAGGGGCAACTGGCCCGGCACGCGTACTCGCGAGACGCGTCCCAACTATCCTTGCACGCAACGGTGCGCCAATACGCGGAGAGGCGGCATGGAACGGTTTTTGGTTACTGGCGGGAATCGGCTCGTCGGTGAGGTCACGGTCGGGGGAGCTAAGAACAGCGTCCTCAAGCTGATGGCCGCGGCCCTCCTCGCCGAGGGCACAACCACCATCACGAACTGCCCGGACATCCTCGATGTGCCGCTGATGGCCGACGTCCTGCGGGGCCTCGGCTGCGATGTCACGATCGATAGCGGCGTGGTCACCATCACGACTCCCGCGGAACCGAAGTATCACGCCGATTTCCCCGCCGTCACACAGTTCCGTGCGTCGGTGTGTGTGCTCGGTCCGCTGATGGCGCGGTGTAAGCGCGCCGTCGTCGCGCTGCCCGGCGGTGATGCGATCGGTTCGCGTCCGCTCGATATGCATCAGGCCGGTCTGCGGCTACTCGGCGCGACCAGCGAGATCGAGCACGGCTGCGTGGTCGCCCGCGCCGACGAGCTGCAGGGCGCGCGGATCCGGCTCGACTTCCCTTCGGTCGGCGCGACCGAGAACATCCTGATGGCGGCGGTGCTCGCCGAGGGGGAGACGGTGCTGGACAACGCCGCCCGCGAACCCGACATCGTCGACCTGTGCAACATGCTGGTGAGCATGGGCGCCAAAGTCAGCGGCGCGGGCACCTCGGTGCTGACCATTCAGGGCGTCGAACGGTTGCATCCGACGACGCATCGGGTGATCGGTGATCGGATCGTTGCGGCGACGTGGGGGATCGCCGCGGCGATGACCCAGGGCGATGTGCGCGTCACCGGGGTCAACCCGAAGCATCTGTCGCTGGTGTTGGACAAGTTGCGGTCCGCTGGTGCGCGAATCTCGTTCGAGCAGGACGGTTTTCGGGTGGTGCAGGCGGATCGGCCGCGTGCGGTGAACTTCTCGACCCTGCCGTTTCCCGGTTTCCCGACGGACCTGCAGCCGATGGCCATCGGTCTGGCGGCGATCTCCGACGGCACGTCGATGATCACCGAGAACATCTTCGAGGCCCGGTTCCGGTTCGTGGAGGAGATGATTCGGCTCGGCGCCGATGCGCGCACCGATGGGCATCACGCGGTGGTGCGCGGTATTCCCCGGTTGTCGAGCGCGCCGGTCTGGTCGTCGGATATTCGGGCGGGCGCCGGTTTGGTACTCGCCGGTCTGGTCGCCGATGGAACAACCGAGGTGCACGACGTGTTCCACATCGATAGGGGTTACCCGAAATTCGTGGAGCAACTACAGGCGTTGGGCGGTCAGGTCGAACGGGTCGGGGCGCCGGATTGATCTTGAAATTCGGGCGGTTTGGGCATCGGTTCACCGACGGTGAGCCGAAAACCGTTCTTGACCAGGCGATTTGACATCGCGTCTGGAGCAACGTAACTTTTATCGAGTCAGAGCGACACGGACACCGACCCGGAGCCGAACGGCCTGGGAAACGAGGTAGGACGAGGAGCGCCTGACGATCACACTGGTTCAGATCGAGACCCCAGTTTGCAACTGGGATTGCGGCTGAGCTAAGCTGGAAAAGTTGCCTCACCGATCAATCGAGTTAAACCTTGAGCGATGGTGTGTGCGTGTGTTCTTTGAGAACTCAATAGTGTGTCGATGAATGTCAGTGCCAAATATTTTGGTTCTGT
>NZ_JAIRBR010000036.1:0-43639 GCF_020361265.1 Nocardia sp. JCM 34519.1
CGCCGATGGTACTGCACTCGACAGGGTGTGGGAGAGTAGGACACCGCCGGAACATCTTTCACGAAAGCCCCCCAACAACTGTTGGGGGGCTTTCGTCGTATCCGGGGCCGGGCCGTAGGAGAGGATGCGCCGCTCCCAGTCTCCCAGCGTATTCACAGGGAACATGAAGCGCGCCCGGAGCGCTGGAAAAGATCATGGGTATCAGGTGGTGGAGAGCCGCCGGTGCCGAGCCAGACGGAGGTGGACATGGTCACCGCGACGACATCTGTCGATCGTGTGTCGACGGATCATGTTTCGGTCGAGTCCGATAAACCCTCGCGTCGTTGGCGTCTCCCGTTGCCGGTGACGCTCGGGTATCTGGCGGGCCTCGTCGTGGTCGCGATGGCGCTGTCCGCGTTGAGCGAATCCGAGCAGACCGGTGTCATCCTGCACACCAGCACGAACCTGCACAATCTGTTGCACGGACATATCAGCACGCTGTTCTCCAGCGCGTTCGTGATCGGCGACGCCGCCGTCGCGCTGACCATCCTCCCGCTGCTCGCCTGTCTGCTCGCGCTGGCCGAATTGCGGTTCGGTTCAGGACAATTGGTGCGTATTTTCCTGGCAGGTCATATCGGTGCCACGCTGCTCGTCGCGGTCGGGCTCTGGATCGCGGTGACCGCGGAATGGATGCCGCAGAGCATCGGCCGGGCAGAGGACGTCGGGATCAGTTACGGCGCGATGGCGGTGCTCGGTGCGTTGGTCGCGGTGTTGCCGAGGCCGTGGCGGATCGCCTGGATCGTCGGCTGGTTCGCGGTCGCCGTGGAAGGCGCGGTGGTCGGGCAGACGTTCACGAATGTCGGCCACCTGCTATCGCTGCTCATCGGTGTCGCAGCCGGCTACACGATGCTGCGCACCCGTCAGGTCGCCCGCCGCAGGTTCACAAAAGTGGAATGGCTGCTGCTGCTCGGCGCGGCCGTCCTGGCCGCCGGTCTCCTCCTGGGCTGACGCCGCGCCGCCGACACGCGCGGCGGGCTGCCGGAAACCGGTGCGGGGCGCTCGCCTAGAGTGCTTGGGTGCGCCTCGTGATTGCTCGTTGCCAGGTTGACTATGTCGGTCGGTTGACCGCTCATCTCCCGATGGCCCGCAGGCTGCTGCTGATGAAGGCGGACGGCTCGGTGCTTGTGCATTCGGACGGCGGCTCGTACAAGCCGCTCAACTGGATGAGCCCGCCCTGCTGGTTGGAGGAGCGCGACGGCGCCGATATTCCCGAAGGGGCGCAGGCGCTTTGGGTGGTCACCAATAAGGCGGGGGAGGAACTGCGGATCACCATCGAGGATGTCGAACACGACTCCTCGCATGAGCTCGGCGTCGATCCGGGTCTGGTGAAGGACGGTGTCGAAGCCCATCTGCAGGAACTGCTGGCCGAACATGTGCAGACGCTCGGCGCCGGTTACACGCTGATCCGCCGCGAATATATGACCGCGATCGGCCCGGTGGATCTGCTGTGCCGGGACGCGGGCGGCGCCACCGTCGCTGTGGAGATCAAACGGCGCGGCGAGATCGACGGTGTCGAACAGCTCACCCGCTACCTCGAACTACTCAACCGTGACCCGCTGCTGGCGCCGGTCGCCGGCGTATTCGCGGCGCAGCAGATCAAACCGCAGGCCCGCACGCTGGCCGAGGATCGCGGCATCCGCTGTCTCACCCTCGATTACGACGCCCTGCGCGGCACGGAGAGCAACGAGTTCCGTCTGTTCTGATGTCGGGCTCCAGACGCGCCAGAGCGGCGTTGGTTGTCGCAGGCGCGGTGTTGGTGGCCGCGGGCGGAGCCGCCTGTGCGGATCAGCACGCCGATGCCGCCGCTGCGGTGAAAGATCTGCTGCACGGCCATGATTGGACACATTTCACGGGTGCCGAGGTGGGTGTGGAGGGCCTGCGCATCACGCCGCTGGACCGAAAGATCGTGCGGCAGGACGGATCCGGTGGTCAACCGAATCCGCCGGTGAACCTGCGCGGGCCGCGGCTGCGGATCGACGGTGACTTCGAAGTGACCGCGACGATGCGCGATATCGGATCCCGCGGCGCGTATCTGCAGCTGTATTCGGGTGTTCCGGTCGTATACGACGAGTGGCGTTACGAGCCGCCGTCGCTGCGTTTCGGTATCGCGGGCGGCAAACTACAGGTGGCCGTGTGGGATGGGCGCTCGGACCGGCCCGCGCAGACCCGGTCGTTCGGCGCCGATCTGGCGGGCGCCGCGACGGTGACGGTACGCACCGACGGCAATATCGCCGTGCTGTCCATCGACGGCAAAGAGGTCGGTAGCGTGCCGGACGGCGATATCTTCGACGGCGCGACGGTCTGGTTCGGTGCGGACGCCGAACTCGACGGCGGCTGGACCCTGACCTCGCTGACCGCGCGCCCGGAGCCGGGGCGGCACCTTTCGGTGCTGGATTCGCTTGCACCGCAAGAGAGTTCGGCTTCGAAATCGCTGCGTACGGACGCGGCGAAACTGTCGCGGCCGTTCGAGATGGGTACGGCGCTGGCCAGTGGTCCGCTGGCGAGCGATGCGGACTATCGCGCCTTCGCCGCCGCCCAGTACGGAATGTTCACGCCGGAAAACGATTTCAAACCCCAATTCCTGCAGCCCCGGCGCGGAGTATTCGCCTTCGCCGAGGCCGACGGGCTCATCGATTTCGCCCGCGCCAACGCGATGAAGGTGCACGGGCACACCCTGGTGTGGCATGAGGCGCTGCCGCAGTGGATGCGCGAGGTGTCGGGCCCGGATGCGGTGCGACAGACCATGTTCGACCATATCGACGCGGTGGCCGGACATTTCCGCGGACAGGTCGCCGAATGGGATGTGGTGAACGAGCCGATCTCCGATGATCCGGCCGATTATGCCAACGGCAACAATGGAATTCGGTCCGCGCGCAATATCTGGTTCCAGGCGCTCGGCGAGCAGTACATCGACGAGGCGTTCCGCCGGGTGCGCACGGTGGATCCCGATGCGAAGCTCTTCATCAACGAATACGGTGTCGAGGCGGACGGGCGGCGTTGGGATGCGTTGCTGGCGTTGGTGACTCGGTTGAAGGAGCGCGGTGTGCCGATCGACGGCGTCGGCTTCCAGGGGCACGAATACACCGAGGATGACCGGATTTCGGGCGAAACGTTCCGAAAACACGTGCGCGCCTTGGCCGCGCTCGGCGTGCAGTCGCGGGTGTCGGAAATGGATGTGCTCGTCGAGCCCGATGAGCACGATATCCAGGCGAAGCAGTTCGCCGAACGGTTGGCGGTGTGCAAGGACGAACTATCCTGCACGAGCTTCAGCACATGGGGATTCACCGACAAATACGGATCGACCGCGACACCGCGAAAGTATCCGGTCGCACCTGCCGATGCGCTGCCCATCGACGCCCGAATGCGCCCGAAACCGGCCTATTCGGCCATGCTGGCCGAACTGCCCGGCTGAACCCTGTTTAGTCTGGTTGCTATGCCTCGACGAAAACCGCGCGCAGGCCGTCGGGAACTGTCCGGCGGCGCACCGCTCGGCGATGTTTTCGGCCGGACCGAGCCGGGTCCGGAAGGCGATGAAACCTACGTCGTGCGTACCGTTCCCGGTACCCGCGCCGTGAAAACTTATCGGTGTCCGGGCTGCGACCACGAAATCGTCCCCGGCGTAGCGCATATCGTCGCCTGGCCCGCCTACGGCGGCGAGGACGACCGCCGCCACTGGCACCGCGGCTGCTGGGACGGCCGCCAAACCCGCCGCATCACCCGCCGCTGGTCGTGAAAACCATTGGGCCGGAGCCGGAAACGCCGGATTGATCCAGACCATCTGGTATGTCTGATTGGCCCGCAAATAGGGAAAGCCGCCCCGGGGTGGGGCGGCTTTCGGCTGAGTGGTGGTACGTCGTCGCCGTTGTTTCTCGGATCCGACGTCAGGAGATGTCGGCGTTCTCGCGCTCGTCGGCGTCGATCTCCTCGTCGGAGCCGACCTCGGGGATGGCCTTGGTCCGCGAGCCCTGGACCGACTTCTGCGAGCCGCCGATGGATTTGCGCTGATCCGGAACCCCGTCCAGCAGTTCGCTTTCCCGGTTGACGGCCGCCAGCATGGCGGGCACCGAGTCGAGCTGGCCGCGGATACCGAGCAGCTGGGCCAGGACCCGGCCGCGCAGCACGCGCATCTCCTCGGCCAGTTCCTTGGCGTGCGCGATCTTGCGCTCGGAGGTCTGGGTGGCGGAGGTGATGAGGCGGTTCGCCTCGTCGGTGGCGTCCTTGATCCGCTGCGCCGCCTCGGCGCGGCTGGTGGCCTCCAGCTCCTCCATGGCGCGGGTGAGCTTGGTGCGCCGCTCGGCCATGGTGACCTCGAAGTCCTGCTGGGCCGCCTTGCGCTTGGCCTCGGCCTCCTTACCGAGGCGGTCGGCCTCGGCCTGCGCGGCCTCGATGATCTTCGCGGATTCGGTGCGCGCGTTGGCCAGGGTCTGCTCGAATTCGATCTCGAGCGCCTCGCGCTTCTCCTTGGTTTCCGCGAGCAGCGACTCGTATTTGCCGCGCATTTCGGTGGCCTGCTGCTCGGCGATCGACACCATCTCGGCGGCCTCGGCCTGCGCCAGCGCGCGGACCTCGGAGGCCTCGTCCGAGGCGAGGCGCAGCATGCGCGAGATGCGGTCGGACATACCTTCCGCGGTGGTCGGCGGAACGGAGAGCCGGTCGACCTCCTTGCGGAGTTCGTCGATCTCGTCCCGCGCGTCCTCGAGCTGCGCGGCGAGGTTACGTGCTTGTGCCGCAGCGGCATCGCGGTCGGTGGCGGTGACCCTTAGCTCCGCATCGAAGCGGTCGAAGTAGTTACGCACCTCGTCTTGCGCATAACCCTTGCGCACAACGGTGAAGGGCAGTGCAACGAAGCGATTGCGATCGGACTCAGGTGACGACATGGCACACAAACTACAGCCTACTGAGACCTCATGGTGACTCGACCGCGAATGTGATTCCAACGAGTTTTTTGGACCCGATCTTGATACTAGTGCGTAACATTCGCGTTCGGCTCGACCAGCTCGACCAGCACACCGCCAGCATCCTTCGGGTGGATGAAATTGATGCGCGAATCAGCGGTACCGGACCGCGGTTCGTCGTACAGCAAACGCAGTCCGCGACCGCGCAGATGAGTGGAGACGGCATCGAGATCGGTGACCCGGTAGGCGAGTTGCTGCAGGCCGGGGCCGCTGCGATCGATGAACTTGGCGATGGTCGACTCCGCGTTGAGGGGCGCCAGCAACTGCAGGGCAGTGGCGTCGTCGGCGGCGCCGGGGAGCGAGAGCATCGCCTCGTGCACGCCCTGGCTCTCGTTGACCTCGCGATGGGTCTCGATCATGCCGAGATTCTCGGCGTACCAGGCGATTGCGGCATCCAGGTCGGGTACGGCGATGCCGACGTGGTCGACGGCGATGACGTAGTCGCCCGGGATGAAACCGGATGGATCCATAACGTTGCTCACTACTCGAAAGTAGCGCGTACCTGCGTGTCGGGGTGTTGGCGACACCGGTTACCGTTGAGTACAAAGACCGTGCGATAGAAAGTGCGAGGCCTCGTCGTGACTACTTCCGTGATCGTCTCCGGTGCGCGTACCCCCGTCGGACGACTGCTCGGCGGGCTCAAGGACTTCAGCGGTTCGGCCCTCGGCGGGCTGGCCATCAAGGCCGCGCTGGAGAAGGGCGGCGTCCGGCCCGAGCAGGTCGATTACGTCATCATGGGTCAGGTGCTCACCGCCGGCGCGGGCCAGATCCCGGCCAGGCAGGCCGCGGTGGCCGCGGGCATTCCGATGGATGTGCCCGCGTTGACGGTGAACAAGGTGTGCCTTTCGGGCATCAATGCGATCGCGCTCGCGGATCAGCTGATTCGCGCCGGTGAATACGAGATCGTGGTGGCCGGCGGTCAGGAATCGATGAGTCAAGCGCCGCATCTGCTCGAAAAGAGCAGGGAGGGTTATAAATACGGCGATGTGACGCTGCGCGATCACATGGCCTACGACGGTCTGTACGACATCTTCACCGACCAGCCGATGGGCGCGCTCACCGAGCAGCGCAACGATCTCGACCCCATCAGCCGCGCGGATCAGGACGCGTTCGCGGCGGCCTCGCATCAGCGTGCGGCGGCGGCGTGGAAGAACGGCGTCTTCGACGAAGAGGTGGTGCCGGTGTCGGTGCCGCAGCGCAAGGGCGACCCGGTGCTGGTGACCGCCGATGAGGGCATTCGCGCCGACACCACGGTGGAGTCGCTGAGCAAGCTGCGTCCGGCGTTCCGCAAGGACGGCACGGTGACGGCGGGCAGCGCCTCACAGATCTCCGATGGCGCGGCCGCGGTCGTGGTGATGAGCAAGGCGAAGGCGCAGGAGCTCGGGCTGAGCTGGATCGCCGAGATCGGCGCGGCCGGTGTCGTCGCCGGTCCGGATTCCTCGCTGCAGGAGCAGCCGGCCAACGCGATCCTGAAAGCCTGTGCGAAACAGGGCATTTCGCCCACTGATCTGGATCTGGTGGAGATCAACGAGGCATTCGCCGCGGTCGGCGTCGCCTCGACCCGCAAGCTGGGGATCGATCCGGCGAAGGTGAACGTCAACGGCGGCGCCATCGCGATCGGGCATCCGCTCGGCATGTCGGGTGCGCGGATCCTGCTGCACCTGGCGCTGGAGCTGAAGCGGCGCGGCGGCGGGATCGGTGCGGCCGCGCTGTGCGGCGGCGGCGGTCAGGGTGATGCGCTGATCATCAAGGTGTAGCCGTAACGGTGTGAGCCGTTCGACTACGACCGCCTGTAGTGCATCGGGCAGAATGGTGCCCATGGGCAACTTCTTCGACTTGAGCACCGTGGCAAAGCGGTTCCGCCTCATCGCGGTGCTGGAGGCGATCTCCTGGGTCTTCCTGATCGTCGGCATGGTGTTCAAGCGGCTCCCCGAGCCGGTGACCTGGCCGGTCAAGGTATTCGGCATGACGCACGGGATCATCTTCATCCTGTTCGTGCTGACCGCCGTGCTCGCTGCCCGCGAGCTGGCCTGGACCTGGAAGACGACGGTGCTGGCGCTGCTGTCCAGCATTCCGCCGTTCTGCACCGTGCTGTTCGAAGTGTGGGCGGTGCGCACCGGAAAGCTCGGTGAGCTGAGCAACAGCGTCGCGAGCGATACTGCGGCCCCCGCATCCGCGACGTCATGACAAACTGGAAACCGTGACTCGACCTGCTTCCCGTCGTCCCTCGCCCGCCGTTGCCGCCGCCATGTCCGGTGCGGTGGATCTCTCCAGCCTGAAGCAGCCCGCCGCCACCGCCGCCGGGGCGCCCGCCGGCGGTTACGCGGTAGGTGAGGCGGACTTCGAAGCGAAGGTGCTGCGGCGCTCGCTGCAGGTGCCGGTGGTGGTGGTGCTGTATTCGCAGCGCAGCCCCGGCAGCGTCGAGCTGGTCCGCACACTGGAGCGGCTCGTCGAGGCCGACGGCGGAACCTGGGATCTGGCCACCGTCGAGGCCGAGGCCAATATGCGGATCGCGCAGGCGCTGCGGGTGCAGGGCATTCCGACCGTCATCGCCATCGCCGGTGGTCAGCCACTAGCGGATTTCGAAGGGGCGCAACCGGAACCGCAGGTGCGCCAGTGGCTCAACGCCGTCGTCGACGCGGTGGCGGGCAAGTTGGAGGGTGGTGCGCCCGCACCGGAGCCGACGGAGGATCCGCGATTCGTCGCCGCGGAGGAGGCGTTGGAGCGCGGCGATCTGGCCGGTGCCGAGGCCGCCTACGAGGCGGTCATCGCGGCCGAGCCGAATAATGAAGAGGCCAAGAACGCGCTGCGTCAGCTGCGTTTCCTGGCCCGCGCCCAGGAGGTGCCGGAGTCCGCGGTCGCCGCCGCCGACGCCGATCCGGCGAATCTGGATGCCGCACTCGACGCCGCCGATGTCGAAGTGCTCAATCAGCGGCCCGAGGCCGCCTTCGATCGCCTGATCGCCCTCATCAAGCGCACCAGCGGCGACGACCGCACCAAGGTCCGCACCCGCCTGCTCGAACTCTTCGAATTGTTCGACAAGGCAGAGCCTTTCGTCGTCGCGGCCCGCCGCAAACTGGCCACCGCCCTGTATTGATCCCGGCTGTTACTGAACCCGGAAGGCCCTCCGGCGCGGCGTCTTTCACGCCGCGCCGGAGTCACGGTTCGGGGGTGAGCCAGACGGCGCTGTTGGGGGCCAGGGCTACCACGGCGGAGGCGGGGCGGCCGTGCCATGGTTCGTCGGTGGCTTTCACGCCGCCGAGGTTGCCGATGCCGGAGCCGCCGTATTCGATGGCGTCGGTGTTGAGGATTTCGCGCCAGGTGCCGGTGCTCGGCAGGCCGACGCGGTATTCGCCGTGCACCGAGCCGGAGAAGTTGTAGACGCAGGCGACGACGGAACCGTCGGAGCCGTAGCGGAGGAAGGCGAGCACGTTGTTGGCGCGGTCGTCGGCCTCGATCCAGGAGTAGCCGCCGGGGGCGGTGTCCTGGCTCCACAGCGCCGGATGCGCGCGGTAGACGGTGTTGAGGTCCCGGACGGTGGTCGAAATGCCTTCGTGCAGGGGATTTTTCAGCTCGTCCCAGTCCAGGCCGCGGTCGTGCGACCATTCCCGGAACTGGCCGAAGTCCTGGCCCATGAACAGCAGCTGTTTGCCGGGATGCGCCCACATGTACGCCAGTAGCGCGCGCACCCCGCCCGCCTTCGCGAAATCGTCGCCGGGCATGCGGGTCCACAGCGTGCCCTTGCCGTGCACCACCTCGTCATGGCTGATGGGCAGCACATACGTTTCGCTCCACGCGTACACCAGCGAGAAGGTGATCTCGTTGTGGTGCCATGACCGGTGGATCGGGTCGCGGGACAGGAAGCCGAGGGTGTCGTGCATCCAGCCCATATTCCATTTCATGGTGAAGCCGAGACCGCCGACATCGGTGCCGCGGGTGACGCCGGGCCATGCGGTGGATTCCTCGGCGACGGTGACGACGCCGGGATAGCTTCGGTGCACGTTGTCGTTGAGGTCCTGCAGGAAGTGCACGGCCTCCAGATTCTCCCGGCCGCCGTACACATTGGGTTCCCAACCGCCCTCGGGCCGTGAGTAATCCAGGTAGAGCATGGAGGCGACGGCGTCTACCCGCAGCCCGTCGACGTGGAATTCCTCGATCCAGTAGCGGGCGTTGGCGACGAGGAAGTTGCGCACCTCATGCCTGCCGAAGTCGAAAACGTAGGTGCCCCAGTCGAGTTGTTCGCCGCGGCGCGGATCGGCGTGCTCGTAGAGCGCGGTGCCGTCGAACCGGGCCAGCGCCCATTCGTCGCGCGGGAAATGCGCGGGCACCCAGTCGAGGATGACGCCGATGCCCGCCGCGTGCATGGTGTCTACGAAGGCGCGGAAATCGTCGGGGGAGCCGAAACGCGCTGTGGGAGCGTAATAGGAGGTGACCTGGTAGCCCCACGAGCCGCCGAACGGATGTTCGGCGATGGGCAGCAGCTCGATGTGGGTGAACCCGGCCGCGTGCACGTAATCGGCCAGCTGCCTTGCCAATTCGCGATAGCCGAGGCCCGGCCGCCAGGAGCCGAGATGCACCTCGTAGATGCTCATCGGAGCCTGGGTCGGATCGGTCTGTGCGCGGGTTTCCAACCAGCCCTTGTCATTCCAGACGTAGTGGCTTTCGGTGACCACCGACGCGGTGGCCGGCGGCAGTTCGGTGGCGAAGGCCAGCGGGTCGGCGTGGTCGACGGTGCGGCCGTCGGCGCCGTGCACCCGGTACTTGTATTTCGTGCCGACCCCGACGCCGGGGATGAAGACCTCCCACACCCCGGAGCGGCCGAGTGAGCGCATCGGCGCGGTATTCCCGGCCCAGCCGTCGAAATCGCCGATGACGGTGACGCCCCTGGCATTCGGCGCCCACACCGCGAACGAGGTGCCGTGCACCTCGCCGTCGAGCGTGGTGTAGCTGCGCGGGTGCGCGCCGAGCGCCTCCCACAGCCGTTCGTGCCGTCCCTCGCCGATCAGGTGCAGGTCGAGTTCGCCGACGGTGGGTAGGAAGCGGTATCCGTCGGCGCCGATGACGGTTTGGCCGCCGGGGTAGCTGGTGACGATCCGGTAGTCCATGAGGTCCGGATACGGGAGCACACCGGCGAAGATGCCGTGCCCCAGCGATTCCAGCGGATGGTCGACGCCGCCGACGCGGGCCTGCACCGTCTCCGCGTGCGGGCGCAGCACCCGGACCATGGTGCCGTCCGGATGCGGGTGCGCGCCGAGCACGGTGTGCGGATCATGGTGTGTGCCCGCGGCGATGAGCAGCAGATCGCGGCGGTTCATCGGAATGTCCTGCGGTAGGCCAGTTCCGTGCGCTGCTGCTGCGGGACGGGCGGCAGCGCGAGGATGTGCGCGACCGCCTTCGGTGGGTCGAGTCGCACGTAATTCGTTTGGGCCCAGTGGTATTCCTCGCCGGTGACCTCGTCGACAACCACCGGGTGGTCGTGCCATTCGCGGCCGATCGCGGGCAGATCCAGCGAAATCATGCCGTGCTCGGTGCCGTACGGGTTGAGGTTGACCACGATGAGCACGGCGTCGCCGCTGATCGGATCGATCTTGGAGTAGGCGAGCAGCGCCTCGTTGTCGACGGGATGGAAGTGGATGCAGCGCAGCTGCTGCAGCGCGGGATGGGCGCGGCGGATCTCGTTGAGCCGAGTGAGCCAGGGCTCCAACGATTCCTCGCGCGCCAGCGCCTCGCCGAACGGGCGCGGGCGCAGCTCGTATTTCTCCGAATCGAGGTATTCCTCGCTGCCGGGACGCACCGCCTGATGTTCGAACAGTTCGAAGCCGGAGTACACGCCCCAGGTGGGCGACAGGGTCGCGGCGAGTACCGCGCGGATGGCGAACATTCCGGGCCCGCCGTGCTGCAGGCTCTCGTGCAGGATGTCGGGCGTGTTCACGAAAAGGTTGGGCCTGGCCTCATCGGCCTTGTCCGCCAACTCTTTTCCGAATTCGGCCAGCTCGCCTTTGCCGACCCGCCAGGTGAAATATGTGTAGGACTGGCTGAATCCGCGCCGGGCCAGGCCGTAGAGCCGGGCGGGACGGGTGAACGCCTCGGACAGGAAGATCACATCCGGATCGGTGGTGCGCACCTCCGCGATCAGCCATTCCCAGAAGTCGGCGGGTTTGGTGTGCGGGTTGTCGACGCGGAAGATCTTGACGCCCAATGCGATCCAATGTCGCACCAGATGCAGTACCGCCGCGTAGATGCCGTCGGGATCGTTGTCGAAATTGATCGGGTAGATGTCCTGGTACTTCTTGGGCGGGTTCTCGGCGAAGGCGATGGTGCCGTCGGGCAGCGTGGTGAACCACTCCGGATGCGCCCGCACCCACGGATGGTCGGGTGCGCACTGTAAGGCCAGGTCCAGCGCCACTTCGAGGCCGAGTTCGGTTGCGGCGGTGACGAATTCGACGAAATCCGATTCGGTGCCGAGGGCCGGGTGGATGGCGTCGTGCCCGCCGTCGCGCGATCCGATGGCCCACGGCGAGCCGACATCGTCCGGTTCCGCGGTGAGGGAATTGTTGCGGCCCTTGCGGTTCACCTCGCCGATCGGGTGGATCGGCGGCAGGTAGACGACATCGAAGCCCATGGCGGCGATGCGCGACAGTTCCTTGGTCGCGGTGGCGAATGTGCCGTGGATCGGTTTGCCGTCGGCGTCCCGGCCGCCGGTGGAGCGCGGGAAGAATTCGTACCAGGAGCCGTAGAGCGCGCGATGCCGCTCGACGTACACAGTGTGCTGCAGCCCGCGGGTGATCATGTCGCGCAGCGGGGTTTCCCGCAGGATCTCCGCGACCTCCTCGGCGAAGGCGGGTGCGACCCGGGCGGGCAGCTGCTGCTCCTCGTCGCGCAGGGCGGCGGCGACCGCGCGCAGCCGGAGGAATTTAGCCTTCGGCAGGGCCAACGCGGCGCGTTCGAAGAGTCGCGCGCCGATTTCGAGGTCGTTGGCCAGGTCGGCGGCGCTCTGGCCGACGGCCAGCTTCGCCTCGACCGCGGCTCGCCAGGTGGTGATCGGATCGCTCCAGCCCTCGATGCGGAAGATCCAGGTACCGGGCAGGTTGGGGATGAATGTGGCATTGAAGACGTCGGGTTCGAGATCCGGCATCATCCGGATCCGCGTGACTCGCGACGAACCCGGCGCGCGGACGGCCAGGGTGGCGGCCACCGCATCGTGGCCCTCGCGCCACACCACGGCGCGCACCGGGAAAACCTCGCCCACCACGGCCTTGGCCGGGTAGCCGCCGGGTATGGACGGGGCGGTGTCATCGATGGCGATGCGGCCGGTCACACCCTTCAACCTACCGGGTCATCCGGGAAGGGTCCGGATTCGCCCCGGCCGGGATCAACGGGCGTCGAACGCCAAGCCGATTCCGAGTGCGACCAGGATCGCGCCGAGCCCACGTTCCATCCGCTGCCGGATTCGGGCCTGCCGCAGCAGCTGACCAGCGCGGACGGCGGCCAGCACGATGGCAACCGAAACCACGCTGTCCATCACGATCTGGACGCCGCCCAGAATCAGCACGCTCGGTAGCACCGGGCCGCTGCTGGGCAGGAACTGCGGAAGCAGGGTGAGCCCGAAAACCGCTGCTTTCGGGTTGGCGGCGACCGAGAGCAGTGAGGCGCGGAATGCCGCGCCGACCGTCCGGCCGCTCGGCGGCGCCGCATTCGTATCGAATTCGCCTGCTTCGCCGGCGCCGCGCCAGGCTTGGATGCCGAGCCAGATCAGGACCGCCGCGCCGATCACGTGCATGGCGGTGTTCAGTGCCCGGTTCGCGACGAGCAGTACCGAGAGTCCCGCGCCGCCCGCGAGATTCCAGCAGTACATGGCTATTTCGCTACCTGCGACGGCGGACAACCCTGAGGCGCGGCCGTCGCGGATCGACCGTTGCAGGTACAGGGCGGTGGTCGGTCCGGGCAGCGCCGCGAGGATCAGGCTGGCCAGGACGAATTGCGGCAGAACTTGTACCCAGTGCGGCATCCGCCGATGCTGTCACGGGGTGGTGGGCTCTGGCCAGGTGATTTCGGATCAGCGGGCGTCGGCGGCGAGGCCGAGGCCGAGGGCCACCAGGATCGCGCCGAGCGCGCGTTCGACGCGCTGCCGGATGCCGGTGCGGCGCAACCAGGTTCCCGCGCGATCGGCGACCAGCACGATGCCGACGCACCACGCGGTGTCGATCACCAGCTGGACCACCGTCAGGGCGATGAGCGATTCGACCATCGGACCGCTGGACGGCAGGAACTGCGGCAGGATGGTCAACCCGAACACCGCTGCCTTCGGGTTGGCCGCGATCGAGATCAGCGAGGCGCGGAAGGCCGCGCCCGGGGTGCGCCCCGCGGGCAGCAGATTCGTCATGCCGCTGCCGAATTCGCCGTCCTCGCGCGCGCCGCGCCAGGCCTGGATGCCGAGCCAGATCAGCACCACCGCTCCGACGACGTGGATGGTGGTGTTGAGAAATCTGTTGGCGGTCAACAGGATCGATAGTCCGGCGCCACCGGCGAGCGTCCAGCCGAATACGCCGATCTCATTGCCTGCCACCGCGGCCAGGCCCGCCGTACGGCCGTCGCGGATCGACCGCTGTAGGAACAGTGCCGTCGCCGGGCCGGGAATGACGGCGAGTACGAGGCAGGCCAACGAGAATTGCGGGAGTACGTGAATCCAGTGCGGCATTCGCCGATGCTGCCACGTCGATGTGCCGCCGGGCCAGGAGTTTTACCAGGTAAGTGGCCTACCGGAATCGATGCGAATTGGCTCTGTCCGCATCGCGGACGGCGCCATTACCGTCGCCGGGGTGACCGAGATTCGCGAACTACCCGAGGGACAGACCAAACTCGCCGCGCAGGCCATGCTCGAGCTGCGGCCGCGCTGGGACACCGTCGACGCGATGGTGGACCTGATCGATACGCGGCTGCGGCCGGCCGGATATCGGCTGGTGGGCGCGTTCGACGGGGTGGGCGATGCGGCGGTCGCCGCGGTGGGGTTCCGCGAGAACTGGGCAACGGCTTGGGGACATATCGTGTACGTCGACGATCTGTCAACCCTGCCCGAGGCCCGCGGTCGCGGATACGCCGACCTGCTGCTGCGATGGGTCGAGGATGAGGCGCGGCGTCTCGGATGCGAAGGGCTGCACCTGGATTCGGGCGTCGGCGCCGACCGCGCGGCGGCGCACCGGCTGTATATGCGCCACCACCTGCGGATTTCGGCGCATCACTTCCAGGTCGAGCTGTAGGTGCTCACTCGTCCGATCACCCAGGCGGCCAGTACGGCGGCGAGGAAGGACAGCAGGGATGCGCTCATCCACGGCTGTTTGGTGAAGTGGAGCAGGTCCTGGATGTGGATCCAGAATTTGGTCCACGCACCGGCGTCGCCCGGGTTGATCAACTGGTAGACCGCGAAGCCGACGAGCCAGGCGAGGATCATGCCCCAGCGGGACGGCGCGTCGTCGGCGGTGTTCCAAGCGCCCTTGGCACGCAGGAAGAAGTCGGCAACCAGTACGCCGAGCAGCGGGACGAACACCGAACCGATCAGGCCGAGGAAGCCGAAGTAGTTCTCCATATTCAGGCGCAGCGCGAGCAGCGTGATCAACACGCCGAGGCCGATCGAGAGGATGCGCCGGTCGACCTTGGGTAGCAGATTCTGGATGGAGACCGCCGTCGAGTAGACATTCGCGAACGACTGATCGGCCTCACGGAATACGAAGATGAAGAAGAACAGCGCGCCGAGGGTGACGTCGAGGAACGGTTGGTAGGCGCCGCCGTTGCCGGTCGCCAGTGCGAGCGCGAAGAGTCCGAGGGTGTAGGCGACGATCTGGGTGATCGCGTACGCACCGCTCGCCGCGCCGAACGCCGCGCCCGCGCCGCGCGAGTGCCGGGTGTAGTCGGCGGCCGCGGGCACCCACGAGATCGATACCGCCAGTGCGGCATCGGTCGCGACCCAGAACAGATTCCAGTCCACCCCGAACGGTCCGTTACCCTTCGGGCCCGGATTGTCGGTCAGGTCGGGCAGGCCCGCGCGGATGAACTGGATGTAGAACCAGATCAGCGCCAGCACGACGCCGACGGTCACGAATCGCCGCAGCATCCGGACCGAGCCGAGCGGCCAGATGGTCAGGATCGTGGTGAGCACTCCCGCGGCCACCACGTACAGCCAGTGCGGGCCGCCGCCGAACAGTTCTTTCGCGGCATTCCCGATGACGATCAATTCGAATGTGCCCCAGCCGATCAACTGCGCGATGTTCAGCAGGGTCGGCACATAGCTGAGCTTCGCGCCGAACAGTCCGCGTAGCAGCACCATCGCGGGCCGTCCGGTTTTCGCGCCGGGCACGGCGGCGAGTCCGAGCATCAGCCCGCCGAGCACCGTTCCCACGATCATCGCGAGAATGCCTGCCGCGATGGAGATTTGGGCCTTGCCGTCCTTATCGGGCGCGAGCACCGTGTACGCGCCGGAGAAGGCGAGCAGGCTGACCCCGAGGTTGGCCCAGAACGCGCTCTGATCCCAGAAGGAGAGCACCTTCGGCGTCGGCTCGTCGAGGGTCAGCGGCGCCTCGCGCCGCTCGTTCGCACGCACACTCGATACGGACATCGCCCATACTCCCTACGCCGGCATTACCCGGTCAGGTTCATGCGGTCGGCGAAGCGGTCGGGTCCGCCCTCTCAGCCCGGCCGTGCCCGAGCTCCCGCGTGGTTTGTTCGATCGAAATCGTAGTCCACCCGCGGTGCCCGCCGCGTCGGCCGGACGCGGCGGGCGCGATCGAGGATCAGAAGCAGGGAGTCAGGCCGTTGGGCTTCTGACGCCCGCGAAAATCGGGGATCGAAGCCGAAACGAAAGGTGAAATAGGCCGTTCAGGGCGAGGAAATGTCTGGTTGGGCCGGATCTCTGAGCCGCTCAGGCTCGATCAGAGGAGCTGACCCCGCCCCGTGTAAGGTTCGCACGGTGAAGGCATTAAGGCGATGCGCCAGCGTGCCCGGTCCGAAATCGGTTGTGAGCTGCGAGGATTCGCCTATCTAGGCTGGGCGAAAACTGGCCCGTGACACTTTTGTGGCAGTTTTCGCCGAAATCACCGGGCGTCTGCGTAGTCGACGACGATGGTCGTGCCCATGGCGACGTAGTGCTGGGTGGTGACGGGGGAGTTCTCCTCGTGCCCCAGAATCAGCCGGGCGGCGGGCAGACCGTGCACCTCGGCCACTCGGGTGGCGCGGGTGCTACGCAAGGTCTTCAGCGTCGACCACTCCAACTCGGTGTCCTTCACGATCCGCCGCCAGACCTTCGACAGCTGCACGGTCGGCAGCACCTTGCCGGATCGGCTCGGTAGCACAAGGGTTTGGCGCGGCGCGGCGGCGAGCTTCCGCTTACGCAGCATCGCCAACGTGCTCGTGCTGACCTTGATGGTTCGCATCGAGTCGCGAGTCTTCGTGAACGGCTGGCGATACACGACCGAAATAACGGTGTCGTCGCCAAATTTCCGCCACCCCTCCGGAACGACGATTTCGTGGTCGGCCAGCTGGTAATCGTCAATGACCTTGCGGACCTGCCGAACTCGGAGTTCGGTATCCACGATCGTCCCGGCCACCGTGACCGTTCCGGCGTCGAAATCGACATCCGTCCATCGCACGGCAACGGCTTCGCCTGGTCTGGCCGCCAGCTCGTAGGCGAGCATCGTGTAATCGAGGAACCTCGGGTCTCGGCGGTACCTGCGGTTCTCCGGGCCGAAGTGCTGCGCCTCGAGGTGCCGGAACAGCGCCATCTCCTCCGGGGTGAACGGCTGGGGCTCGTCCGGGAAGTACGGGTTCACCGCTTGGCCTTTTCTGGTCTTCCAGGTGGCATTCTCGCCGCGATGGCCCTTCACGTTCGACACCGGGTTGTAGTCCCGCAACCCATCGTCGACGAGCATCTGGAATGTCATGTTCAGGATGCTCTTGTGCAGGTTCTGCTTCGTGGTGGACCAGTTGAGCTGTTCCAGGTGCAGGCGGATGTGGAAGGGCTTTACGTCGACGGCCTTCATCTTGCCGAGGTCGGACCCGACGATGACGACTTTGTCGGCCTTCGCGCGCGGGCCGATCGACGGCTCGATTTCGCGGCGGTAGGTACGCGAATTCTGCGGGCGCTTCTTCGCATTGTTCTCGTAGGACTGCAACCAAGCTCGAACTGCTTCCGCCACGGTCGATTTCGCGCTGTAGGCACCGATCTCGACGGCGCGGGGCTTCCACTCCGCCACGCGCCTTTTCAGGGCGTCCTTGGCCTGCCGCTTGGTCTTGCCCGATGCCCATACGCGTGATGGCTTGCCGATAGGTTCGCCTACCAGGCAACTGATTTGGAAGATCTTCCGTGCCTCGTTCCACTTCGGCTCGCTGAAATCGCCGGGCTCACCTGGCGACAATGGCTTGCGTGGCATTTGGCCCACCCCTCTGCGGCGAAACTGTTCTTACCGCGAAATATCCTGTCTGAGTTCGTCTTTCATTTCGCGGGTGACTTGGCCGCGTCGCTGGGCGTTCGCGTCCTTGCCCGCTCGGGCGTCTCGCTCCTCGCTGAAGGTGTGCTTCCAGCGTGCTAGTGCGAGCAGTGCGAGGTGATCCGATACGATGCCGAGATCCTTCGCCGCGCGCTGTTCGGCCTGGCCAACCTGGGCGACGGCCCGGTACACGTCCAGCATGGATACGCCCTTGGGACGCTTGCCGCCGTAGAACTTGGCGACAGCACCGAGCGCCCGGGATCGTTTGACGACCTCGAGCAAGTAGTCGTCCACCGGAATGACGGCTTCACCGCGCAGCGCGCGACTGAGCGCCTGCCCGGGAATGACCAGAGCGTCATTGATCTGGATGTTGCCGTCGTCGAGTTCACACAACTCGGCAAGGGTCACGTCTCGCTCCAGCAGCTTCGCGAAGGCCATCCCGAGAGCGTAAAGCGTTGGTAGAGAAGGCGATACGCGACCAGACTCAAGATCTCCCACCTTGCCGGAAGTCCATTTCAAGCCGCACTGTCCCGCCTGGAAGGCAACGGCCTCGAGGGTTGCGCCCGCTTCTTCGCGGAGCTTGCGCGCGTTGCGCCCGATGGCCTGCGCCAGGGTCATGGGTTCGGTCGACATGCGAGGCAGTCTACTTCATATTGGGTGACGCGACTCAATTTTAAGTGTCTTGACTTCACGGTGTCTCTCGAGCTTTTCTGAATGTGGCCACTCGAAATCGGGTGGCTTCACCCCGGGTGGGGTGGTGTGAGGCAGAGAGGTATCAACGGTGGATCAACTGCTGACGCCCGCCGAGCTGGCGGAGTACATGCACACCACGGTCGCGTCGCTGGCGCAGGACCGCTATCGAGGCCGAGGAGTGCCGTTCGTCAAGCGCGGTAGCCGTGTCCTCTACCGCGCCTCGGATGTCGCGAAGTATCTGGCGGACAACACCTTCCAAGGCACCGAACAGACGGGTGTCGCCTGATGACAAGCAGTTCTCCGTGCGGTTACCAGGAGGCTGACGCCTCGGCGGAGGTGATGGTCGAGCATGCGCTTGCCTACGCGCGCGCCGGGCTGTCGGTGCTGCCCTTGGCACCGGGCGGTAAGACGCCGATGACGAAGCACGGTAAGGACGGCGCGACCACGAACCTCGTGGTGATAGAGAATTGGTGGGCACGGAATCCGTTGTTCAACATCGGAATTCGCCCGAAGTCGGGCGTGGTGGTGCTGGATATCGACCCACGCAACGGCGGGACCACCGAGGCGCTGGGGAGCCTTCCCGAGACATGGATGGCGCAAACCGGTGGTGGAGGCTGGCATCTGTGGTTCCGGTGCGCGGGCAAGATGCGCGGTCGGCTCGAGGGCGCGCCGGGTGTCGACATCAAGACCAACACCGGGTACTTGGTCGCGCCGCCGAGCATTCATCCCTGCGGTGCCCGCTATCGCTGGCTGAACCGGGCACCGATCGCCGAACTACCTGATCGTCTCCGCGACCGGGTGCGCGCTCCGGTCGTCTCCGCCTTCCGGCAGCGGTTGTTCGGCGGCGATGGAACCAGCGCGGAAGGGCTGGTTCGTTCTGTGGCGCAGGCGCATCCCGGACAGCGCAACAACATCCTGTTCTGGGCAGCGGCGCGGGTGTTCGCCGAAGGGCGCGAGCATGAAGTCTTGAACCTCATCATCGAGGCCGCTGAAGCAATCGGGCTGTCGCACAACGAGATCGAGCGAACCATCCGATCGGCGTCGCGGAGGGCCGCGTGACGAACGTGGACTACAGCAACGCGGCACTGGAGCCGCCTGAGGATGTTTCGCCAGTCGAGCTGTCCGGGGCGGCCGTCCTGGATGAAGTGCTCGCTGCCCTGCGCACCTTCTGCGTGTTCCCCACTGTGCACGCGGAGGTCGGCGTGGTGCTGTGGGTCGCGACCACACATTTGACCGCCGCGTTCGAATACGCGCCGCGCCTGGTGCTGCGGTCGGCGGAGAAGCGGTCCGGCAAGTCGCGAGCGCTGGAAGTCATTGACGCACTGGTGTACAAGCCGCTGCGGGCGGT
This sequence comes from Nocardia sp. JCM 34519.1, assembly GCF_020361265.1. NCBI lineage: Bacteria > Bacillati > Actinomycetota > Actinomycetes > Mycobacteriales > Nocardiaceae > Nocardia > Nocardia sp. JCM 34519.1. Next base: position 19,512 of record NZ_JAIRBR010000036.1, read on the forward strand.
GAATGCCACCGTGCCGTTCATCTTCCGGTCGCTGACCGCCGACCCGCCGCCGACGTTGCTGTTCGACGAGTGCGATACCATCTTCGGCTCCAAGAAGGTCGCCGAGCAGAACGAGGACTTGCGCGGGCTGCTCAACGCCGGGTTCCAGCGCGGGTTGACCTTCGGCCGCGTTGTCGGCCCGAACCATAAGCCGCAGGAGTTCAACACCTTCGCCATGGCCGCTCTCGCGGGCATCGGGCGGATGCCCGACACCATCGAGGACCGCGCCGTCGTCATCGAGATGAAGCGCCGCAAGTCCACCGAGAAGGTATCCCCGTACCGGACCCGCCGCGACCGGCCCCCGCTCGATCAACTGCGCGAAACCCTTGCCGCATGGGCTGATTCGGTGCGGGAGGAATTGGACGGCTATGAACCTGACGACCTCGGGGTGGAAGACCGCGCCGCCGATGTATGGGAACCGCTGATCTCCGTGGCCGACATGGCGGGCGGCACTTGGCCGAAGCTCGCGCGGTCGGCGGCCGTAGCGATGGTCGCCGCCGCCGAGGCCGCCGACGAATCAACCTCGACGAATCTGCGGCTCCTCGCCGATATCCGCGAGATATTCACTACCAGCGGTGAGGTATTCCTGAAGTCGGCGGTGCTGTGCGCGAAGCTGTGCGCGCTCGATGAATCACCTTGGCAGGCCTTCGATTTCAACCCGTCCAAGCTCGGCCACCGACTCCGCGAATACGGCATCAAGACCGACTTCCGCGACAGCTACAAGACCGAGCGTGGCTACCGCCTCGATACATTCGTCGACGCCTTCGAACGCTACCTACCCGCACCCAAGCCGCCCGAAGGCGTCCAAGCCGCCCAAAACGGCACCGACCAGCAACAACGTCTGGACGGCTTCACGATTTCGGACACCTTCAAGGCGTCCGAGGATTCCGGGGCGTCCGACGATAATCACAGCTCAGACGCGGTTTCGGACACCTCGGACGGCTTCGGACGCCCTGCCAAGCGGACATGTCCGGAATGCGGTCTCGACGGGGTGCCCGGCGGACACCAGCGGCACCACGACTGCCAATCCCAATTCGAGCGCCGCGAAGCTACGGGTGCGCAGGCATCGAGACCACTGCTATAAGCCAGGCCCATCACGACCTACCACGAGGGTGTCCGCTCAGTGGACACCCGCCCAAATTCCTCGACGCACAGGGGGTGGGGAAGGGCGAATCTCTGGAGCCGTGGCGGGAGTGACCCGTTCCCAGGCTCGTGCGCGCATTGCCGAGTTTTCCGCGAATGTGTTGAAACTGACTTCCCCTCAACCGAGGGGAAGCCGGAACTCGCACCACCAAAGCCGACGAGAACGCAGAGATGACGGATCGCTGAGTCTCGGTTGAGACGACCCCCCTCCGGAATCCCTAGCTCGAGACCATCCGGACCGTTCCCCCAAGCCCTCTTACAAAAATTCCAGACGACTAAAACCCTTTTACCCGCTGGGTCCGGTACGCCAGACGTACCACACCCAGGGCGACCGAATTCGCCATCAGGATGGATAAGTGTCCCGGAATGCCTCGCGTACGGTGGCGGCGTCCGGCGCATCGCGTTCTTCGATTCCGGTTACGACCTCGGCGACGCGCCAGTAGTTGGACGGCACCAACCGACCGGAGGTGACGGCCGCGAGTGCGACATGGGCCGCCTCGTCCGGTTTGTCGGCCGCGACGAGGGCCAGGCCCAAATCGAGGTTCGCGGACGCGATGCGGCGCGGCCGGATGGCAGCTGCGCCTGCGAGATCGGCGAGAACGTGCCGTGCGTATGCCTCGGCGGCCGGATCGCCCAGCCACGACAAGGTTGTGGCTACATAGGCATCCGACTTTGCAGGGTCGTATCGGAAATGGTGTTCCGGTCGGTCCGGGACATGTAGTCCGGAAACCAGCCGGGCGACCCTGCGCAGCGCGTTGTACGTTCCTTTCGCGTCACCGAGTCGCGCAAGTGCGCGCCCCTCCTGCGCCGTCGACTGGATGAAGGCCGAGCAATCCGGCGGGGCAATGGCCTGCGCGGCACGCGAAAGCTCCACTGCCGCAACGAAACCGCCTGCCGTCAGCTGTTGCCACGCTCGCGTCTCCAAGCACCACGCGGCGATCTCCGGATGTCCGGCTTCGTCGGCGATATCGCGCACCAGGCGCAGGCGGGCCGCAGCTGCCGCCACCTCGCCCAGATCGATGTGGCAAGTACCCGCCAGTAACGAGAGCCAGCCGACAGTGACGAGCAGCCTGCGGTGTTCGACCAGGGTCTTCTTGCCCTCCATCAAGCGGGCGGCGTAGCCGAGATGCTGCTGCACCTGGGCAAGTAGCTGATCGGGCGCGGTAGTCGGGTAAGCCGAAGCCAAATCGTCGACCGCCAGTTCCAAGCGCTCGAGGGTGCCGCCGCCAATGTCCGATGCCGCAACCCGCTGTACCCAATCCAGGGCAGCAAGCTCACCATCCGTAGATCGCTCGGCGGTGACAGTTCCGGCCCCGAGTACCTTCTTGTAGGCGGCCACCACCTCGATCGTGGCAGGGCGTTTCCCGGTTTCGATCAGGCTCAGATACGAGGGCGTGAAGTGGGTGCGCCGGGCGATTTCGCGCAGGCCCATTCCGGCCGCCTCGCGAGCGGCGCGCAGCATCGAACCCAGTTCCATATGTCCCTCGTCGACTGCAAACACCCTGTCAACACCGTATCCGGGTCACCGCGAACCGCGCAGCCATAGCGTCAGTTTCAGGCCCCGCCGCCGGGCCGATGCCGATGGCACACCGATCCACTACCGCGCCGCTGGACCGGTGGCGAAAGCCCTCGGCGGCGGGTGCCTCCGACATTCGCACAGGGGAAGGAATTCCATGCGGGACAAAGCAATTGGCTTCTTGCAGCAGGAAATCTCCGGCGAGGACCAGGGGCGTGACGAGCAGCTGATCCGAGATACGGCCGCGTTGATCGGGTACGGGCTCGTCGAAATCGTCGCCGTCAACGAGGACACCTTCATGCCCACCGTGGTCGTGATCCAGCACCTTCAGCAGGAGGAGGCGTCGGCGATCATCGCGCCTTCGGCCGATCATGTGTGGCGGGCTGGTAGGGCCTACACCGAGTTCTGCGACGTAATCGCCGCCGATACCGGGCAGGTCTGGGCGCGCGGGCACCGCTGGCCGCCGCTGACGCACCGACCGGGCATTCCAGGGGCGTGAGACCGATGGAGGTCTGGCAGGGCGTCCTCGGCCTTCTCGTCCTGGCGATCGCAACCACATTGGTCCTGCTGCCCGCCAGCCCTGCCAAAGGGCCGAAGGTGCGGGTGCATTACTGCTGGATCGGCTGGCGGGTCGACGAGCGGATCGAGTGGCCGATGAGTATCGACCGCGCCCACTACCTGATGCGTGAACACCTTGTCTGCCAGGCGGAGTGGTGCCAGTGGAAAGCCGCCGCGTTCCGGCGGCTCGTTGTCGCTGGGCGCATTCGACCTGACAGCCGATCGGAGGACTACGGGCGGTGATGCACGCAGGGAAATTGCCAGGGCAAGCGAAAAGGCAAGAAAGTCAACACGTTTCGAATTGGGAAGGAAACTTCTGGTGCCGCGTGAGTCCGAGGTCAAGATGATGTCCTCGATCCGGCGCAAGTGCTCATGGTCGAGCGCACCGCGATGGGGAAGGTGATGATGCCGATCGGGGATGCGCGGGTGGAGTGTCTGTGGGTGCGGTTCGCCGGGGTCCGTACCGCGCACCAACCGTATATCGGTGGCGAATACACCGTTGTCGCAGTGCCTTTCGAGAACGTGTTGGATCTGGTGGCTGAACTCGTGGCGAACGCGTCCTGGTTCTTCCCCGATCAGATGCGCGGTGTGCGCCTGGTCAGGAACCGAGATGATCTCGGGGCGGATTCGACTAGTCCGTAGCGGCGCGGGGACGAAAGCCAAGTAGCTCGAGTCCAAGCTTTTCCCTCTGCTGAGCGGACAGCTTCCCCTCAACGGAGGGGAAGCTGTGTAATGACTTCGGTCACACCCGCCTCTACCGGCCGCCCCGGAACTGTTCGGTGAGTCCGTCCTGCGGCCAGGGGGATTCAAATCTCGGGCACATCCTCGGCAGAACCGCACAGTCAGCCGTCTCTACACGCTGACAAGCTGGCCGAAACGTTCCGCGAACCAGGGGAGGCGGATTTCCGAACTCGCCTGACGTTTGCTGATTGACCGGCGAGGGGAGCCGCTGTGACCGTTTTCGTGACGGTTTTCCGGGTGATTGTGGGTGCTCTCGGATGATCCGGTGTGAACGCGTTCCTCCTGCGGGCGGCGCATGGTCGGCCGAAAGCCCTGGTGGTTGGCCTACCAGGGTGCTCGGCCGATCACCGGGCGTCACCTTGCTCCGTGTAAGGTTCGCACGGTGAAGGCATTAAGGCGTTTCACCGTCCGTGCCCATCTTCCTGAGCGTCTGGCGGCGTTGGGCGAGTTGTCAACGAATCTGCGGTGGTCGTGGCATTGGCCGACGCAGGATCTGTTCGCCGAGCTCGATCGGGAGCGGTGGGCGGAGTTGGGGCACGATCCGGTGCGGATGCTGGGGGAGGTGCCCGCCGCGCGATTGGATGAGCTGGCGGCGGACCCGGATTACGTTCGGCGGGTGGACGACGCGGCCGATGGACTGCGCGACTATCTGACCCGGCCGCGCTGGTTCCAACGGCAGTTCGACGGTCAGGTCCGCGGAATCGCCTATTTCTCCATGGAATTCGGTGTCACCGAGGTGCTGCCGAATTACTCCGGCGGCCTCGGGATCCTGGCGGGCGATCATCTGAAATCGGCGTCCGATCTGGGTCTTCCGTTGATCGGTGTCGGATTGCTTTACCGCTCAGGATATTTCCGCCAGTCGCTGTCGGCGGACGGATGGCAGACCGAGCACTACCCGGCGCTCGACCCGCAGGGCCTGCCGCTGCGGCTGCTCACCGGCGAGGGTTCGCCGGTGCTCATCCACGTCGCCATGCCCGACCACCGGGTGCTGCGGGCTCGGGTGTGGATCGCGCAGGTCGGGCGAGTTCCGTTGCTGCTCTTGGATTCCGATATCGCCGAGAACGATCCGGAACTGCGACTGGTGACCGATCGCCTGTACGGCGGCGATCAGGAGCATCGGATCCGCCAGGAGATCCTGGCCGGTATCGGCGGTGTGCGCGCGGTGCGCGCCTACACCCGCGCCATGGGCCTGCCCGATCCCGACGTATTCCATATGAACGAGGGTCACGCCGGCTTCCTCGGCGTCGAGCGGATCCGCGAATTCGTCGCGGGCGGACTGGATTTCGATACGGCGCTGGCCGCGGTGCGGGCCGGAACGGTGTTCACGACGCATACCCCGGTGCCCGCGGGCATCGACCGCTTCCCGATGCCGATGGTGCGGCGCTATTTCGGCGGCGCGCACGGTGAAACCGAATCCGCTTTGCTGCCAGGGCTTTCCGTGGACCGGATCGTCGCGCTGGGGCGCGAGGCCGATCCTTCGGTGTTCAACATGGCGCATATGGGTCTGCGACTCGCCCAGCGCGCCAACGGCGTTTCCGAACTGCACGGCGAGGTGAGCCGCGCCATGTTCAACGGGCTGTGGCCGGGCTTCGACGCCGCCGAGGTGCCGATCGGTTCGGTGACCAACGGTGTGCACGCCCCGACCTGGGCCGCCCGCGAATGGATCGACAAGGCGCGCGAATACATCGGTTCGGAACTGGTCGAGGAGGCGCGCGGCTGGGAGCGGCTGCACGACGTCGACCTCGGCGAACTGTGGTCGACCCGGAATTCGCTGCGCGCCACCCTGGTCGCCGAGGTGCGCCGCCGGGTGCGTCGGTCGTGGCTGCAGCGCGGCGCCGCCGAGACCGAATTGGGTTGGGTGGACAGCGTTTTCGATCCCGAGGTGTTGACGGTCGGTTTCGCGCGCCGGGTGCCGACCTACAAGCGGTTGACGCTGATGCTGCGTGATCCGCAGCGGTTGCGTGCCCTGCTGCTCGATCCGGAACGCCCCGTGCAGTTGGTGGTGGCTGGTAAGAGCCATCCGGCCGATGACGGCGGAAAAGCGCTGATACAGCAGGTGGTTCGGTTCGCCGACGATCCCGAGGTGCGGCACCGCATCGTCTTCCTGCCCGACTACGACATGTCGATGGCCCGCTTCCTGTACTGGGGTTGTGATGTGTGGCTGAACAATCCGCTGCGCCCGCTCGAGGCCTGCGGTACGTCGGGCATGAAGTCGGCACTCAACGGCGGCCTCAACCTCTCCATCCGGGATGGTTGGTGGGACGAGATGTACGACGGCGAAAACGGTTGGGCCATACCGACCGCCGACGGCGTCGCCGATGAGCACCGCCGCGATGATCTCGAGGCGGCGGCGCTCTACGACCTGTTCGAACGCACCGTCGCACCGCGTTTCTACGACCGCGACGGGTCCGGGATGCCGGTGCGCTGGGTGGAGATGGTGCGCCACACCTTGGAGACGCTGGGGCCGAAGGTTTTGGCGTCCAGGATGGTTCGCGATTACGCCGTCGAGTACTACGCGCGGGCCGCGGCCGCGTTCCAGCGTGTCACCGCCGACGAATTCGCCGCGGCGCGGGCCGCGGCCGAGTACCGGCGTCGCGTCGAATCCGCTTGGCCCGCGGTGAAGGTCATTCAGGTCGACAGCTCCGGTCTGCCCGATACGCCGATCATCGGCGCGCCGATGTCGCTGCACGCCCGCATCGATCTGGGTGGTCTGCGCACCGAGGATGTCGCGGTGCACGCGGTGTTCGGCCGGGTCTCGCCGTCCGACGAGCTCTCCGAGGTGACGACCATCCCGATGACGCATACCGGATCCGATTCCGGCACAGAGCTTTTCACGGTGCAGACGCCGGTTCCGCTGTCCGGCGCCGTCGGCTACACGGTCCGGGTGCTCCCGCACAACGAACTGCTTGCCTCCGACGCCGAACTGGGGTTGATCGCCGCGCCGAGCGCGTAATCCCTACACGCGACTCAGTGCGCCGCGGCCGTCATCGCGGCGATGAGCTCCGCACCGGTGTACGCGCGTCCGCCGATACCCCACGCACCGTCGGGCGCGTTGAGAATGTTCACCCAGGTGTCGTTGCGGTCGTGACCGGTGACGGTGAGGTCGTCGACGATATCGGTGGCGGCCGCGACGAATGCCGCGCGACTGGCCGGATCGGGCAGCCCGATATTGGGCAGCTTGAGCTCGACCATGACCAGCGGCCGGTTGACGCCGCCGCCGTAGATATGCCGGGCCGGAAGCAGATGTACTGTGCCGCCGACGATTTCGGTGAAGAAAGGATTCCCGGTGCCGCCGCTGACGGCGAGCAGGGCGGCGGTGAGCCGCGGCAGGATCTCACGCTCGCCGAGTTCGGTGAGCACTCCGGCCGGGGCGGTGACGGTAATGGGCATGTGCGTTCCCTTCGAAGACCGCTAGTACGTACGTACTAGCGAGAAGAAGTGTGCGCTAGGATGGCCGTACTAGTCAATGGAGGAAATATGGCCGCTGATACCCGGGAGCGGATGATCGACGCCGCCGTCGAGGCGCTGCGGCACAAAGGTGTGGCGGGCATGTCGTTCACCGCCGTGCTGGAGGCGAGCGGAGCCGCGCGCGGCGCGATCTACCACCACTTCCCCGGCGGCAAGACCGAACTCGTCGCCGCCGCGGCAACACGCAACGGAGACGTTGTGCGCGAACATCTTTCGGAGCTGCCCGGCACCGATCCACTGGAGGTGGTCGAGGCGTTCCTGGCGCAGGTGCGCCCGGTGGTCGCCGCCTCGGCGGAGGGTGCGGGATGTGCGGTCGCCGCGGTCACCATCGATCCGGAGACCAGCGCATTGCGGACCATCGCCGCCACCGCATTCGATTCGTGGACAACGACACTCGCGCATCTACTGCGCGGCGCGGGCAGCGATGCGGCCACCGCGGACGACCTCGCGACCACCTTGATCACCCTGCTGGAGGGTGCGCATGTGCTCTGCCGCGCCGCCGAATCGATCGAACCGTTCGACCGCGCCGCCCGCGCCATCCGGGAGTTGGTCGCACGGCGTTATCCGCGCCCCGAACGCTGAGCTCCGGGAACGGCTGGATCGCAACCGGTTTCGCGTCAGCGGCTCATTTCGCGCTGAGCCGGACCAATCCCTTGGGGTCCCACGGCAGTGGCCCGGTCGGAAAACTGAAGCGCAGCAGGCGATGTGGGCTCGTGGCGTCGAAATGCAGTGTGAAGGCGGGCAGTAGACCGTGCACGACCTTGTCCAGCAGACCGCTGATATGCGCGAAGCTCGGCTTGGCGCGCACCTGCCAGGCGTCGAAGCGGCCCGCCGGCACCTCGACGGTGGTGCGTTTTTCCACCCTGACCTCGACGGGCCAGTGGATGGAGTAGCCGAGCCAGAGGTTGACGGTGGCCTTCGTGCCCTTGCGGAAATCGAGGCCGCGGAAGGTGATCATGCCGCCGAGCAGCGGCGTCAGCGGTGTGGGGAAGGGCTGGACCTTGCCGCCGAATTGCAAGTGCGAGGTGCCGGCGAAATTGCCCTCCTCGCGGCTGACCACCACGTCGCGATGTCTGCTCTCGGCCCGGTAAGTGGTCGCGGAGAGGTTGCCGCCGGTGCGGTCGAAGGTCTGGGTGACGGTCATCGTGAACTCGTCGGGCAGGTCGACGGTGAGCACGCTGCGGTAGGTATCGGCGTCGTCGTACTCGATCAGCGACGAGGCGCGGTACTCGGTCGGGTCGGAGCCGACGGTCGCCACGTACTGGGACAGCTCGCCCGCCTCGATGCCTGGATCGCGAAAAGTGTTGGGCACCTTGACTTCCCCTCATCGGATTCGGTTGGTGCGCGGCCGCTGGAGTGCGCAATGCAACGGCGTCGTTTCGAAGCTAGATGAGCCTGTCTGGGATGGCTACCGTGACACTGGTCACGAACTGCCCGGTCGGTGCATGCGCCGGTTCTGGGATTCGGTGAATCGTCGGCTAACGTGCCTGAGCACCCATTTTTCTGATCCCCCTGGAGAACCCATGGCCTCCGATGTGCTGACCCGAACCCGGGGTCGCCTGGACGCGTATTTCGGCGTCAGTCAGACCGGCTCGACCGTGCGGCGCGAGCTGATGGCCGGAACGGTGACGTTCCTGGCCATGTCCTATGTGCTCGCCGTGAACCCGGCGATCCTCGGTGACCAAGGCGCGTTGGGCGACAAGGGAATTCCGATGCAGGCGGTATTCACCGCGACCGCCGTCGCCGCGGTGTTCGGCACGCTGGTGATGGGCATCTGGGCCAGGTATCCGATCGCGCTGGCACCGGGTATGGGTCTGAACGCCTTCTTCGCGTTCACGGTGGTTCAGCAGATGGGGATTCCCTGGCAGACCGCGCTATCGGGAACGTTCCTATCCGGGCTCATCTTCCTGGTCCTGGCGGTGACGAAGGTCCGCGAACGCATACTCAACGCCATCCCGATGCAGATGAAGCTGGCGGTCGGCGCCGGCATCGGCATGTTCGTCGCATTTCTCGGCCTCAAGAATGCGGGCATCGTCGTCGCGAGCAAGGCCACCTTCGTCACGCACGGTGATTTCACCAAGGGCACCACGCTGCTCGCGCTGTTCGGCTTGCTCATCACGGTGATCTTCCTGGTGCTGCGCTGGCACGGCGCGGTGCTGTACGGGATCGTGCTCACCGCGCTGCTCGGCATGATCACCGGGCTGGTCAAGCTGCCGGACGGTGTCGTCGCGATGCCGAAGGGTTTGGATCAGACCTTCGGCCAGGCCATCATTCACCTGCCGGACGCATTCACCGGTCAGATGGTCGTCGTCGTGCTGACCATGCTGTTCGTCGATTTCTTCGATGCGTCGGGCACCCTGATCGGCGTCGCCAATCAGGCCGGGCTCCTGGACAAGAACGGTCAGCTGCCGCGCGCGTCGAGCGCGCTGGCCGCCGATTCGGTCGGCACCATGGCGGGTGCGGTGATCGGAACCTCCACCACCACCGCGTATGTCGAGTCGACGGCGGGTGTCTCGGCGGGCGGACGCACCGGGCTGACGGCGGTGACCACCGCGGGCTGGTTCCTGATCGCGATGTTCTGTTTCCCGATTTTCTCGGTGATCGCGGGTTCCGGCGAGGTGACCGCGCCCGCGCTGATCGTGGTCGGTGTGTTGATGGCGCGGGCGCTCGGGGAAATCGACTGGAATCGGCTCGAATATTCGGTGCCCGCATTCATCACCGTGGTGGTTACGCCGCTCACCTATTCGATCGCGTACGGCCTCGCCATGGGAATGGTGTTCTATCCGGTGGTGATGGTGGCGCGCGGCCGGATCAAAGAGGTGCATCCCGCCATGTGGGCGCTGATGGTCGTATTTCTCGGTTATTTCTTCTTCCTGGCGGAGTGAACGGGCGTCATTTCGGGTCGATCGGGGCATAATCCCCAGTTGTTGGACAGTTGCCGCGGTCCGTGCAATGATTCGGACCGCAGTCCGCTTCATTGGTGAAGTTGGTTTCTCGGCGGAGATACGCCAGCGCGCTGCGCCGGGTATGCGCACACGAATACAAATCGCAGGCACGGATGAAGGACGAGCATGTCTACCAACACAATTCAGCGCGCCACCGGCGCAACAAGCGAGCTGGACAAGGTATCGACCGACATCGGCCTACTGGTGCTTCGAGTCGGCTTCGGCGGTGTGCTCGCGGCTCATGGTGCACAGAAGCTGTTCGGCTGGTTCAACGGCATGGGCTGGCAGACCACGGCCAGCGTCTTCGACGGGATGGGTTACAAGCCCGGCAAATTCTTCGGCACCCTCGCCGGACTGTGTGAGTTCACCGGCGGGTTGTTGCTGGTGCTCGGCCTGGTGACCCCGCTCGCGGCCGCCATCGTGATCGGCACCATGATCAATGCGATCAACGTGACCTGGGGTCCCGGCCTGCTCGGCAAGGGCGGATGGGAGGAGCCGCTGTTGTTCGCCCTCGCCGCACTGACATTGGCCTTCACCGGCCCGGGCAAGTTCTCGCTCGACCACGGACGCCTTTGGCACCGGCAGGGATTCATCTGGGGAGCCGGGGCCCTCGTACTCGCGGTGGTCACCGCGGCGCTCACCCTGCTGGTCAAATCCTGAGACCCCACGGCGCGGTGATCCAGGATCACCGCGCCGTGTCACAGTCCGGGATGCTGCATCGTCTTCCTCGTGTTGTCATGAACGACTACAACCGAGGAGTGATGTGACCATCGAGATCAGCAACCCGGCGGAACTGCACGACCCGACCGGCTTCGGCTACAGCCACGTCGCGCGGGTGCGCGGCGAGTTGGTTTTCATCGCGGGGCAGTACGACTCCGACGCCGAGGGGCACACCACCAGTGACGATTTCGCGGTTCAGGTGGACCGCGCCTTCGCGAATCTCGGTGTGGCACTGCGGTCCGTCGGACTCGACTATGCGGATGTCGCCCAGTTGCGCAGCCATATCGTCGATCACGACCTGGACAAGCTGGCCGTGCTCGGCCGCAAGATCGCCGAACTCTGGGGCGATCGCCCGCCGACGCAGACGCTGAGCGGCGTTGCGGCGCTTGCCCTTCCGGGAATGCTATTCGAGGTGGACGCGATCGCGGTGCGCGGGGAGGGATAGTCCGTCAGCGCAGCACCAGGATGGTGCTGGCGCCGTGGTGGAATTCGAAGTCCACGTCCCGCAGTTCGGTCTGGAGCCCCTTGTCGTGCAGTTCTTTTCGGAGCTTGTCGACCAGGGGGTCCAGGTTGGCGCCGGTGTGGTCGACCAGCGGGTAGATCCTGGTCTCACCGATAGCGACCCTGGCGAGCTCCACCAGCGCGGCGAGATGGAAGTCGGCGTCGAGCCGGTCGGCGTAGCTGAAGAGCAGATGTGAGCTGAGCACGAGATCGAAACTCTTGTCGGGGAAGGGTAGCGAGGGTAGTCGGGCGCCGATGTAGCGCTCCGGATGTTCGGTGAGATCGGCGCCGAAACGGCGAGCCGACGCGGTGCGCATGCGCAGATGTTCGGCCGGGCTGCCGTACCAGTCCCACCGGCGACGATGCGAATGCCTTGCCGCCCAACGGGTTGCACGATCGCACTCGCGCAGCGCGGTCGCCCTGAGGTCCTCGGCGGACCGGGTGTATATGGGATCGACGGCGATGACCTGCGCGCCGAGATCACTCGCCTCGGCGGTGAAACCCGCTGCGCCACCGGGACAATCGAGGATACGACCACGCAATTCGCTGGCGGTGAGCCCGAAAATCGCTCGGTATTCCGCCAATGATCTTGCGCTGATGATGAATTCGCCGAGTGTTTCGGTATCGGGGTGCGTCATCTGGCCACGGTCTCATGGAAAGGCCGGGCGTGAGAGGGATTTTGTTGCGGGGCAACGAGATTTGTATGTCCCCGCGCCGCGTGCAGGGCTTGGCGCGGGGACGACCGATACATTCGGTGTGGGAATTGGGGGTTCACCGAAGTACCACAACCCAACTTACTTCTGATCGGAACTAAATCCAGTTCTTGTGAGTGGTATCACAAACCGGTCGTCCTATGTATGGTTTGCTCACGTTTACGGCGCGGTGGCGGTGAGGCGCTGCAGCGCCTTGATCACCACCTCCGGATCCGCTGTCTCCCAGTACGGTGGCAGCGAAGCGCGCAGGTAGCCGCCGTAACGGGCAGTGGCCAAACGTGAATCGAGAATCGCGACGACACCGCGGTCGTCCACGCTGCGCAACAGTCGCCCGGTGCCCTGCGCCAGTAGCAACGCCGCATGATTGGCGGCCACCGCCATGAAGCCGTTGCCGCCACGCGATTCCACCGCGCGCTGCCGCGCCGTCAACAGCGGATCGTCGGGGCGCGGGAACGGAATCCGGTCCAGGATCACCAAACTCAGCGATGGGCCCGGCACGTCGACGCCCTGCCACAGTGAGAGCGTGCCGAACAGCGAGGTCGCCGGATCGTCGGCGAACTGGCGGACCAGCTGACCGGTCGCGTCGTCACCCTGGCAGAGCACGGGCGTATCCAACCGGGAGCGCAACGCCTCTGTCGCGGACTTGGCCGCCCGCATCGAGGAGAACAGTCCGAGGGTGCGACCACCCGCGGCGCACATCAACCGCTCGATCTCGTCGAGGTAGGCGGGCGAAAGACCGTCCCGGCCGGGGGCGGGCAAATGCTTTGCGACGTAAAGGATTCCGGATTTGGCGTGATCGAACGGGGAGCCGACGTCGAGCGCGCTCCAGCGCACCTTCTCGTCGTCGGCGGGCGCCTGCGCGCCATTGGCGAGGGCCGCGTCGGATTTGTTCGCCGACTGCGCGGGCAGCCCCCAGGTGATCGCGAGACCGTCGAAGGAACCGCCGATCTGCAGCGTCGCCGAGGTCAGGATGACCGTCGCGGTGCCGAAAAGCCTGCTGCGCAACAGTCCGCCGACCGCGAGCGGCGCCATCCGCAGCGTGCGCCGGGTGACCCCGCGAATCTCCTCGGCGGACAGCCAGATCACATCGTGGCGCTTGGCCGGATCGGGCTCCTCGAATGCGGTGAGCGCACGCACCGCGCCGTCGTGCACCTCGTCGATGGCGGCCAGTGCGAGATTGCGCTGGGCGGCCACGTCGGGATCGCCCTGCGCGGTGGTGCCGCCGGGCGGTGCCAGCGCGGTGCGCGCATTCCACGCCGCATCGCGGACCAGCGCGAGTACCGGGGCGATGCCCTCGGGAAGGGTGTCCCAGCGGGCGGCAGGCAGCTCGTCGAGCGCGGCGTGCCAGGCCTCCGCGGCGGCCTCCAACCGGTCCACCTCTTGCTCGTCGACGAGTTTGGCGCAGCGGCGGGCGGCCGCGCTGATCGCGGCGGGCGCGAGTTCGGCGGTGGCCACGCCGGTGACCCGGTCGACGAGTTCGTGCGCCTCATCGATGACGACGACATCGTGTTCCGGCAACACCTGGATACCGCTGATGGCGTCGATGGCGAGCAGGGCGTGGTTGGTCACCACCACATCGGCCTGCGCCGATTCGGCGCGGGCGCGTTCGGCGTAGCAGTCCTGGCCGAACGGGCAGCGGGATTTGCCCAGGCATTCGCGGGACGACACGCTGACCTGTCGCCACGCTCGATCGCTCACCCCGGGTACCAGGTCGTCGCGGTCGCCGGTTTCGGTATTCGAGGCGAACTCGTTGAGCCGCTGCACCTCGCGGCCGAGCCGGGAGATGGCGAAGGCGTCGAACAGCTCGGCCTCGGCCGGTTCGTCCGGAATGACGCTATTGATCTTGTTGAGGCACAGATAGTTGTTGCGGCCCTTGAGGATCGCGAATTTCGCGGTGCGGCCCAGCGGCCCGCGCAATGCCTCCGCCAGGCGCGGCAGATCCCGGTCCACCAGCTGGCGCTGCAGTGCGATCGTCGCGGTGGACACCACCACCGTGCGCCCGGTGCGCACCGCGTACCGCAGGCTCGGCACCAGATAGGCCAGCGACTTACCGGTCCCGGTGCCCGCCTGCACCGCCAGGTGCTCCTTGGTGTCGATGGCGTGATCCACCGCGGCCGCCATCGTCAGCTGGCCGGTGCGTTCCTTCCCGCCCAGCGCCTCGACGGCGGCGGCCAAAAGTTCGGGTACTGGCGGGAGTTCGGGCACGCGCAGCAGCCTACTGGCTCGCACCGACACGAAGATCGGCCGCCGCGTTGGCCTGAATGAGACGGCCGGTGTGTCACTGGGCGCGTCGCGTGCCGACCGCGCCTTCCAGTTCGACGCCGGCGGCGCGCAACTCGCCGAGGGCCGCTTCGGTGGTGTCGGGCGCGACGCCCGCGGTGAGGCCGAGCAATACCCGGGTGCGGAATCCGGCGGTGCGCGCGTCCAGCGCGGTTGCCCGGACGCAGTGATCGGTGGCGATGCCGACCACGTCGACGGAATCGATATCCCGGGCGCGCAACCATTCGGCGAGGTCGGTACCGTCGGGCGCCGCGCCCTCGAAACCGGAATACGCGGCGGAGTATTCACCCTTCGAGAAGATTTCCTCGATGGGCGCGGTATCGAGATTCGGGTGGAAATCGGCGCCCGGCGTGCCGACCCGGCAGTGCGGCGGCCAGGAGTCGACATAATCCGGGTGGTCGGAGAAATGCGCGCCGGGATCGATGTGATAGTCGCGGGTGGCGACGATCGCGGCATAGTCGCCGCTCACCAGATAGTCGCTGATCTTGGTGGCGACGGCCGCACCCCCGGTGACCGCGAGCGATCCGCCCTCACAGAAGTCGTTCTGGACATCGACGACGATCAATGCTCGGCTCATGAGACACCTCCTGCTGTTCGCAGCGTAGAACGGAATTGAACGAGAAGTCCCCCGCGCCCGTATCCACTGTGTTGTCGAGGATTCGTCGGAGGGCAGCCATGGCTCGGATAATTTGGGCGTTTCTCGGTTTGGTCGCGTTCGCCGCGATCGGGATAGGTCTGGCCGAGGCATACGGAAGTGCGGAACTGGTCGGCGCGGTGGTGCGCGGATCCCTTTTCGGGCTGGTGGTTTTCGTGGTCCTCTCGCTGGTGCAGCGGCGAAATACGAAGGGCCGCAACAAATAGCGATTCAATTCACGAACGTCGTCGGAATCGCGGGCTCCCCGTCGGATAGTTTCAGCCCCTCCCACGGCAGGCTGATCAATCCGCGCGCGACCAGCTCCCGGCTCCGCTCCAGCGCCGGTTTCTCGACGATCGATCCGGCGCGCACCAGCGGCACCAGCAGCTCGCGGGATTCGAAACCATTTGTGGCGGGCGGCTTTCCGGCCGCGGGGTAAACGATCTCCTCGACAATGGTTCCGGTGTTCCTGGCCAGCCGGACCGCGCGCTTGGTGCCGCCGCGCGACTCCTTATGGCTGCTGCGCTTGGCCACCGGCAGCCCGTCGACCTCCACCAGTTTGTAGACCATGCCCGCGGTCGGCGCGCCGGAACCGGTGACCAGCGCGGTGCCGACGCCGTACGCGTCGACCGGTTCGGCGCGCAGCGCGGCGATGGAGTATTCGTCGAGATCGCCGGACACCACGATCTTCGTCTTGGTGGCGCCGAGCCCGTCGAGCTGATCGCGCACCTGTCTGGCCAGTACCCCGAGATCGCCGGAATCGATTCGCACGCCGCCCAATTCGGGCCCGGCGACCTCGATGGCGGTGGCCACGCCCCTGGTGATGTCGAAGGTGTCCACCAGCAGTGTGGTGCCGATGCCGAGCGCCGCGATCTGGCTGCGGAACGCCGCCGCCTCGTGCGCGCCGTCGGCCGCGCTGTGTAGGAGTGTGAACGCGTGCGCGCTGGTGCCCGCGCTCGGCACGCCGAAGCGGCGCGCGGCCTCCAGATTCGAGGTCGCGTCGAATCCGGCCAGGTACGCGGCGCGGGCGCTGGCCGGCGCGGCCAGTTCATGGGTGCGCCGGGAACCCATCTCGATCATCCGCCGCCCGGCCGCCACGCTGACCATCCGGGCCGCGGCCGAGGCGATCGCGCTGTCGTGATTGAGGATCGACAGGATCAGCGTCTCCAGCACGACGCATTCGGCGAAGCTGCCGCGCACCGAAAGTATCGGGGAGCCGGGGAAATACAGCTCACCCTCGGGATAGCCGTCGATATCGCCGGTGAATCGGTAGTCGCCCAGGAAGTCGAGCGTGCGGTCGTCGAGGAAGCTGGCAGCCGCGAGTTCCGGCGCGCCGAAACGGTAGTGCGCCAACGCGTCCAGCAGCCTGCCGGTGCCCGCGACGACGCCGTAGCGGCGGCCGTGCGGCAATCGCCGCGCGAACACCTCGAAGCTGCACCGCCGCCATGCCGAACCGTCGGCGATGGCCGCGGCGAGCATGGTCAGCTCGTACTGGTCGGTGAGCAGTGCGGTGCTGAAACCGTCCGCCGCGACGTGATAGGTGTCGCCGGGGCCGCCGTCGCGGATGCTGGTTTTGCCGTCGCGGATATCCACCCAGTCACTGTATGCGGCCGGTTCACTGAGACCGGCGCTGCCGCCGTATCCGGCGCACGCCGATGGCCGGCGTGACGGTCACGATGGCGCGCTGATGTCCGGCCGGGGTGTTGTGTATTCGGAGTCGGCCCGTACCCTGGATGTTATGGGCTTGTGCAACACGAACGCGACGCTGTCCGCGGCACAGGCGACCCCGGAAGCGGTCGAGTACACCGAGATCCTGGAGGCGGAGGACCGCCCCTGGGTGACCGTGGTTTGGGATGATCCCGTCAACCTCATGCACTACGTGACCTACATTTTTCAAAAGCTGTTCGGTTACAGCAAGAGCAAGGCGACGGAGCTGATGCTCAAGGTGCACAACGAGGGCAAGGCGGTGGTCTCGTCTGGCTCGCGGGACAAGATGGAGCACGATGTCCAGCGACTACACGCCGCCGGACTCTGGGCGACCATGCAGCGGGACGACTGACCGGGACGACTACCGTAGCGACGTGCGAAAGTGGAGCCGGAAGAACTCGTTGAGCGGTCTCAAGCTGCGATCCGAGATGGATGCGCGTGAGGCCAGCGTGTTGCGTTCGCTGGTCGGCGCCGTCTCCGGGCTGTTGACCGAGCGGGCGAGTTCCGCTCCCGAGGACGATCTGGCCGCGCTCACCGGGCTGCGCACCGGCAACACCATCCCACCCGACGATCCGCGACTGCGCCGCCTGCTGCCCGACTTCCACCGCAGCGAACCCGGATCCCCCGACGCCGACCGCGCCGATCTGAACAGCGCGCTGCGCGGGCTGCACGAGCCGGAGATCATCGACGCCAAGCTGGCCGCCGGTTCGGTGGTCCTGGACACCGTCCCCGCCGACGGCGGGCGCATCATCCTCACCCCGGAGCAGGCCGATGCCTGGCTCACCGCGCTCACCGACGTCCGGCTCGCGCTCGGCACCGTACTCGGCATCGATGCCGAGACCCCGGATCAGCTGAATCCGGACGATCCGCGCGCCCCGCACCTGGACGTCTATCACTGGCTCACCTGGATGCAGGACTCACTGCTACAGGCACTTTCGCCGTAGGACACGCCGAAATATCTGTGCGCGAACAGGTCTCGTCTGGAATAACGGCAAGGAGGCCGGATCGTGAATGCGCAAGCGGGAAAACGTAATTCGCTGACCGATGTCGAAGGCATTCTGGTCGGTCACCATCATGTGCTCGATCCGGACGCGACGCTCGGCTCCGGCGCGGCGACCGGATGCACCGTGGTGCGCATCCCCGGCGGTGCGACGGCCGCGGTCGACGTGCGCGGCGGCGGACCGGGTACCAGGGAGACCGATCTGCTCGACCCGGGCAATACCGTGCGTCAGGTACACGCGATCCTGCTCACCGGCGGCAGCGCCTACGGGCTGGCCGCGGCCGATGGCGTGATGCGCTGGCTCGAGGAGCACGGCGAGGGCATTCCGATGGATCCGGCCGATCCGGGCCGGGTGGTGCCGATCGTGCCCGGTGCGGTGATCTTCGATCTTCCGGTGGGGGAGTGGGGGATTCGGCCCACCGCGGAATTCGGGTACCGGGCGGCCGATGCGGCGGCCGCCGAATTCGACCGCGGTTCGGTCGGCGCGGGCGTCGGCGCGCGGGCGGGTTCGATCAAGGGTGGAATCGGTTCCGTCAGTGTGGTTCTCGCCGAGGGTCCGGCGGCGGGCGTCACCGTTTCGGCGCTCGTGGTCGCGAATCCGGTCGGCTCGGTATTCGACCCGCGCACCGGATTGCCTTGGGGCGCGGGCACCGACGGACCGGACTATTTCGGATTGCGTTCGGCCACACCGGAACAGCTCGCGCACGCCAATGCGCTTCCGGTGAAGGGCACGGTCCTCAACACCACCATCGGCGTCGTCGCCACCGACGCGGCCCTCGATCCGGCCGGCTGCCGCCGCATGGCCACCACCGCGCACGACGGCCTGGCCAGGGCGACCCGCCCGGCCCATTCGCCGCTGGACGGCGACACCCTGTTCGCGGTGTCCACCGGAACAAAGGAAACGGCCGACCTGCCGCTGCCACCGGCCTTTCCGGGCAATCTGCTGGTGCTGGACGCGGTGTGCACCGCCGCTGCGGTGTGTGTGGAACGCGCCATCGTCGATGCCATCCGCACCGCGACCCCGGTCGCCGGGATCCCGACCTACACCGAATTGTTCGGCCGGTGAATTCCGGGGCGAACCGATCCGGTCGGCCGGTATTCGGGAATAGCCGAATATCCTGACTCGTTGTCGAGTGCGATGGGTCGGCCGGGTGCTGTACCGATGTGTGGAAGGGTTTGACTCGTGCTGGTGATAAGGGCCGACCTGGTCGAGGCGATGGTGGCGCATGCGCGCGCCGATCATCCGGATGAGGCCTGCGGTGTCATCGCCGGTCCGGAGGGTTCGGATCGGCCGGAGCGTTTCATCCCGATGATGAACGCCGAGCGCTCGCCGACGTTCTACCGCTTCGATTCCGGCGAGCAGCTGAAGGTCTGGCGCGGGATGGACGACGCCGACGAGACCCCGGTGGTGATCTACCACTCGCACACCGCGACCGAGGCCTACCCGAGCCGCACCGACGTGTCCTACGCATCCGAACCGTTCGCCCACTACGTGCTGATCTCCACCCGCGATCCCGAGCGCCACGAGCTGCGCAGCTACCGGATCGTCGGCGGCGAGGTCACCGAGGAGCCGGTGCACATCGTCGATGCCTACGAAACCGCCTGACCGCCAAGAGTTTTCCGCTGAATCGGAGGAGTATCCATGCCGGTAACCGTGTCCATCCCGACCATCATGCGCGGCCTCACCGGAGGTGAGAAGCGGGTGCAGGCGCAGGGCGCGACGCTGTCCGCTCTCATCGACGACCTGGAGGCCAACCACCCCGGCCTGGCCGAGCGCCTGCTCAAAGACGGCAAACTGAACCGCTACGTCAATATCTACGTCGACGACGAGGACGTGCGCTTCGCGGGCGGACTGGCGGCCGAGGTGCCCGAGGGCGCCAGCGTCACCATCCTGCCCGCCGTTGCCGGAGGCAGCGAATCGGGCACCGCCGCGGGAGTCCATTGATCCCGTGGCGCGTTACGAATCGCTGATCGCGACCCTCGGCAACACCCCGCTGGTCGGGCTGCGCACCCTGTCCCCGAACTGGGACGGGGAGAATCACGTGCGGCTGTGGGCCAAGCTGGAAGACCGCAACCCCACCGGGTCGGTCAAGGACCGTCCGGCATTGCGGATGATCGAACAGGCCGAGGCCGATGGCAAGCTGACACCCGGTTGCACGATTCTGGAACCCACCAGCGGCAATACCGGAATCTCGCTGGCCATGGCCGCCAAGCTCAAGGGCTATCGGCTGGTGTGCGTCATGCCGGAGAACACCTCGGTGGAGCGGCGGCAGCTGCTGACCATGTTCGGCGCGCAGATCATCGATTCGCCGGCGGCGGGCGGCTCGAATCAGGCCGTGGCACTTGCCAAGCAGATCGCCGCCGAAAATCCGGACTGGGTGATGCTCTATCAATACGGCAACCCGGCCAACGCGCTCGCGCACTATGAGACGACCGGCCCGGAGATCCTGGCCGACCTGCCGGAGATCACCCACTTCGTCGCGGGCCTGGGTACAACGGGAACCCTGATGGGCACCGGGCGC
Organism: Nocardia sp. JCM 34519.1; assembly: GCF_020361265.1. Lineage (NCBI taxonomy): Bacteria > Bacillati > Actinomycetota > Actinomycetes > Mycobacteriales > Nocardiaceae > Nocardia > Nocardia sp. JCM 34519.1. The sequence continues at coordinate 39,999 of NZ_JAIRBR010000036.1, forward strand.
TTCCTGCGCGAGAAGGTGCCGGGCATCGAAATCGTCGCCGCCGAACCGCGTTACGGCGAACTGGTTTACGGGCTGCGCAATATCGATGAGGGCTTCATCCCCGAGCTGTACGACGAATCGGTGCTGACTACCCGCTTCTCCGTCGGACCGTTCGACGCGGTCAGGCGGACCCGCGAATTGGTGCTGGAGGAGGGCATTTTCGCGGGCATCTCGACCGGCGCGATCCTGCATGCCGCGCTCGGCGTCGCGCGCAAGGCGCAGCGGGCGGGCATCCGCGCCGATATCGCCTTCGTCGTCGCGGACGGCGGCTGGAAGTACCTGTCCACCGGTGCTTACGACGGCACGCTGGAGGAAGCGGAGGAGCGGCTCGACGGCCAGCTCTGGGCGTGAAGTTCGGCACGGCCCGCGTTCAGTTCCCAGCGCACCCGGGTACGCGGCGTGGGTCGCGTCGGTACCCTCGGAAGAGCGGGGAACATTCCCGCGATACGAGGAGGTTGCGATGACCGGCGGCGCTGGACTCGGTCCGTCCTTCGATCCGGATCGGCTCGCGGCCGTGCGGGCCCGCCTCGGCGATTCCGGTACACAAGTGCCAGTTGCGCCCGCCCCGGCGGGGAATATGGCCGCGATAAAGCGGCTCTGGCTGCGCGCAGGCATCCTGATCTGCGCATTCGTCGCCCTGCTCTACGGCGTCGAGGGCGTCGACACCCTCGACAATCACCAGCTCGACCGCAACGGCATCGAGCCGCGTCACCTCGACGGCCTGTGGGGCATCCTGTTCGCCCCGCTGCTGCACGCGAATTGGGCGCATTTGATGGGCAATACGCTGCCGGTGCTCGTCCTCGGCTTCCTCGCCCTGCTCGCGGGCATCGGCCGCGGCATCGCAGCGACGGCCATCATCTGGCTGATCGCCGGGCTCGGCACCTGGCTCACCGGCGGCAGCGGCACCGTACACCTCGGCGCGTCCTCGCTGGTGTTCGGCTGGTTGACATTCCTGATCATTCGCGGCTGGTTCGCTCGCAGCGTCGGGCAGATATTGCTGGGCCTGGCCGTACTCGCCGTCTACGGGTCGCTGCTGTGGGGCGTATTGCCCGGTCAACCCGGAATCTCTTGGCAGGGCCACCTTTTCGGCGCGGTGGGTGGAGTGCTCGCCGGCTGGGTACTCTCGGGCAATGAACGTTCGCGCCGCCGCGGCACCGGAGCCGGACTACCCGCCGCTACCCGCTGACCCGATGGGCCGCCGAGAAATGTGGGGGATCGGTTCTTGAACGAGAAAACGTCGTGGCAGCATGGGGGAATGCGCCTTACCGTCCTCGGGTGCTCGGGCAGTGTGTCCGGCCCGGAGTCCCCAGCGTCCGGCTACCTGTTGACCGGGCCGGATATGAGGCCGGTGGTCATCGATTTCGGGCCCGGTGTACTCGGTGCGCTGCAGCGTTACGCGGATCCCGGCGAGGTCGACGTTTTCCTCACCCATTTGCACGCCGATCACTGCCTCGATATGCCCGGTTTGCTGGTGTGGCGGCGCTACCACCCGAACCCGCCCGTCGGCACCGCCATCGTGCGCGGCCCATCCGATTCGCCGCTGCGCATCGGCAATGCCTCGGCGGAGAACGGCGGCGAAACCGACGACTGGTCCGATGTCATCGATTTCCGGCCGTGGACCGAGCACGAACCGATCGAATTCGGTCCCGGGCATACGGTTGTCGCGCGGCGGATGTACCACCCGCCGGAGGCGTACGGGCTGCGCATCACGTCCGCGTCCGGGCGCACCTTCGTCTACACCGGCGACACCGCGATGTGCGATGCGGTGCACGAGCTGGCCAAGGGCGCCGACGTGCTGATGTCGGAGGCGTCCTGGACGCACGACCCTGCCAATCGTCCGCCGGGCATACATCTTTCGGGTACCGAGGCGGGTCTGATCGCCGCCGAAGCCGGGGCGAAGGAATTGCTGCTCACCCACATTCCGCCGTGGACCTCGCGGGAGGACGTCATCGCCGAGGCCAAGGCGGTATTCGCCGGGCCCGTGCACGCGGTGCTGCCGGGCGAGACATTCGATCTCTGAATCCGATTGGGCCGTTCACTCATGTCCCGTATGGCCGGTTGCCCGGGTAACCGGTCGGTGCCATAGGCTGAGGTCGTGTCGAGACGAGCCGATGGCAGGGCGGACGATGAACTCCGCGAGGTCAGGATCACCAGGGGTTTCACCACCCATCCCGCCGGATCGGTGCTGGTGGAATTCGGCCAGACGCGGGTGATGTGCACCGCGAGCGTCACCGAGGGTGTGCCCCCGTGGCGGCGCGAATCCGGATTGGGCTGGCTCACCGCCGAATACGCGATGCTGCCCGCCGCGACGCACACCCGCAGCAGCCGCGAATCGGTGAAGGGCAAGGTCGGTGGCCGCACCCAGGAGATCAGCAGATTGGTCGGCCGGTCGCTGCGCGCCTGCATCGACCTGGCCGCGATCGGTGAGAACACCATCGCCATCGACTGCGATGTGCTGCAGGCCGACGGCGGCACCCGCACCGCCGCCATCACCGGCGCGTACGTCGCGCTCGCCGACGCGGTGACCTGGTTGGGCGCCGCGGGCGGATTGGCCGACCCGCAACCGATTTCGTGCGCGATCGCCGCGGTCAGCGTCGGCGTCGTCGACGGCCGGGTCCGCCTCGACCTGCCGTACGAGGAGGATTCGCGCGCCGAGGTCGATATGAACGTCGTCGCCACCGACACCGGAACCCTGGTCGAGATCCAGGGCACCGGTGAGGGTGCGACCTTCCCGCGCTCCACCCTGGACAAGATGCTCGATGCCGCGCTCGCGGGCTGCGAGCAGCTGTTCGCGGTGCAGAAGGAGGCGCTGGCGCTGCCGTATCCGGGTGTGCTGCCGGAACCGGCCGATTCGGCGAGGCGCAAGTAGATGGCGCGGGTACTCGTCGCCAGCCGCAACGCGAAGAAGCTGAAGGAGTTGCGGCGCATCCTCGATGAGGCGGGTGTCGCGGGCATCGAGATCGTCGGACTCGACGACGTGCCCGCATACGACGAGGCGCCGGAGACCGGCGCCACCTTCGAGGAGAATGCGCTCGCCAAGGCCCGCGACGGTGCGGCCGCCACCGGATTGCCTTGTGTCGCCGACGATTCCGGTATCGCGGTGGACGCGTTGAACGGTATGCCCGGTGTGCTTTCGGCCCGCTGGTCCGGCAGGCACGGTGATGACGCCGCGAACAACGCGCTGCTGCTGGCCCAGCTCGGCGATGTCCCGGACGAGCGGCGCGGCGCGCGATTCGTCTCCGCCTGCGCACTGGTCGTGCCGGGCGGCGCGGAAACCGTTGTGCGCGGCGAATGGCCGGGTGTCGTCGGACGTAAACCGTTGGGGGAAGGCGGGTTCGGTTATGACCCGCTGTTCTTCCCGGACGGCGGAGAGGTCAGCGCGGCGCAGCTCACCCCGGCCGAAAAGGATGCGGCATCCCACCGAGGGCGGGCGCTGCGTCAGCTGCTGCCCGCCCTTTCGGCATTGGCCGACTAGGGCGTGTTTCGAAGTAGGTGATGGGGTGGGGCCCCGGGTGGGGGGGCCCCCCCACCATGTGGTGTGTGGGGGGGGTTGGGCCCGGGGGGGGATGGGGGGGGGGGGCGGGGGTTGGGGGTTGCGGCCC
>NZ_JAIRBR010000037.1:0-39384 GCF_020361265.1 Nocardia sp. JCM 34519.1
TCATTGCTCACACACTGGTCTTCGACGCCCTCCGCCCATGTCCGGGCATCGTCAGCACTTCGGACTTACTCGTCTAGATTCGCCTCGCTGAGGTAGAAGCGTGCATTTTCCGGGTGGTCGACCAGAGCGCCCGATCCGAAGGCGAGTTTCGGATCGATGCCGCTTCCCGCAACGACATGGTCCGCGAGCCGCATACTCGCAAGCAGCTGGGCGCCCAGCATGTCGTAGCCGTACTCCGCGCCGATCTCGATCGGCGTGGTTGGATATGGGCCGGTATCGAGCTGCCGCACGTCCAGTTCACCCGCCGTCGGAATGCCCGACATCTCACAGCTCGTTGTAGCTACGGCGATGGCGGTTACCGTCAGTAGTCGGATGAGACGGATAGACATAAGGTTCGGTCCCAACTTCTGCCGCGTGTGTCAATTGCTGTTGGCCAGAAGCGCATACTGCGCCGAGATGCGTTGGTAGGCATCCGCGCGCTGATTAGCGCTGATCTCGGCCGCATATCTCCCAACCGAGATGTTGCAGTAGAAGCGCACCTTTGCTTGTCGAAGGCCGTGGTATTCAGTGCATTTGGCCTGCGGAAGGCCCTTCGGGGGATCGGTCGGTCGGAAGAGCTTGCCCACATCCGCATGCGCGGCGACGAGTCGTCGAGCCGCCGCAACGTCCTTCGTTCGATATAGGAATCCGCCATTGAACGCGACTCGGTCGACTCCGAGCTCGGTGAACAGTTGCCGATCAGCGCCTGGCTGGTCCGTGATGTGCAACCCACTGTGCCCGTCGTAGACGGCCGGGACTCCTACCCTGTTCGTCTCGTCATTTGCCGCTGGGACCGCGCGTCCGAGCATGCCGTCGAGATCCGCGGGAACCTCGGCCCATTTATCGGGTGGGGTCGGCTCGAACGCTTTCAGGCGGCCCGGAACGATGTCCAGGGACTTCTCGGCCAATGTCGTCAGCACGGTTCGATCGCTGAACCCGGTCTCTTGACCGGCCCGATCCCAGATGAAGTTGAAGACAACGAATGGTCCCGTTGCGAACCAGGATCGCATCGACGCATAATCCGGCCGCCAATATGTCAGTGCCTCAGGGTATTTCGTCAACGAGATCAGTTCATTGGCTGGGTCCCGGGCGCGCTCTCGCTCTCCGAGTGCATGCGCCGCGGCGGTGGCCGACGCGTTGTCGGAGAACACCATCACGACGGTATCGAGCTGAGTGGCGAGGTTGGTGACCCGATCCGACATTCCCGAGCTGGTGAAGCCGAACAGGAACCCCTTCGCGTCTTGCTGGAAGAGATCTCGATAGATCACCGCCCGACCATCCAACGCTGGAGATTCGGGGTCGGTGAAGATTCGTACCGCACTCCCCGGCGGCTTGAACCGGAGGCTGCTATCGATCTCCACCGGCAGCGGCATATAGCCGGCCAACCGAGTGGCATCGATCAATCGAGCTTGATTCAGATCCTTCGCTTTCCCAAGGTCCTGAGGCTTGGTCGGATAGTTGCCCACATCCAGTTGGCTCAGATCAACCTTCGGCTCGTCGTCTGAATCCGATCCGCATCCGACCGCACCCACCAACACCGTGACGACCATGACTAGCAGCGCCAGCTTCCGCACAGTTCCCCCTCGGATTGATCACCGCGTCCCAAAGGCCGGAGAACTCGCCGTGAGCAGCCTACTTTACGGCCTTCTTCAGCACCGGCAGCAGTTTGGCGAGCAGCGTCTGCTCGGAGGTATCCGACCAGGTGCGCAGGGCCGCGACAGCGCTCGGGTCGTCGAGCGGGATCACCGTGGCCTTGGACCCGGAGATCTCGTACGGCAGGCCCAAAAGTCCACCGCCACCGGCCTTTTCGTCGCTTCGCACGGCGAGGATATAGCTGTCCGGGGACAGGCTGAGCGCACCGTTTCCGGTTTTGACCATCCGTGGTGACGGCTCGTCGCCCTGTTTGGCGTAGTTGAAGTTGTAGACGAACCCCAGGTCGGACAGGAATTTCGTTTGGGGTGTCCCGCCCAGGTAGATGCCGAACTTGCTGGAATCGCAGTTGGTGGAATTGCTGGAGCAGGTGACGTCGACCATGGTGATCGTCTTGCCGACGAATGCCGGATTGTCCTGGCGCGCTTGGGCAATCGAAGTGACAGCGACTGCGGTGGTGGTCGGTGCGGCGGCGGGTTTATCGCTGCCGCCGCCTGCCCAGATGCCGATGCCCGCGGCGACGGCGATGACGACGGCAATCGCGCCCGCGCCGATCAACCGCGGTTTGCGGCTCTTGGGGCGCGGGGTGAGGTCGGGGAGCGGCGTCGGTCCGGAGGTGTGGCTGGGACCGGTCGTATACGGACCGGAGGTGTGGGTGGTGTACGGGTTCGCTGCCCGGGTGTCGGTGGCCGGGCGGTGCGGGTCGAAGACCGTGACCGGGTAGGTGGGGGAGGTGTTGGTGGAGACCGGGTTGTGGCCGGGTTTGAGGGCATTGGCGGCGGCGTCGGTGAATTCGCGGCAGGTGCTGTAGCGCTCGGCCGGATTCTTGGCCATGGCCTTGGCGAAGATGTGGTCGACGGCGGCGGGCAGGCCCGGGTTCACGGCGGTGGCGACGGGCGGCGGCTCGTGCAGATGGCCCATCATGACCAGCGCGGGCTGGGTGGATGGGTACGGGTTGCGGCCGGTGAGCAGTTTGAAGAACGAGCAGGCCAGGCTGTAGATATCGGCGCGGTGATCCAGCGGAGCACCGGACAGCTGCTCCGGCGCAGCGTACGCGATGGTGGCGACGAAGCTGCCGGTCTGGGTGAGTTCGGTGGTGTCGTCGCTGGATTTGGCGACGCCGAAGTCGGTGAGCAGCACCCGCTCCTCCTCGCCGTCGGCGGCGGAGAGCAGAAAGTTGGCGGGTTTGATGTCGCGGTGCAGCAGGCCTTTTCGGTGCGCGTAGTCGAGTCCCTTGCCGACCTCGCTGATAATCCGAAGGGCGCGAAGGGGATTCATCGAATGCGGGTCGCGGGCGAGTTCGGCGGACGCGTCGGTGCCGTCGACGTACTGCATGGCGATCCACAGCTGACCGTGTTCCTCGCCTCGGTTGTAGACCGAGACGATATTCGGATGGTCAAGTCCGGCAGCGAGATTGGCTTCGCGTTCGAAGCGGCCGCGGAATTCGCGGTCCTGGCTGAGTTCGGCGCTGAGCACCTTGAGGGCGTCCATCCGCGGCAGGCTCGGATGCTTGGCCAGGTAGACGGTGCCCATACCGCCCTGACCGAGGACCCGCTGGATTCGGTACCCGCCGACGATGGTGCCGGGGCTCATCGCCATATTTGCCGTCTCCCGTCCTCGCACCGGCGCCCGATGCCAATTCTGCTGCTGACCGGAGCATAGTAGACGGTCACTTCCACGTGCGATCTCGACATTTCCGGCGTGATCGTCATCATTGGCTGTTGGCCAGCACCGCGTACGCGGCGGCGGCGCGCTGGTATACGTCCGCTATTTGATTGCTGTCGACCGAGGCGACGTAGCGCCGATATTCGACGGTGCAGCGGAAGCGTTTCCTGCTGTCGGTTTCCGAGGTGTGTTCACCGCATCGGCCGTCGGGAATCCCCGGTGGCGGATCGACCGGGCGGGTGTAGACCTCGCTGAGCGGCTCAGGTAGCAGTGTGTGCGCGGCAGCGTCGTCGCGGGTGCGGAACAGTAGCGAGCCGTCGGACAAGCCGATGCGATCGGTTCCGGTGTCGGCCAACACTTGTCGCCAGTGCGCGCGGTCGATGCCGAAGACGTTGGTGAACCCGAGTGCGCCGTAGGTGGCCTGGTTGCCCGCGTACGGGTCGCCGAGAGCGTCCGGGTTGAAGGTGCGCCGCAGGATGTCGTCCGGATCGCTCGGCAGGCGCAGCACATCTTCCCTGCTGAGCGCGGGTAGCGAATCCAGCAGCGGTATTTGGGCGGTGTAGGCCTGTTCGGCCAGCCTCACCAGTCCGGCCCGGTCGGTGTTCGGCACCGAGATCGCCACGCTGATCAGATACTTGCCGTGCGCCATGGTCGAGCCGATGCTTTGATCGTCCGAATGTGCCCGTGTTGCAGGATATTTGGGCAACGTGAGGGGTTGTACCCGGTCGGTCGTCGCCGTGTCTTCGAATTCGCTCGCGGTCCGCGCGGCGGCAGCTTCGTCCTGGAACTGCAGGACGAAGATTGTCACGGCGCCCGTCGCGTCCGCTTTCGCATCGGCTCCGCTCACTCCGAAGCCGAAGAGCACGTTATTTTGTTTGGCCGCAGCCCAATTCGCGGCGGGCAGGATGGCCGGGTCGAGGCCGTCCGGCAGCATCGGGGAGACTCCCGCACCATATTTCAGGCGCGGATCGATATCGAGACTCGATGCGATGTGATCGGCCAGCCGCACCATGGCAAGCTGCTCGCCGCCGCCGTAATAGTTGTCGTAGGTGTAGCGCACATCCAGCGGATCGGTGTCGTACGCGCCGACATCCAGCTTCCTGACGTCGATTTCGCCGGCGTGTGGCACGCCGGAGACTTGCGAGCCGCAGCCGGTGAGCACGGCCGCCACCGCGATCGCGAAGGAAAGTTGACGGAGCATGCCCTACCCGCCGTTCGCCAGCATCGCGTACTGCGCCGAAATACGTTGTTGCACATCGGTCAGCTGATCGGCAGCCAGTTCGGCGACGTACCTGTCATACCGGACGACGCACATGAAGCGCACGTAGTTGGGCTGCGGGCTCTTCAATTCACTACAGCGCGCGGCGGGCAGGCCCTTCGGCGACGGGGCGATCTTGGTCCGCCTGCCGAGGAGGGCATGCTGCTCGGCGAGCTTTTCGGCGGCCTTGGCATCGCGGGCACGGAAGACGTACCCGCCCGCGAAAGCGACTCGGTCGACTCCGGCCTGTTCGAACTGGTCGATGTCGAGATCTGGGCGCAGGGTGATCTGCAGTCCGCCATGCCGGTCGTAGACGCCGGGAATGCCGCGCTGACTGCGATCCACGGTGACGGTGGACAGTGTGCGGCCCAACATGCCGTCGAGATCGATCGGCGTATTCAACAGCTGATCCGTTGGCGTGACGGGGAATTGCCGCACCCTGGGTGTGATCGCGTCGATGCTCTTCTCGACCCGTTCGACCAGTTGTGGTAACCGCTGCTCGTGCAGGCGGGACATCACATTGTCGAAAATGTAGGTGAAGATGACGGATTGTCCTGTGGCATACCAGGATCGGATCAATCCCGGATTTCCCGGCGCGTGATGCGCATGTGCCTGCGGATACTTACCGATCTGGACGGGTTCGGCCCCCGCCATGGCCTGAAAATCGGCCTGTTCCATCGCGGTTGCCGCAGCGGCTGCCGATTGCTCATCGGCATAAAGCATTACGAGGTTGTCGAGTTCATAGGACAGATTCGGCACTTTGTCGGACGTTCCAGTAGTGACGAACCCCGCGACGAGACCCGTTTCGGCGCTGGAGAACTGATCCGGCTTGGCATCCATCCGCTGGACGATCGCGCCGGATTGCAGGCTCTGGAATATCCGCACGACCCCACTCAGCGGCGGCCCGGCATATTTCACCGCGGGATCGATCTCCACCGGCAGCGGCACATAATTGCCGAGCCGCATGGCCTGTACCAGCCGGGCCTGATCGAGACTCTTGGCGACCCCGAGATCACGCGGTTTGGTCGGCAAGTTGCCGACATCCAACTGACTCAGGTCGACAGTGGGTTCGGCGGGTTCATCCGGTCGGCCGCCACAGCTCGCCGCGAGCGTCACGGTGACGATCGCGGCGAGCAGGGCCTTACCGGTGCGAATCACGCTGCTAATCACCGCTGTTCGCGAATAGCGCGTACTGGGCTGCGGCCCGCTGCTGCGCGTCGAGCAGCTGCTGCCCGCTGACGAAGCCGACGTAACGGCGGTAGGACACCACGCAGCTGAAGCGATAGGCGAGCGTCGAGCGATCCTCGCTGTTCTGAAAACACTTGGCGCCGGGCACGTTCAGCGGCGGCGTCGCCTCGCCCGAGGTGCGCGTGAGCGTGTTCTTATCCGCGACAACCTTTTCGGCGGTCTGCTCGTCGGCGGTTCTGGCCACCACCGAACGATCGATCACCGCGTATCTGTCGGCGTGCAGGGCGGCCAGCCTGTTCTTCAGGAAATCTCGATCCTCGGCGTATGCGAGCATCCCGCGCTGCCCCAACAGCTTTCGGCCACCGGCGAGGAAGCTCGGGCCGTTGAACTTACTATCCGGATTCAACGTTCGGGTGATGAGATGGTCCGGATCCCACGGTAGGTCCAGCATCTCCTCATCGCTGACCGGTTTCACCTGGTCGAGCAGCGGCAGCTGGGTGTCGAAGGATTTCTCGGCCAACGCGGTGAGCGCGGCCAGATCCGGTTTCGGTGTCGAAACGTAGAAGGTGACCAGATAGGACCCGTAGGTCAGATCGGCCCAGAGATACGGCTGGTCCGGCCGCCAATGTGCGTGGGCGGCAGGGTATTTCGGCAACGCCACCGGAACGTTCTGGCCCTGGTAGCGGTCCAGCTGGGCCTGGTAGAAATCGTCGCCCGCCTGTTTGGCGCCGTCGGTGTCGGCGAACTGGTTCACCACCGTCGTGATGGTCGTCGCGGCGGCGTCCTGCTTCTGGCCCCAGTCGTATGAGCTGAATGTCGTGTGCTTGTCGCCGCCGGTCAACTTGATACCGAACAGCAATTTGTCCTTCTTACCGATCGCCTCCGCGACATCGCTCGTCCCGAGTTCATCGGCGGGCACCCCCGCCGAGACCGCCTGGGTGAGCCAGCCGTACTTCAGCCGAGGATCGATGTCGTACGCGGATGCGACATAGTCGATCAACCGCATCGCGCCGACGTCACCCATATTGTTGAAGTTCGGCAGGTAGTCGTCGTCGTGCGCATTGCTCGGGACGGTGTTGTACGGGCCGACGTCGAGTTTGCGGATATCGATCTCACCGGGCAGCGCCGTGCCCTGATATGTCGAACCGCAGGCGACCAGCGCCCCGGCCAGCAGGCCGATCGTCACGGCGAGCGCGCCGCGCGGCATACCCCTCATTTGGCATTCTCCAGCAGTGCGTATTGCGCCGAGATCCGCTGTTGGGCGTCGAGCAGCTGTTCCGACCAGGAGAACGCGGCGTACCGGTCGTAGTGCACCGAGCAGTAGAAGCGGACCGCGAGCGCCTCCCGGCCGATGTACTCCTGGCAGTTCGCGGCGGGCAGGTTGCGCGGGGCCGCGCGGCTCTTGAACTTCTTGGTCAGCCCGCCGCGGGTGGACTGCAAGAGCTTGGCCGCGGCGGCGTCGCGGGTCCGGTAGAGCTGGGTGCCCTCGACCGCGAATCGGTCGACGCCCGCCTCCTCGAGATGTTTACGGCTCTCGGCCTGATCCTCGTCGAAGAGCACCGCGGCATGGGCGTTGTACGCGCCCGGCGGATTCAGCCAGGAATCGTCGCGCGGCCGGGGCAGCGTGCGGGCCAGCATGCCGTCGAGATCGAATTGCGCGTTCATCAGCTGATCGACCGGGGTGGGGGTGAATTTGGCGATCGCGGGAACGACCGTGTCCAAACTCTTTTCCACCAGCGCGACCAGTGTCGGTTGATCGACCTTGTTCAGATAGATCTTCTTGTAGTCGTAGATCCAGGTGTACACGACGTATTTACCGGTGGCGTACCAGCTGCCGATGGATTGGCGCTCCGGCCACCAATGGGCATGGGCGTCAGGGTATTTCGGGATGCCGACCGGGGCGTTGCGGTCGTTGGCCTCGAAATCGACCTTTTCGAGCGCGGCCGCCGCGGCGGTGGCCTTCTGCTCGTCCGGGAAAATCATCACGGCATTGGCCAGATCGATGCCGCGATTATTCCGTTCGGTGCTGCCGAAACTGGTGACGCCGCCGACGAAATCCGGCGCGGCCTCGGCGAATCGGTCGACGTTCATGATCTTGCCGAGCGATACCTCCGGCAAGGTCCAGACCGTCGAGACGAACGGGGCGCCGATGACGAATCGCGAATCGATATCCATTGCGAGCGGCACGAAATTCGCCAGCCGTTCCGCCTCGACCAGCCGCGCCTGCGTCTGATTCTTCACCGCGCCGAGCTGGGTCGGCTGCGTCGGATAATTACCGACATCGAGTTGATCGATCGGCACGGCGGGTTCGGTATCGGAATGCGACGAATCGTCGGAGCCGCAACCGCCGACGGCCAGAGCCAGGGCGATGACCAGGGCAGACGCCATGTGCCTCGGAAATGATCTCATGACGAGCCGCACGCCCTCCCCAGTAATCCGTGTAGTCCCGCGGAATCCTACTTCACGGTTCGGCGCGGTATGGGACCGAATGGTCTGTGCCGGTCTCGCCCGGTCGAGGGGCGGGCCGTTGCCATACCCTGGAGGTGTGTTGACAACCCCGCGCGCTGGAGGCCGATACCGTTGAAGGATCGGCAGGTTGAGGTTGTCGGCGGCGGACATGCCGTGGCCAGGGTCGGCGGCGCGGTCGTGCTGGTCGGGCACCGCGGACCCGGCCTGCTGAACCGGGACTCGCCGGCCGCCATCGCCCTGGAATCGCTGGCCGCGCTGGTGCGCGAGGCGGGCGAGCACGCACCGCACGGGCACGGCGCGCAGGTGGCGCGCGAGGCGACGCGGTGGTTGATGAAACATGCCGAACAGATCAGTCCCGGCGTACCGATCGATCTCGGCATTCTCTCCCCGGCCGAAACCGGCGGGGTGGCGATCTTTCTGCACGGCGCGGTCACCGCGGTGGTGGCCGAGGACGGCGCCGAGGAACACTTCCGGGGCAGCGACGCGGCGTTCACGGTCGACCGGGTGGCCGCGGCGCCCGCGCGGGCCGTCGCGATATTCGTCGACGACGATGGCGGCGCGGTGCCGCAGGTGCCGAAGGAGCGCGGTATCGGCTGGCTGGTCGAAGGTATCGCGGAAGCGGCGGGCGCGATCGTGTGGTCCGCCGAAACCCGTAGCCGGACAAGCGAATCCGGAGCGGCCCGGCGGGCGCCGCTGCCGACGGCGCGGATCGAATCCGGGCCTGCGCCCGCCGAAGGAACCGCGCCGCGGTCGCAGGCCGCCACCGCCATGATGAATTCGGCGCAGAGCCAACAGGTTTCCGAACCGATCGACCTACCCGAAACGCGATCGGCACAGATAGATCCGCATCACGCGCTCACCGAGGTCGGCGGCACCAACCCGGCCCCGCAGCCCGACCCGGACCTGCAGCGGCGACTGGAAGCCACCGCCAAGGCCACCGCGCTCACCATCAAGGTGCTCGGATTCAAGTGCGCCCGAGCCCATCCCAGCGATCCCCGGTCGGCGTTCTGCACGGTTTGCGGGATGCCGGTGGACCAGACCCAGCCGGTACTGGAGGTGATCCGGCCGCCGCTCGGCATGTTGGTCCTCGACGACGGGATGACCTACATGCTGGCCGCCGACGCCGTCCTCGGCCGCGATCCGGAACATTCCGACCAGGCCAGGCGCGGTCTGGTCCCGCTGCGCATCGAGGACTCCTCCGGCGGGATGTCCCGCGCGCACGCGGAGGTTCTACTGGTGAATTGGGATGTGACGCTGGTGGATCGGGGTTCCACCAACGGCACCCGCACCCGCCTGCCCGGCTACCGCGACTGGGTGCGCCTGCACCCCAACCAGCCGATGATCCTGGTCCCCGGCACCGAGATCATGATCGGCAACCGAGTGCTCCGCTTCGAACAGGCCGCCCCACCCCCATTCGGTCGCTGAAATTCGTCAAAGGATCGGCGAGCTCGACATTTCGTCGAGCTCGCCGAGTTTCGATGTTTATCTCACCCAGGATTTCCGGGATCTACATAACTCCACATCCCGGCGCGTGGGTGGCCTGGTCTGATCAGTTCGCAACGTCCATTCGGCGCCTCATATCTATGAGCATCGGCATATGCCTGGCAATGTTCTTGGGCGTCGAAAATAAGCAGGATAGCCTGGGCTGAACCAGTTCCTGCCAGGGTGATTGCGACTGCAGCTGCTGCGCTAGTTGCAAGCAGTGAAATTCTTGACATAATTCTACCCCTCCATTGGTCAAATTTCGCCAAACAAAATAGTGCTCAGAAATATCAGCAATCACCCCCGGAAAATGCAACGGCAAAACGCCGAAGATGCGTTATCGATCATAGATGGACTAGCGTGCTGCAGTCCAGATCAATTGGAAAATTTGCTGAATATGTGCGCGTGGTGTGCCAATGGAATATTGGTCGACCTGTTGCGATCGGGTCATGAATACCTTGCCGTACAGGTACTTTCGCCGTTCAGCACGCCTGCGCGGAACGCGTCGACCCGCGAGAACCCGCTCGGCACCGTCTGACCTCGCTCGTCGCTGGCCGCGAGCCCGTCGGTGAGCAGGCCGGATACCGCCTTGTCCAAATCGTTTGCGGCCAAAGCGATATCGCCCTGGTCCGGGCCGCGTCCCGGCTGCGCTAACTTGCCGGTGACCACGCCGGACAGGCAGGCCGCGCGCAGCCCGGCCTTCGCGCCGATCAAATCCTCGCCGTGCGCCTGCTGCACGGCGAGGGTGTAGCGGGATATGAAGATGACGAAGGCGGTGTAGTCGCCGGTCACCTTCGTCGGCAGCGCGCTGTCGTCATCGGAGTTCGAGACGCCGCGCTTGGCCAGCTCCTGGATATCGGTCGCGATCGTGTTGGTGGCCGGGCAATACGAGACCGGCGGTGTGGATCCACCGTCGCGGCAGTCGATCTTCGATCCGTCGTATGTGTAGGTGGGTTCCGGTTTGATCGGCAGGATCGCCGCGAGCGCCTTGGTCAGCTCTGTCAGCCAGCGTTTGTCGACCGGCGCCTCACCTTTGGCTGGATCACCGTTGAAGCTCTGCGGCAGATTGCCGCGGCGCTGGTTGATCTCGTTGATGGTGATGTTCTTGCAACCCCGTGCGCCGTCGGTGAATCCGATCTGCACCGCGGTGACCCGTTCGAAGGCGGAGCCGTGCACGCTTTCCGGATCGCCCGGGTTGGAGTCGCGGATGGCGACCGTCGCGGCGAGCACCATATTGAGGCCGTCGGAGGTGTTGATGGTGAAGTGCCTTGCCTTGCCCTCGGCGACGTAGCGCATGAACACCCCGGCGAAGCAGTCGGCCTGCTGCTCCTTGACGATCACCGGATCCTTCACCGAGACGAGCTTCGCCTGGGATTGGACAAAGTGGCCGTATTCGTGGGCGAGCACCATGACGACGGCCATCTTGCCGAAGGTCTGATCCATCAGCGGCAGCAGCACCGAGCGGTCCCAGCCGATGGTGTCGTCGAGGCGGCAGTACGCCGCGTTCACCAGGTGGTAGGTGGATTCCTTGCAGAATTCGATCGCGCTGGAGCGCTGCGCCTTCGCATCCCAGGAGACCAGCTTCTGGATCGGTTTGAAATCGCCCTGGAAATCCTGGTTATAGGCCGTGCGCCAATAGTTTTGGATATCGTCGACCGCGTTGAGCGCGAGTTTGTCGACCGCGCCGCCGTCGCCGTTGGTGGCGGTGAGCGCGGCGTCGGGCACACCGGGGCGCGGCCCGCTCGGCCCGCTGGTGGTCGGCAGGCCCGCCACCTTGAACGGGTCGTCGTAGATCGAGACGGGATGGCCACCGACAAGGCTGGTACACCCCGTGATCAGCGTCGTCAGGCAGAGCAGCACCGTAAAGAGAACGGTCGCTTGGTGTTTCGGCAAGGCTCCCCCTAGTCGGCCGCATTCGTATAACACATCCGTCGCCGGATCGGATATCGGGCGCGTCCGGGGGCACCGCCGATGTCCGGGTGATGGAATAGTATCCGCTGCATGTCTACACCGGGGGCGCAGACCATCACCGTGCGCCATGATGGAACCGAACGGGTCTTCGATTCCACTCAGAAGGTCACCCTGGGCCGGGCGCCGGACGTCACGTTGTTCGTCGACAGCCCACTGGTGTCGCGGGTGCACGCGACGCTGACCTTTCAGAGCGGCGTTTGGGTATTGACCGATAACGCGAGCACCAACGGCGTTTTCGTCGACGCGCGCAGGCTCACCCACCCGGTGTCCATCGATCGGCCGACACAGGTGCGGCTCGGCGACGCGATCAGCGGTCCGCTGCTGCACCTGCTGCCCGCACAGCAGCAACAGCGCAGACCGGGACCGATCCCGCCGCAGTCGCAGCAGCGCCCGGCGGTCGGCCCCGGGCCGCAGCCGCAGCAGTACATCCGCCCGCCGATGCAGCCGCAACCGCAGCCCATCCCGCAACAGCCTGTTCCGCAGCAACCCATCCCGCAACAGCCCGTCCCGCAACAGGTTCCGCTGGCGCCCAACGTCCCGGTGAACATCAATATGACCGCGCGCGCCGACACCTCGAATCTGCCACCGGTGCGGGCCAGACCGTCCACTGCCCCGATCGCGCGCGCCGACCGGCTGCCGCCCGGCGGTCTCGGCATCGGCCGCACCACCGACAACCAGATCGTCGTCAACGATCCGCTGGCCTCGCGCAAGCACGCCCGCCTGGTCGCGACCGGCGAGGGGCTGGCCATCGAGGATCTGGGTTCGGCCAACGGCACCTTCGTCAACGGGCACCGGCAAGAGCGGGCGGTGCTGCGCGAACGCGACATCATCACCATCGGCAACGTCGATTTCGTCGTCCAGCAGGGCGCGCTGGTGCACCGGCAGCGGCCGGTGGCCGAGCAGGGCCTGCACGTGCACGGGGTCGGATTCACCGTCGAGGGCAACAAGCAGCTGCTCGTCGATGTCAACATGCAGGCGGGGCGCGGCACGCTCACCGCGCTGATCGGCCCGTCCGGCGCCGGTAAGTCGACGCTTTCGCGGCTCATCGCGGGCACCACACATCCGTCCGGCGGTGTCGTCACCTTCGAGGGACGCAATCTGCACGCCGAGTACGAGGCGCTGCGCTCCCGGATCGGCATGGTGCCGCAGGACGATGTGCTGCACCGGCAGCTCACCGTGCGCCAGGCGCTCGGCTACGCGGCCAAACTCCGTCTGCCCCCGGATAACTCGAAGGACGACCGGCAAAAGGTGATCGACGGTGTGCTGAAGGAACTTTCGCTCACCGAACACGCCGACACCAGGGTCGATCGCCTGTCCGGCGGTCAGCGCAAGCGCGCCTCGGTGGCGCTCGAATTGCTCACCGGCCCTTCGCTGCTCATTCTCGACGAGCCGACCTCCGGCCTGGATCCGGCGCTGGACCGGCAGGTGATGGTGATGCTGCGCGAGCTGGCCGACGCGGGCCGCGTCGTCATCGTGGTGACCCACTCCATCGCGCATCTGGACATGTGCGATCAGGTGCTGCTGCTCGCGCCCGGCGGCAAGACCGCCTACTGCGGCAACCCGGCCGGTGTCGGCGGGGCGTTCGGCACCACCGACTGGGCCGAGATCTTCGGCCGGGTGGCCGACAACCCGGATCAGGCCTTCGCCGCGTTCCGCTCCCGGCAGGCGTTCGCGCCGCCGCCCCCGCCGCCGGCCGCGCGCCCGGCGCAGGCGGTGAGCGGGCCGAAATTCAGTGGGCGAAAACAGTTCACGACGCTGTCGCGGCGGCAGGTCCGGCTGATCCTGGCCGACCGCGGCTATCTGATCTTCCTCGGTGTCATGCCGTTCGTGCTCGGCGCGCTGTCGCTGGTGGTGCCCGGGTCGAACGGGCTCGCGGCGGGCGGTTTCAAGACCAATCCCGACGGCACGATCGTGCCGACCGGCGGGGCCGAAGCGCAGCAGCTGCTGGTGTTGTTGATCTTCGGCGCGTGTTTCATGGGTTCCGCGTTGACAATTCGCGATCTGGTCGGCGAGCGCACCATCTACCAGCGCGAGCGCGCGGTCGGCCTGCTGCCCTCGGCCTATCTGATGTCGAAGATCGTGGTGTACAGCCTGTTCGCGCTGGTGCAGTCGGCGGTGCTGGTGGGAATCGTATTGGCGGGTAAGAAGCCGCCGGGGCACGGCGTCGTGATCTCCTCCGGCGGCGCCGAACTGTTCCTCGATCTCTGGGTGACCGCCGTCTGCTGCGTGGTGCTCGGGCTGGTGCTCTCCTCGTTCGTCCGGTCGAGCGAGCAGGTGATGCCGCTACTTGTCGTCGTCATCACCTGTCAGTTGGTGATGGCGGGTGGCCTGATCCCGGTGACCGGGCGGGTGGTGCTCGAGCAGGTGTCGTGGCTGTTCCCGGCACGCTGGGGTTATGCGTCCACCGCGTCGACGATCGCGCTGCGCGATATCTTCCCCGGCGCGCAACCGGACAAGCTGTGGAACCACACGACGGCCATGTGGGCGCTGGATCTCGGTGTGCTCGTCGCGATGACGGCCGTGCTGGCGATCATCACCTGGCAGCGGCTGCGTCTGCGGAAGTCGGCCGCCGGATGAGCGGGCCGAGAGTGAGCGTATCGGACGCACACCAGGCACACTTGAGCCTGTGACAGTGCGAGTAGGGGCAGTGCATCTCGGTTGGGATGTGGTGTCCGTGGCGGCGGGCGGCGGTGGCACACCGGTCCGTCCGGTGCAGGTGGAGGGTACGTATACGCCGCCGGCATACCTGCTGGCGGATTCGTCGGGACGGTTGCACACGGCGGGTGTGGACCGGCAGCGACCGGATCTCGGGATGGCCATCGCGGACGTGCGCGACATCCTCGGCCATCCGCAGATCGTGGTGGCGGGTGCGACCTGGCCCGCCGAGTTGGTGTTCCGCGCGCGGATGTACAACCCGCTCGCGGCGATCGGGAAATATCTGCGCGGCAAGCCGGATCTGGTGGCGCTGCCGTTCCCGGACGCCTGGCCGGACGAGAAGGTCGAGGTGTTCGCCGGACTGGTGGAGAAGCTCGACGTCATCGTCGAGCCGTTGCCGGAATCGGTTGCGCTGTCGGGGTATATGCGCGCGCTCTCGTTGGTTTCGGCGCCCGATCAGCGTCATCCGAAGGGCGTGGGCGCCACCGGCATCTATTCCGACGGCCGGGCCATGCTGGTGGTCGCGGTGCACGGTGACGACGAGCAGCCGACCGAATCGGTCGACGTGCCGGTGACGCCGGAGGCCATGCGCGACGCCCGTTCCGCGGACAATGTGGTGATCGAGGCGATGGCCGCGGCCAGGTCGATCGGCGCGGATACCTCGACGGTGCTGCTCGCGGGCAACGTCTGTTTCAACGACCCGCTGCGTTTGGCCTTCCAGAACCACCTCGGGCATCGACTGCAGGTGGCCGATCATCCGATGCACGCGCTGGTGCTCGGCGCGGCGCATCTGTTGGTCACCGATACCGATTCCGTGGATCCAGCGGGGGCGTATCCGGAATCGGGCGCGCAGCAAACGGTTTCGCCGCAGCAGCCGGTCCCGCCTCGGCCACCGCAGCCCGCACCCCCCGCCGATCCGCCTGCGTCGCGTCCGCCCGTCGTCACCTACGGCCCCGGGTATCCCACCGTGCGGCCGTCCGCCGAGCCGCCGGTGAGCGAGGAGCCGACCACCCGGGTCACCCGCGAACTGCCGCCCAATCTCGCCGAATTCGGCAGCCGCTTCACCAGGCCCCCGGCCCAGCCGGGTGAGCCGGGATCGCGGCCGAGTGCGCCGCCGTCGGGTCCGCTGCCCTCCGGTGCGGTGCCGACCGGCCCGCCATCGGGCGCCGTGCCGACCGGTCAGGTTCCGCCGCTCGGCCCGCGCGGGCCGTATCAGGCCGAACAGCGTCCGTGGGGCGAACCACCGAGTTCCGCCGAGGACGAGGGCAAGCGCAAGGGCAAGCGCTGGAAGCGGATGTTCGGCGCGAATGCCGTCATCGGCGCGGTCGCGCTCACCGGCGCACTGCTGCACGACCAGCAGGCGGCCCCGCAGGCCCAGTCGGTGCGGCTCGGCGGCGCGACCGTCTCGACCGCGTGCCCGCTCACCCCGCGGCTGCGTGACCAAGCGCACGGCGGCGTCGCCGTCGTCGGCGATCCGGCCGCACCGGCGCCGGGTTGCCTGCCGGGCGCCGACACCCTGCGGTACCAGGTGCCGGGCAAACCGGGCACGCTCGATCCGGGCCCGCCGATCGTGATCTGACCGGATTCGGTCGGCCACGGCCCGACTGGTATCGTGGCTCGTTGGCGTGTGGACGTCCTGGTGTTTTTCGCCGGGCCGCACACCGAGTCCCGGGTCTCCACCGGCCGCCGGGAACTCCTCGACCACTCGCCTGGCCGGCAACACCGACGACAGACAGGGAAGCACTGTGCCTACGTACAGCCCGAAGGCGGGTGACGTTACCCGCAAGTGGTACGTCATCGACGCCACTGACGTAGTGCTCGGCCGCCTTGCCGTGCAGGCAGCGAATCTGCTGCGTGGCAAGACCAAGCCGACCTACGCGCCGAACGTCGATGGTGGCGATTTCGTCATCATCATCAACGCGGACAAGGTTGCCATCTCCGGCAACAAGCGCACCGACAAGCTGATCCACCACCACTCCGGGTTCCCGGGCGGCCTCACCTCCCGCACTGTCGGTCAGGTGTTGGCGACTCGGCCGGAGCGTCTCGTGGAGAAGGCCGTCAAGGGCATGATCCCGAAGAACAAGCTGGGCAACGCGATCGCGGGCAAGCTCAAGGTCTACGCGGGCTCGACCCATCCGCACGCGGCTCAGCAGCCCATTCCGTTCGAGATCAAGCAGGTGGCCCAGTGACCGCTCCCGAGGAATTCAACGAGGACATCGTCGAGGACACGACCGTCGAGGTCGTCGACGAGGACTACGGCTACGAGTCGGCCGAGCAGGCGTCCTTCACCCCGGCCCCGATCGTCATCGATCGTCCGGTGCAGACCGTCGGCCGCCGCAAGGAGGCCGTCGTCCGGGTGCGTCTGCTGCCGGGCACCGGCAACTTCGTGCTCAACGGCCGCACCATCGAGGACTACTTCCCGAACAAGGTGCACCAGCAGCTGGTCAAGTCGCCGCTGGTGACCGTCGAGCGCACCGAATCCTTCGACGTGCACGCCCGCCTGGTCGGCGGCGGCCCGTCGGGTCAGGCGGGCGCGCTGCGCCTGGCCATCGCCCGCGCGCTGATCGAGGTCACCCCGGAGGATCGTCCCGCCCTCAAGCGGGCCGGCTTCCTGACCCGCGACCCGCGTGCCACCGAGCGCAAGAAGTACGGTCTGAAGAAGGCGCGTAAGGCGCCGCAGTACTCGAAGCGCTGATTTCGGCATCGTCGATCATCGTTGTCCGGCACCCTGGAGGGACCGGAGCCGGTATGGTCGGCGGCAAGCTGTACGAGAGCAGGCTTCCAGCACCGCTGGTTGCCTGCTCTCGTGCTGTATACAAGGTGCGGCGTGCCGATCGGCGGTATGGCGCGCACGCCGCGGATCGACCGATGAGGGGCGAGGTATGGGACGTTTGTTCGGCACCGACGGAGTCCGCGGGCTTGCCAATGAGTCGCTGAGTCCGGAACTGGCACTTCGGGTTTCGGGTGCGGCGGCACAGATTCTGAGCCGCGGTAAGAAGCGGGCGCTCGCCGTGGTCGGGCGCGATCCGCGCGCGTCGGGCGAGATGTTGGAGGCCGCCGTCGTCGCGGGTCTCACGGCCGCCGGAGTGAACGTGCTTTCCGTCGGGGTGCTACCGACGCCCGCCGTCGCCTACCTCACCGGCCTGTACGACGCCTGTCTCGGCGTGATGATCTCGGCATCGCATAATCCCATGCCGGACAACGGAATCAAGATCTTCGCCGCGGGTGGGCACAAGCTGCCCGACGAGCTGGAGGATCGAATCGAGGCCATGATCGAGACCGGCACGCCGGTGCGGCCGACCGGTGCGGCCATCGGCCGGGTGCTCGGCGCGTCCGGGGCCCGCGATCACGGGCTGGTGATTCCGGAACAGTTCAGCGTCGCCGGGACGCACGAACGGTATGTCGAGCATCTGGTGGAGGCGACGGGCGTTGATCTGTCCGGGCTGACCGTCGTCGTCGACTGCGCGCATGGCGCGGCGGCCGAGGTCGGCCCGGCCGCTTACCGCGAGGCCGGCGCCGAGGTGATCGCCATCAATGCCGAACCCGACGGCCTGAACATCAATGATGGTTGCGGCTCAACGCATTTGGATCAGGTGCGGGCCGCGGTGCTGGAACACGGCGCCGATCTCGGGCTCGCGCACGACGGCGATGCCGATCGCTGCCTCGCGGTTGACGCGACCGGTGCGGTGATCGACGGCGATGCCATCCTGGCCATCCTCGCCCTCGCCATGCACGCCGCGGGTGAGCTGGCCGAGGACACCCTGGTCGCCACCGTCATGAGCAATCTCGGCCTGCACATCGCCATGCGCGCGGCCGGAATCACCGTGCGTACCACCGCGGTCGGCGATCGCTATGTGCTGGAGGAACTGCGCCGCGGCGGATACACGCTCGGCGGTGAGCAGTCCGGTCATGTGGTGTTCCCGCGCTACGGCACCACCGGTGACGGCATTCTCACCGGTCTGAAACTGATGGCGCGAATGGTCGAAACCGGGCGCGGTCTGGCCGATTTGGCGAGCGTGATCAGTACGGTGCCGCAGGTGTTGATCAACGTTCCGGTGAGCGACAAGTCCGCGGTCGCCGCATCACCCGAAATCACCGAGGCGGTGCGCGAAGCCGAGCGGGCACTCGGGGAGAGCGGCCGAATTCTGTTGCGGCCCAGCGGAACCGAGGAGCTCATCCGGGTGATGGTCGAGGCGACCGATCCGGCGCAGGCCCAGCATCTCGCCGACGACCTGGCCAAGCGGGTCGCGGCGGTCTGAGTTCGGCCCGGCCTGATCGGACAAAGTCGCGACGTTTACCGGGATTTTCCGGCAATCGCGGTCGAAATTGTCCGCTCAGGCTAGTTCTCCGTGAGGCGCCCGCCGTCCATATGCCAGCGGCGGGTGGCTCGGACGCTGTCCAGCATGCGGCGGTCGTGCGTCACCAGAAGCATTGTGCCGGTGAAGGATTCGACCGCCTGCTCCAACTGCTCGATCGCGGGCAGATCGAGGTGGTTGGTCGGCTCGTCGAGCACCAGCAGGTTCACCCCACGCGCTTGTAGCAGCGCGAGCGCCGCCCTGGTGCGTTCGCCGGGGGAGAGGGTTTCGCAGGGGCGCAACACATGTGGCCCACGCAGGCCGAATTTGGCGAGCAGGGTGCGCACCTCGGCCTCCGGCCAGTCAGGCATCTCCACGCCGAAAGTGTCGGCGAGCGAGGCATTTCCGCGGAACAGTTCGCGCGCCTGATCGACCTCGCCGATTTCCACACCCGAGCCGAGCGCGGCGGATCCGGTGTCCGGCCGGAGCTTTCCGAGCAGCAGCGCCAGCAGCGTCGACTTACCCGATCCGTTCGCACCGGTGAGCACGATGCGATCGGCCCAATCCACCTGAACGGTGATCGGGCCGAGCGTGAAATCGCCGCGCGCGACGGTCGCGTTCGACAGCGTGGTCACCACCGATCCGCTGCGCGGCGCGCTCGCGATGGTCATCCGGAGCTCCCACTCCTTGCGGGGTTCCTCCACCACCTCCAGCCGCTCGATCCGGCGCTGGGTCTGCCGGGCCTTGGCCGCCTGCTTCTCGGTCGACTCGGCACGCATCTTGCGGCCGGCCTTGTCCGAGTCCATCTTTCGCGGATCGCGCGCCTTACGCCGGGCGGTGCGCACGCCGTGCTCCAGCCAGTTGCGTTGCATCTGCGCCCTGGCCTCCAGCCCCGCCTTGGTGTCGGCGTACTCCTCGTAGGCCTCCCGCGCGTGGCGGCGGGCGATCTCGCGTTCGGCCAGATACGACTCGTAGCCGCCGTCGTAGCTGTCCACCTGCTGCTGCGCCAGATCCAATTCGACGATCCGGTTCACGGTGCGCGCCAAGAACTCTCGATCGTGGCTGATCACCATGAGCGGCACCCGCACGCCGGTGACGAACTCCTCCAGCCGCGCCAGACCGTCCAGGTCGAGGTCGTTGGTCGGCTCGTCGAGCAGCAGAATGTCGAAGCGGGACAACAGGACCGACGCCAGTCCGGCGCGGGCCGCCTGCCCACCGGAGAGTCCGGTCATCGGGGTGTCCAGTCCGTTCGGCAGGCTTTCGGCGAGGCCGAGTTCGGCCGCCACCTCCTGCGCGCGTTGATCCAGATCCGCACCGCCCAGTGCCAGCCAGCGTTCCAGGGCGGGAGAGTATTCGTCGGGGCCGCCATCGGCGAGCCGTTCGGCGGCCGCGTCCATCGTCCGCTGTGCCGCCGTGACACCCGTTCTGCGGCTGAGGAATTCGAGCACCGTCTCGCCCGGTACCCGTTCCGGCTCCTGGGCCAGATAGCCGACGGTCGCGTCGGGCGGGCTCAATGTGATGCTGCCCGTTGGGGTTCGGCCCTCGGCGAGCATGCGCAGCAGCGTCGACTTGCCCGCACCGTTCACGCCGACGAGGCCGATCACATCGCCCGGCGCCAACGTCAGATCCAGGTCGGCGAACAGGGTGCGCTCACCGTGTCCGGCCGACAGTCCGCGTGCGTGCAGTGTGGTTGTCACCCGACGAGTCTGCCGCGTGCGCGTGCCGCCCATCCGATCAGGGTTGGCCCTGAGTGCGCGTACCGGAGAAATCAGGGTCCGAATCGGTCGGCTTACCGATGGCACGGCGCCGCTGCCTGGGCAGAGTTGACGGCGTAACGATCACAACGATGAAAGCGGAGATCATGACCGTGCCAACCACCCATCGGCTCACCCGTTCGGCGGACGACAAATGGTTCGGCGGCGTATGCGGTGGCCTCGCCGAATACTTCGGCTGGAACTCGACTGTCGTGCGCTTGCTGTTCGTGCTCTCCTGCCTGTTGCCAGGACCACAGTTCGTGATCTACCTGGCCATGTGGCTGATCATCCCGAAGAAGTAGGGATACCCGGCTGCGCGCGGGACGCGTGGATGACAGGATGGAGCGATACCCCGCTTGCGCGCGGGATCCTCGCACCCACGAGTCCCGCTGAGGAGGAGCCATGATCACCTCGGGCGATTCCGACCATCTGCCCGACGTCGACGCGCACTCGTCGCTCGACAGCCTGGGCACGGTCGAACTGCACCACCCGACCCAGGACGTCACCGGTGACGGAATTCTCGATACCGTCACCGTCAACGACGACCACGGCACACATATCTGGACCAGCACCCACCAGGACGGCATCGCCGATCACGTCACGCTGATCGACAAATCCGGCGACTACGCCGCCTGGGAGTTCCACCGCCACCCCGACGGCACCGCCGAATGGGTACGCACCGATCAGGGCCACCTCAACAAATAAACCCGCCGGGACCGTCGCCGCGCCAACTACACTGGCGCGCAACGGCCCCCGAACACCCGCCGCTGCGAGGGGACGTCACGGCCGCAGGTTGCACTGATTCGCGCACCCCCGCGCGAATCAGTGGAACCTGCGGATACCGCTGCACGGTAGGGTGCCGCTTTGCGGGGATTCGATGGAACCGCGCGTCCGCCGCGTGCGTCGAACAAGTAGAGGCAGTGTTCGACGCGGATCCAAACAAAGCAGGGATGGAGGGGAGCGTGGCATGAGTGACCAGTCGCAGGCTGGCATGCTCGGCGTCAAGACGGGGGAGTTGGGCCGCCTGAGCACAGATATGACGGCGTCCGGGCAGGCTGTCCGGAATCGCGTCAAGGATGTCAGCGATAACACGTTCGGTCCCGGTGATGCCGGCGCCAACTATGCCGATCAGGGCAAGAAGATCCAACATGGGCTCGATACGATCGCGAACTGGCTTGCCGCATGGTCGGAGGCCACCCTCGCGACAGCAGACGTAGTCGGTGCCTCGGTGGTCAAGTACTCGAATACCGACAGCGAGAATTCGTTCCACATCGCGAAGATCGACCATAATGCTGCCAAGTCGTAGCGCGGGCTCGGAGACCGGCACACCCCCGCAGAGGAGTTGAGAAATGGTTTTCTCTGTACCCGCGTACACCTCCGTCAAGGAATACCTCGATATCGGGTCGCGCAGCCTTTTGTACTTCGAGTACTTCGAGCCCAGTTATCGGCGGGCGTTCGGTGGGTTGCCGACAAACATCCCGGCCTACGCGGACCTGCACAAACGCTTCTATGAGCAGAACGGATTGAACGAGGACAAGATCCGCAATGTCGCCGCGAAGCTGCAGGAGGTCTTGCAGGATGCCAACGCGCAGTTGGATGTGCAGCGGGGTCAGGTTCAGACAATGCAGTCATTGTGGCAGGGGCAGGCCGGTGCGAGCGGTGCCGACCTGCTGAACCGGCAGATTGCCCGCGCCGACACCGACGCCAAGGCCGCCGGCAGTGCTTGGAAGGCAATCGCGGCCGCGGGTGATGGACTGCGTTCCGCGGTGAAGCTCAAGGCGGAAGTAGTGCGCTACATTCTGCAAAATGGCGAGGAAATAAAGATCGCTGATAAGACTCCGGAAGACGTCTCGGACATCATTTCCGGAAAAAGTATTGCTTGGAGCAATGTCAGCGAGAATAGTTTGCTCAGCAAGCTTTGGCGGATATTTCCTGATTTGACGGGGGGTGTCGATGCTTGGGATGTCCGGACGGCTGGATTCATGATTGCGGATTCAAATTATGCGCACCGGGTCCAGGATCGCTGCAAACACTGGCTGGACAATGTTTTCAAACCGGACTACGCCAGTAAGGCGCAAAAGTTCATCGACGTCTGCAGCCTGACCGATACGGCGGTCAAGAATGTCTACACCCCGATTATTGATGCGCTGAGCCAAGTTTCGGACACGGCCTACCCTCGGCCGGCCGGTGTGGAGAAGCCGAAAGATACTGGCACTCCAGGTACGCCTGGTACGCCGGGGACCCCAGGTACGCCCGGGACACCTGGCACGCCCGGTACACCTGGCACGCCCGGTACTCCGGGCACTCCTGGCAACCCCACAAGCACCCCCGGCACTACCACCAACCCAACGACAACCAACCCGACATCCGTCGATGGTCTGGCCTCGCTGAGCCAGGTCGCGAAGGATCTGTCGTCGACGGTCTCCACGATCTCCTCGACCGTGACATCGGGCCTGTCCTCGCTGGGCACCACCATCACCAGTGGTGTCGAGAAAGCCATCGAGGAGATCCAGAAGGCGATCAACCCGACCGACAAGCAGACCGGTGACCCGAGCAAGGCCGACCCGGGCAAGGGGGACCCGACCAAAGACGCGGCCGATAAGAACAAGGGTGAGAAGCCGGTCGCGGAGTTCGATCTCGCGGGCAAGCATCTCAAGCTCGAAATGAAGGATGGCCAGCTGAAACTGGTCGAGTCCGCGGCCGACGGCAAGTCGCACGAATACACGCTGAAGCTCGACGAACACGGCATGCCGGTCATCACGACCGAGGAGAAGGACGCCAACACCGGCGCCGCTCCGCCGAAACCCGATGGCGCCCAGCCGAAGCCGGAAGATACCCAACACAAGCCGGACGGCGTTGCGCCCAAGCCGGACGGCACTCAGCCTTCGCCGCCCGTGGACCAGAACAAACCAGAGCCCAAAGCCCCGGCTGCCGAGGATCCCCAGAACAAGTCGCAGGTTCCAACGCCGTCCGTGCCGCCGACCAAAAAGGAAGAAGACGGCGAGCATCGCCCGAAAGTGCCTTCGGGTCAACAGGATGGACAGCCGAAGCCCTCCGACAGCGGGGCCGAATTGGCCGAGGCAGGTCCGCTGTGAGTTATCCGCGCAGCGGCGTCGCCGCAGTTGAGGTAGGGGAGTGGACGAGATGAACTACGCCGAGGAAGTCGAACGCGTCATAGCGGACCATCTTCACCGCGCGGCGATGCTCTTGGATGAATTCGAAGAAATCAACCGGCGGACGGCGAACAGCAACCGCGAGTTGGCCGAGCGTTCCGCGGCCGACATGCGCGAGTTCTGGGAAGAGCACGCCGAAGAGATCGAGAAGGCGAGAGCGGAGGCCGAAGAGAAGGAACGACAAGAGACCGAGGCGCGTGAGCAGCGCGAAGCGATCGCCCGCTCCATGGCTGCTCGCAGAGCCAAAGACACTGTGGCCCCAATCGATGACGAGGATGAGGAATCCGCCTATTACCGCCGCGACAGCTGGCTCGTCTGATAAACCGAGCCAGCACAACATCATTCGAGTGGCGGCGACACAGCGTCCGAGTTCGCCGTCCGCATGGAGCCCGGCTTTCGGCGCGGTGGGCACAGCATGACTGGGCCAAGAGTCGGCGAGGTGTTCGCCGGATATCGAATCGAAGGCGTTTTGGGCCGTGGGGGTATGGGCACCGTCTACCGCGCTCGGCATCCGCGACTACCTCGCCTGACAGCTTTGAAACTGCTGAATCCGGAGTACTTCGGCGACAAAGAGGTTCGGCAGCGATTCGAGCGTGAAGCGGATCTGGTCGCACAGCTCGAGCATCCGAATATCGTCACTGTTTATGATCGCGGCAATGTGGATCCTTACCTCTGGATCTCGATGCAGTATGTAGCGGGTACCGACGCCGCCTCCTTGGGTGCGACAGATCCCTTTCGCGCGGTCCGCATCATCGGCGAAGCCGGAGCAGCGCTCGACTATGCGCATCAGCGCGGTGTGCTTCACCGGGATGTGAAGCCTGCCAATATCCTGCTGGCCGATGACATCTCCGGTGCGCCCGAGCGAGTCTTCCTGGCTGACTTCGGAATCGCTCGCCTGCGTGACGAAACGAATGGCTTGACCGGTACTGGTGCGTTTACCGCGACTCTGGCCTATGCGGCGCCCGAACAACTTTCGGGAGCGCCATTGGATCAACGGTGTGATCAGTACTCGCTGGCTTGTTCGTTGTACGCGCTGCTCACCGGTAGCGCGCCATTCGTCGCGACCAATCCGGTAGCGGTGATCAACGCGCAAATGTACGAACCTCCGCCGCCATTGGCCGAACGGCGTGCCGGTCTGCCGACATCGCTCGATGTGGTGCTCGCCGGTGCGTTGTCCAAACGGGCGGACGACCGGTATCGGACCTGTGGTGAGTTCGCGGACGCCGCTTTGCACGCATTACAGGTCGGTACTCAACCGACACAGATCGCGTCTCACTCGGCTACCGCGGTGACTTTGCAGGACAGCCGAGCGTCGAGCCGTCCTGTGCTGCACCACCATTCGCCGACTGCAGAATACGGGCCGCCGAATCGCGTGCCGGTATCCCGACTCCATCGCCGGTGACCTCGTCTCAGCTCTCCGCACCACCGCGATCGCGCTTCTCGGGTTGGGCGACCCTGCTGGCTTTTGCTGCTCTTGTCCTGGTCGCCATCGTCGTCGGAGTGATGGGCTATCGCTCCTCCACAACTAGCGAGGTACAAGGGACCAAGGCGCCCCCGCCGTGGCCGTCTCGGGCGCAGGCGATCGTGGACTCCTTTCCTAAGCTGCTGCCGGCCGGTGATGACCTACTGGCACCAGGTTGGCGGAAGGCGACCTGCGTAGAAACATCTGGTGAGGGGTCACACGGCATCAACTGTCTCGGCCATGAAAGTGCGAACTTTCAGGTGGACGATTACGGGGCGCCGGAGGCGGTTCGACGGAAACTGGATTCAGTCGCATCGGAGACATACACGGGCGGCACTGCGAAGTCGGCCACTCAGCCGCACAGCGGATGCCCGACGGCCCCGCTCGTATTCATCTCCCCCGCTGGCTCACCCGCATCCGGTGTAGCGCAGGTGTATACGACGTTCCCGGATGATCCGGCCCGTTCCCGATACCTGATCGGGATCCAATGGTTCGGGCATTCTCCCGATGAGATCATCGCTGACTGGTGGACTAATGCTCCGCTATGCGGGTGAGCCGTTTGCGGCTGGCGCCGGCCGTTGTTCGAGCAGGCCGCCGCCGAGCAGTGCCGTCGGTCGGCACTGCTGCTGGACGAACTCGACGAGATCAATCGTCGCACCGAGGAGAATGGCTGCCAACTCGCCGAGCGCTCCGCCGCCGAAAACGGTGTCGCCGCCGGAACCAGGTGACTGCCCAGATCAGGTGGAGGGTGCCGAGGATGAGGAGTACGGCGACGCTGTCGGCGTTCGCGGCGAGTGAGTGTTCGGGTCCGAGGCGGGTAGCGGCGCGGTAGATCAGGGTGAGGTCGGCGGGCAGGGTGAAGGCGGCGAGCGCGGCCAGGCACAGGGCCGTTCCGAGGACCAGGACCGCACTGTAGGCGCGGACCGCACGGCGTTCGTGCGGCGGCAGTGCGAGGCTCGGATCCTCGTCATCGTTGCGCTGACGTAAGATTCGCTGCCGCAACCGTTTTGCGAGGTAGCGTGCGTAGGCTGCGCCGTCGCCGTACAGATCTCGGCATGCGGTGAGGTCCTGCAGCACGAAGTAGATGTCCGTGCGCATGAAGACCATGAACTGGAATGGCAAGGGCAGCAGGGCGATCACCACGGTCGCGGCCAGAATCCGGTGCGCGGCTTGGTCGGTGACCGCGGCCAGCAGGATCGCGACCGCGGCCACGGCGAGATTCACTGCCATACCGGCGAGATACGCGGTGAGCCGATGGCGTCGCGGGGCGAATTCGATTCCGCTGATGTCGGTTTCGGCCACCAGGAACTGCAGGCGGGTGCTCAGCGTGATCCTGGCGGGTACACCGGTAGCCCTTGCGACCACGAAATGCGCCAGCTCGTGGACGAATACGAGCGTCCAGCCGGCGGCGACACTCAGCGCGAGCACCGCGCTGCCCGCCGGACTCCAGAGCAGATCCCGGTAAGTCGGCAGCAGATCGGGCCGCGCCACGAGTGCGACCGCGGCCGCGCACATCAGGCATACGAACAGCGCGGGAAGGACCGGGCTCAGCGCGAATCGCACGTGCTCCGGACGTATTTCGGGAAATGACGCGGGCGGCGCGGCGGTGTCGGGGACGGGCCGACCGTCCACCTGGGCGATGAATCCGAGTTCCATCAGATCCCGGGCGAAGGAGAGTACGTCGAACTCCTGCCCCTCGGCATCGCTCAGTCGCGAGGTCGCCTGTTCGATGGTGTGGCCCGCGCGCAGCAGGTCCAGCGCCGATGCGCCGACCCGCGGGATCGCGACGAAGCGGCGGGTGTCGAATCTGCCGACCAACCACTCCTCACCTTCCTGGCGAGTTGCCAAGTCGCACAGGGTTATTCGGCTATCTGCTCGGATTGGTGCGGTCACCGGGCGTCACCGCACCCCGGACAACCGGGACGCGGCGGAATGCGTTCCGGGGCAGTCGCTTCGAGGTTCGCCAGGTTCACCTCGTATCGAGCTCCGGGTTCGAACGGCGGCGCACCGGTGAGTGCGGAGAGGGCGAAATGGGTGACCAGGTTGCCGGTAATACCCGCGGACACCGCGTTGACGGGGTGCCAAGGTAGTTGCGGTGCAAGACTTTCCACCGTCATTCCGGCAGGCATTCTGGTGTCGCCGGATTCGGCGTCGCTATCGTGCGCGCACTCCCAGCAGGCGTCGGGGCCGTACATACCGGCCGATGTGCGCGGGCCGTGGTAGCCACCGACCACCCACGGCAGATCGGCGGCCAGGCATTCGCGGTTGACCCATCTGCGAATATTGCGCGGCCGGTCGGCGCACAGTGCGAGCAGGTCGTATCCGGGCCGGATCAGCTCGGCGATATCGGACCGGCCGTCGACGCGGCGCTGCTCGCCGGTGACGAGCACCGTGGAGTTCAGCGCGCGCAGCCGATCCACCGCGGCTTCGACCTTGGGAGCGCCGATATCCTTCTCGCGGAACAGGATCTGCCGGTTGAGATTGGACAGGTCGACGGTGTCGAAGTCCACGCAGTGCAGGTGACCGATGCCGGAGGCGACGAGCCCCTGTGCGACAGTTCCACCGACACCGCCGATTCCGATCAGCAGCACCCGGGATCGGCTCAGCCGCAACTGCATATCCCACGCACTCGACCGCGGCGTGCGGTCGATCCAGCGCAGGAATGCGACACCGCGCGAATAACGCTCCGGTTCCGGCAGCTCCGGCGGAACCGGAGCGCCCGCGTCTTCCAGGAGTCCCGCGTCCGAAAGCTGTTGCAGCGCCTCGGTCACGGGCGCTCCCGGAGATCCGGACCGCACCGCCGCGACGATCTCGCCGGGCGATCTCGTCCCGTCGAGCGCATCGATCAAAGTTCGGACCCAGCCGTCCGGATCAGCGACTTCCACCCCGATACCGTGGATTGTCGCGCCGATTCTGATGTTTCCGTCGACCGTCACATACGCAACGAGTTCCGGCTTGATCCGCGGCCGCACCATATCCACGGCACGCATCGGGCTCGATGCGGCGCGACTACGAGTTGGACGAGCCGCTGTCCGACGTGGTCTCCTTCTTGTCCAGCGGACGGATGATGATCGCCGCGGGACGTTCGGTCGCGGGACGCTCGGCTACTTTGTCGGACTTCTTCGCGAACATGACAGAACTCCTCGATGTTGGCGTTGATACACAACCCGGCCAGCGTCATCCTGTCGGCATGCACCCGTCAAAGGGCTGTATTCCCATGGGCGAGACGGTGTTCGGCTTCAGAGCCGCCGTCCAGGTGTGCTGTTCTGGTCGATTGAGGGCGCGCGGTCCGTTTCATTCGCCTGCTCGTGCGCGAGACCGGCGAGTTGCCGACTCGACCGGCGGCATCAACCTCAGGGCGTATCTAGGCTCGTGCCTCGCATCGGTGCCGCTGACGGGCATGCATCCGACGGTGCCGAGCGGTCGTGAGGAAATCTGGAAACCCTTGGTGGTTAGCAGTTTTCGTGCGAGTGCCGCCGTGGCGGCCCTTGACATTTCTCAGGTCGGAGGCCTACGTTTGAGCCGGAATCGGAATCGGAATCGGATTCCGATTCTGATCTAGAAGGGAGTTCTGTTATGACTGCCAAGCGGTTTTGGTCGTTGCCGCGCGTCGTTGTCGGCGTGGTTCTGTTGAATACGCTGATTGGGCCGTTGTTGGCGGATCTGGTGATTCCGGATATCGCCAGGCGGCATCTGCATAATCCGAATTGGCCGCCGCATGCGAAGTTCCACGATGCGCAGTACATCGGGATGGGGGCGTTGCTCGGGACGATCGGGTTGCGAATCCTGCTGCGGCGCAAGGGGGATCAGCGGGCGCAGTTCTATTTGGCCGCGGCGCTCGGTTCGGTGACCTGGCTCGGGATGTGGGGTGCGCTGCTGTTTCCCGGTACCGCGGCGCAGGATCCCGAGTTCGCGGCCGACGCGCGCAAGGTGCTCGGCATTGATTTTCAGCTGTTCATCGCGCTGGTGATGTTGGTCGGGCTGTCGGCGGCGGTGACGGTGGAGCGCACCCGCGCGGTAACCTCCCGCTGACCATCGAACGACGGAGCAGGATGAATTCGACGCCGACCACCCGCAAACTCCGCACCGACGCCGCCCGCAACCGCGACCAAGTGCTTGCCGTAGCGGTCGAACTGTTCGCCGAGCGCGGCGACGCGGTGCAGATGGCGGATGTCGCGCGCGCCGCGGGTGTCGGGGTCGGCACCGTCTACCGGCATTTCCCGACCCGTCGCGCGCTGATCGAGGCGGTCGCACAACAGCGGTTCGCGGGCATCCTCGACCACGGACGCCGCATCAATCTGCCGAATACCGATACGCGGCAAGCGCTTTCGGATTTCCTCACACACGTCGCCGAGGTACACGAACGGGGCCGCGCGCTCTCACGCATCATCGCGTCGGCCCTCGGCGACAACCAGCCGCACGGCGAAACCCGTACCGCCCTCGCCGAATTCGGCGAGGAACTACTGAAACGCGGCCGCGCCGACGGCACCGTTCGCCGCGACGCCACAGTCGCCGATCTCTACATGATCGTCGGCGCCGTCGCCATGATCAGCCGCGACGCCATCGGCGATTGGCGTCGCTTCATCGAACTCGCGCTCGACGGCCTGCGCCCACGGCCGTGATGTCGTCGAGCTCGCACTCTATGGCTGAGACCACGGTCCGACGTTGTTCGGGTGCGACTCTTTCGTCGTTTCCCACAGTCGAGGGACCACCACGTTGCAAGTCGTGGAACCACCGACAGCTGTGCACATGTGGAACGAATGCCCGCTCGGCGGTGCGGGTTCACTCGGGCGGCGTCAATGAGTTCAATGCAGTGCGGTGCCCGCTCATCGCGCGAGGTTTGCGAGCGAGAGCACTAGATGGGCCGATTCCGGGTACCAGATATCGGAATGTGCGCCCGCCGGGCTGTGCCAGCGCCCTCGCCGGAAGCGCCAGCCGGAGTCGACATTGACTATGCGGCTGTCGAGTTCGGCGTGCCGATATCTCTCGGAGATGGGGTGCAATCGGGTTTCGATGATGTGGTCGACCGGCGATCGTGCTCCTACCTGCCCGATCCCCGGGGAACCTTCGGCCAGACGATGCCACAGACCGGTGGCACGATCTGCGCGCGAGTGTGTCAGGACGACGGGTCCGTTGATGGGTGCGTCGCTGAGTATCCGTACGAGCGGACCCGCGAAAATATCTGGGCGGGCGGCCATCTGGAAGATCAACAGGGTGTCGACCGTATAGGGATAGTTGGGATTCTCGCGATTCCAGGCAAGAGCCGGTGGTTTCCGGTCAGCGGCCGCTTGAACGGCCTCGACCAGAAACCTTCCCCCGAAGGAGTGCCCGACACAATGCAGGTATTGGCCGGTGCGGTTGCCCAGCGCGGGTGGGCTCCCAGGAAGTCGCCGTTCGGAATTCAGATACCCGAGCAGGTGGCCGAGAACTTGTCCCGCGTGTCCCCGGGTGGTCATCGCGTGCGCGCGATCGCGAATTCGCCGGTACCCCCGAGGGAACGGACTGCTCATGGACGGCCACCGGACGATCACGTAGTAGGCGCTCCAGACATCGACTTTGGGGTAGCCGTCACGCTGAGTGCGGTAGTGCTCCTCCACGAGCGTGAAGAACTGCCACGCTCGCCGCTGGGCCGAGTGGCGGGAATTTCGCCAGCCGTGGGTGAAGACGACGATATCGGTCGCGTCGTCCGGAACCACGACTCGACGGGCCAGTAGGTCGGGCACGGCCTCGGAACGGACAGGAGAACCGTCGCACGGATCGAGCAGATCACCGTTCTCGTTCAGGTCGAGGACCACTGAGTCCGTCATTGTCCGTTCGTCCGCCAGAGATGTATGTCGATTCCCCGGTACAGCGAGAACATCAGGCCGAGGGGGTTGTTGTACTTGTTGATCAACTCGCAGCTGAGGCGCCATACGATGTCACCCAATTTGGTCTCCGAGACCAGGAATTCAGCGAACAGCAGGCGCGCATAACTCACCGCCAGTACCGGCGGCAGGTCCAGTTGGGGCCCGATCAGGCAGCGCGCGCCCCCGTCGCGCAGCAGAGCTCGGCCCACAGTGGAGTAGAAGGTCGAGGCCAGCCGACCACCATTGCAAGCACCGAAGAATACGAATGGCCTGGTCGCCAGACTGCCGGTTTCCAACCAGGTCTCCACATCCCTGCCACGGATCCGTTCGTTGTGGTCCAGTTCGAAGTACGGCTTGCTGGTGGGGCCGGCGGGACCGGCAGCGAGCCCATGGCAGCAGAAGAAGACGATTTGGTCGGAGAGCATCGCGTCGTGGAATGCTCGCTCCAGCTCACTTTTTCGAGTGCGGATGACAACCGTCGCGCCGTGAGCGCGGAAGAGTTCGCTGATGAGGTCGACGTACACCCCCTTGCTTACGCCGAAGGAAGCCCTCGTGAAGTCGATATCGATGCGCGGATCCGCGCAGAGACCGACGGTGAGACCCGCCGCGGGTACGGCGATCCGCGAGTCGAAACCGGCCACATGGCTGAAGGTGTGCTCGATGAGGTGGCGGTAACCCCAGAACCCTTCGTAGGACCAGTGATCCTCGGTCGGTGGGTCGTGGCGGACGTCCGGCGGGGTGTAGAGCATCCCCCACGGGACGATGAGGCTCTCGGACTCGACGCTGATCACCTGCTGCCCGCATCGCAGCGCCCGGTCGAGTGCCGCGCGAAGTCGTTGCAGGCCTTTGTCTTCGCCTCGGAACAAGGTCCTATACGTGACGAAGCCGATATCGACGAGTTTGTACGCCAAGCCCTGCAACAGCTCCGGCCTTCTCGACTGATCCCACTGGTGTGAGAACGGAAAGACGGATGTCCGGTCCGGCTCCTGAACCTCCCGATGATCGAGGACAAGGCTTTTCCATTCCGATCGGAGATCCTCGATCAATGCGTCGGCTTCGAAGGAATTCATCTTTATCCGGCCCAGGTAACCGCCCGCGCCCTGTTCGGGGAACGCGGATCCCCAGAGTCGGACCAGATACTCGCCCGGTGCGATGTTCTCGCTGATCCACAGATGGACCGTCCTGGATCGGTCGTATTCCCGCTCGATGAATTCGTCGGAGCCAGTGACGAGTGCCGACAGTTCCCGCGTCACCGCACCATCTCCGCATCGCAGACGAGAACGCCCGACCGGACCTCGAGAACCGGCTGATTGTCGTGGTCCCGATAGAATCTGAAGATCAGTGGCAGCGAGCCGGAAAAGCTCGGAGTGACCGCGAACTCCACGGCAGTCGTCCGCCGGTCGGTTCCCATTCGCGTCAACCGTGTCACAGGGACAACCTCGCTCGCCTGGGCATCCAGCACGACCCGGAGCCGGATCGCCGCCGGGTCCGGTACCGCCTGTTCCGTCGTTTCCAGCCACACCGCGACCCGGAACTCCGCTCCCCGCCGAGCGGGTTCGTCGGAGCGGTACTCGACGTGCGCCTCGACCCCTTCGCGCGAATTATCTTGTCTACGAAAATCATTGGCCGCCGAATACGTGGAATCGTCATGTTGCGGGTCGGCCTGGACGACCGCTAGCCGGTCCGCTTCTTGCCGATCCGCGGGTAGTCCGGTGCGTTCGAACCGAAGCCGCAGAGCCGCGGCCAGGTCCTCCAGACGTTCGGCTTGCTCATCTGGATCCATATGGGCGGCTCGCCTCAGCAACGAGACGGCATCGTCGAGGTCGGTGAGCGATCCCCTGCACCGAGCCCTGATCGTCAGCGCCCGAGCAAGATTCGACAAGGCCACGGTGATGGCGGGATGGGCATCGTCCGAAGTGAACAGCACGTACCGGAACAGCTCGATCGCTTCGTCCAGATCGTATCTACCCTCGGCACTGTCGGGATCAGCCAGCAGCTTCCTGCCGCGGATTGTCATCCTGGCGCGGAGATGCTCAGCGGCACAGGGGAATTCACGAACTCGCAGTCGCCGGTAGAGGTCGACCGCTCGACGGAGGGCTGCGATCGGCGCGGCCTCGGTCGTATCCTCATGGCACTGCGCCGCCGACTCCAGAGCGCGTGCCAATTCGAGGCGATTCCCGATCGCCTCGGCGATCCGGGCGGCTTCCGCGAATTCCGATGCCGCCCGGTCGATTTCACCGGCACTCAGCAGACTCGTCCCGATCCCATTGTGCGCCTGGGCTTCTCCGAGCCGCTCCCCGAGTCCGCGATAGAGACCCAGCGCCCGCTCATTCAGGGCGGTGGCCTCACCGTAGTCTCCGGTCGAACAGATCACGGCGCCGAGGTTTTTCAGCACATCCGCTTCTCCGCAGTGGTCACCGAGCTCCAGATACAGGGTCAAGGCCTGACGGTGAAACTCAGTGGCTCCAGGGAAGTCGCCGCGCAGCCGACACACGACGCCGAGATTGTTGAGCGCGTCGGCCTCACCGTGGCGGTAGCCCAGTTCGCGATAGCGAGCGAGCGCGTCGCGATGAAACCCTTCGGCCTTCTCGTCGTCCCCGATCAGCCAGCGCACGATGCCGAGATTGTTGAGCGTGCTGGCCACTCCCAGTCGGTCGTCGATGCGGATGTTGAGGTCCAGCGCCTCCTGCAATAGTCCGTCGACCTTGTCGTAATCGCCGTCCAGGCGGCGGACGACGCCGAGGTCGGTGGCGGCGTTCGCCTCCCACCGGACGAAGGCGAGCTCGTCGAACAGGGTGAGCGCCTGCCGCAGCACATCACCGACCCGGCTGTAGTCACCGGCCACCCAGCGCACGATGCCGATATCGGTCAGCGCGTTGGCGACCCCGCGGGGATAGGGGACCTCACGGTAGAGTTCCAGGGCACGGACCTGCATATTATCGGCCTCGATGTAGTCCCAGGTCAGCCAGCGCACCACACCGAGATCATTGAGAGCGTTCGCCTCACCCAGCCGGTCACCGACGCGGTGGAATTGGTCCCTCGCCGCTTCGAGGAGTTCGACAGCCGGTCCATAGTCGTGGGTCAGTCGGCGTACGATGCCGAGGTTGTTGAGCGCGTTGGCTTCTCCGTGCCGGTCCCGCCGCTCGCGATAGAGGCCGCGAGCCTGCTCGAGCACCTCGGTCGCGCGGGTGTAGTTCCCGGTCAGCCAGTGCACGGCACCGAGATCCACCAGAGCGTCGGCCTCCGCGGCGGTGTCGTCGAGGCGTTGCGCGGTAACGGCCGCCCGCGCATGCAGTTGAACGGCAAGCGATGAGGGACCGTCCTGGTACAGGATCATCGCTAAAGCCGCTGTGAGGGCGATCATTCGGGCCGGGTCGCGGTCAATCGTGTACTCGAGCCAGGCCAGCAGGTTGTCGCGTTCCGCGCGCAGCCATTCCAGCGCGTTCTTCGGATTCTCGAATGTCCGGATCCGGATGCCGGTCCGCGGGACGAAAACCGAATTATCGCCGGGAGGCACGTACCGTGCCAGTAGCCGATCAGCGTTGGCAGCGCTGTACTGGTAATAGTCCAGCAGTCGTTCGACGGCGCTGTCGTCGTCGAACGACTCGTCTCGGCGCAGATACTCGAGTAACTGATCGTGCAACCGAAACCGCTTCTCTCCGGTCTGCTCGAGCAGGTGCTCGGTACACAGTGCGACGAGTTCGCCTCTGGCCGTGGACAGGTCGAGCTCACCGAGCGCGGCGGCGGCATAGGCGTCGAAGTCCGCGCCTCGGTTCAGGCTCAGGCGACGATACAGCCGTCGGCGCGCGGCGGGCAGATCGTCATAGGACAGCTTGAACACCGCGTAGGAGGCACGATCGCTGATATCCACTCCGGCCAGTCGATCCGCAGCCGCGGTCAGTTCACCGGCCTGACCTGAGAGGCTTCGACCACGCGCGACCCGGCCCGCCGACACCTTGATCGCCAACGGCAGGAATCCACAGGAGCGCACGATCGTATCGACCGCACGGGTATCCCGCGAATTGGCGGGCCGTCGATGGCTGAAGTGGTTGAGTAATCGCACTGCGGAACCCCGCCCCAATTGCTTCAACTCGAGGCTGACGGCATCACCCGGCTCGAACAGCGGTCGGCGGCTTGTCACCAGCGTCAGGCACGTCTCGTTTCCAGGGAGCAGGGGCGCGATGGAGGCGAGGTCCTCGGCGTCGTCCAGGATGAGCAGTATTCGCTTGCGCGCCGATCGTTCTCGCCACCGGACTCGGCA
This sequence comes from Nocardia sp. JCM 34519.1, assembly GCF_020361265.1. Classification (NCBI taxonomy): domain Bacteria; kingdom Bacillati; phylum Actinomycetota; class Actinomycetes; order Mycobacteriales; family Nocardiaceae; genus Nocardia; species Nocardia sp. JCM 34519.1. The sequence continues at coordinate 35,169 of NZ_JAIRBR010000037.1, forward strand.
ACCGTCCTCGGTGTCGGGCAGACACCGAGGGGCGATACCCATACGGACCAGTAATGACGCCAAGACATCCAAGGCAGCGGCGGCGGGCTGGCCCGGGGTGTGGGAATGCAGCCGGACGAAGAACTGACCGTCGGGAAACCTCGATGCCAGCTGGTGGGCCGCGGACGTGGCCAGCGCCGTCTTCCCCGACCCGCCGTGCTCGTTGTAGATCGACACCACCTGGCCAGGTTTCGCGGTCAGGATCTGCCGCAGTTCCTCATCCCGGCCGAACAGCTCGACTGTGTCCGGGAGCAACAGCGGCATGGCCGTCACTGCGGCGCTCCATGACGAGAGCACGCCATCGCGTGATTACCCCTTGCGAATTATCTGTCGGCGGCCTCGGTTCGACGAACATTCAGAGTACGTTCCGTAGGTCTCAACCGATACAGCAATCCAGCCCCCTTGCTGATGACAGCACTACTGCCAAACACCTTGCCGGAAAAGATCATTCGCCAAGTCATCGATTGAAATCGATATGGACGGTCGAGTTGCGCCGCATCTTTGGCGAATTCGCGTTCGCACAGGAACCGCTGCCGCGCGACTCAGCGAGCGAGCGGACCTGTGGACGGCGAAGATTTCACACCACGCCTGGAACGACTACTCGCAGCCGCGTCCGCGGCTTGGCCACGACGAAACCGCTCAGTAAACCCACAGCCGAATCGACTGCACCACAGACGATTTCGCCGCAGATACGCCACCCGCTATTCGGCACCCTGGATGTGCTCCCGGCAGGGCTTGAACCTGCGACCGTCACTGTATAAGAGTGCTGCTCTGACCGGCTGAGCTACGGGAGCTTAGGTGGCCCGGGCGATGCGAATTGTCGCATCGATTCGGTTGTGGCGCTGAGGTTTTCCTCGGCCGGTGTAGCCCGCTCGGTAAACGGAGTCAGCGGCGCAGTAGCGAAACCACTTGCAGCGGTGAGATTTTCGGCTTCTCCTCCTCGCGCGGGGCGGTCGGGTCCACCACCGTCGTGTGCGGGATGATCGCGTTCGGGTCGGCGAAGGCCGCGTATGTTTTGTCCCGCGCCAGCTTGTGCAGCAGGTAGCCGGTGAGCAGCGCACGTGTGGTGCGCGCGGTCTTGGCCTCGTGCTTGCCCGCGCCGAGTGCGGCGAGTGCCCGCCTGCCCTCGGTGATTCCGTTGTGCGAGGCGTTGTCGATGGTGCGCAGCACCGATGGACCGCCCCAGGCGGCGGCCAGAGGTATCGCGTTCGAGCTCACCGATTCGATATCGGTGGCGCCGGCCAGGATCAGCGCCGGAATATCGATATCCGGCGCGAGGGTCTCGGCGGACGGCGCGGTCGGCGCCGGGAACAGCGCGGCCACCGCGGCCACCGGGCGCTGCGCGGCCGCGATCACCGCGGCGCCCGCGCCCATGGCGTGTCCGGCCAGCGCGAGTCGCTCGGGATGCACGCTGACCGAGCCGTCGCCGAGCCGCACGCCCGCGCAGATATCGAGGGTGGTGAGCAAGTCGGTGGCCAGGCCGAGATGTGACGGAATCGGCCCGCGCTCGGTGTCCGGGGCCGCGGCGACAATGCCCCACGACGCTAGATGTTCCAGGGTGCCGCGATAGTTGGCCGCGCCGGTCAGCCAGCCGTGGCCGAAGGCGACCGCGGGCAGATTCAACCCGGACTCCGGGGTGAACACAACGCCGGGCTGCCCCGCGATGCCGAGGTTGCCGCGCAGGACGCGGTGCGGACCCCGGCTGGTCAGGGTGCTCAGTAGCGATTTCACAGACGCCGACACGACGTGAACGTTATCCGATAAGTAGTGTGGTGAGCCATGTGCGGAATCGTTGGCTACGTCGGGTATCGGGACGCGCTCGGCGTTGTCGTTGACGCGTTGCGCCGCATGGAATATCGCGGCTACGACTCCGCGGGTGTGGCGATCCTGGACGGCGCGGGTGGTCTCGCGGTGGAACGCAAGGCGGGCCGACTGGCCAATTTGGAGGCGGAGCTGGGCGAAACCGGCACCGATCACTTCGCGGGCACCACCGGTATGGGACACACCCGCTGGGCGACGCACGGCGCGCCCACCGACCGCAACGCCCACCCGCACCGCGACGTGACCGGCAAGGTCGCCGTGGTGCACAACGGCATCATCGAGAATTTCGCCCCGCTGCGGCGCGAGCTGGAGGAGGCCGGGGTCGAGCTGCGCAGCGACACCGACACCGAGGTCGCGGTGCACCTGGTGGCCCGCGCCTACGCCGCGGGCCCGACCGCGGGCGATTTCGCGGCGAGCGCGCTGGCCGTGCTGCGTCGGCTGGAGGGCGCGTTCACGCTGGTCTTCACCCATGCCGACCATCCGGACATGATCGTCGCGGCGCGCCGGTCCACCCCGCTGGTGGTCGGCGTCGGCAAGGGCGAGATGTTCATCGCCTCCGATGTCACCGCGTTCATCGAGCACACCCGCGAGGCGGTCGAGCTGGGCCAGGATCAGGCCGTGGTGATCACCGCGGACACCTACCGGGTGACCGACTTCGCCGGGAATACCGATGGCGTGCGCACCAGGCCGTTCACCATCAACTGGGATATGGCCGCCGCCGAGAAGGGCGGTCACGACTACTTCATGCTGAAGGAGATCGAGGAGCAGCCGCGCGCCATCGCCGACACCCTGATCGGGCACTTCAGCCACGATCAGAACGGCGGTCGGATCGTGCTGGACGAGCAGCGCCTGGCCGATCAGGAGCTGCGCGAGGTCGACAAGGTTTTCGTCGTCGCGTGCGGCACCGCGTACCACTCGGGCCTGCTCGCCAAATACGCGATCGAGCACTGGACCAGGCTGCCTGTCGAGGTGGAGCTGGCCAGCGAATTCCGTTACCGCGACCCGGTTCTGGATCGGTCGACCCTGGTGGTGGCCATCTCGCAGTCGGGCGAGACCGCCGACACGCTGGAGGCGGTGCGCCACGCCAAAGAGCAGAAGGCCAGGGTGCTCGCGATCTGCAACACCAACGGCGCGCAGATCCCGCGCGAATCCGATGCCGTGCTCTACACCCGCACCGGCCCGGAGATCGGTGTCGCCGCGACCAAGACCTTCCTGGCGCAGGTGGCCGCGAACTATCTGGTCGGCCTCGCGCTCGCGCAGGCGCGCGGCACCAAGTACCCGGACGAGGTGGCGCGCGAATTCGCCGAACTCGAGGCGATGCCCAGGCTGGTCGAGCAGGTTTTGGCGACCCACGAGCAGGTGAAGGCGGTGGCGCGCAAGTTCGCGCACGCGCCGACGGTGCTGTTCCTCGGTCGCCACGTCGGCTATCCGGTCGCGCTCGAAGGCGCCTTGAAGCTCAAGGAACTCGCCTACATGCACGCCGAGGGCTTCGCCGCGGGCGAGCTCAAGCACGGCCCGATCGCGCTGATCGAGGAGGGCCTGCCGGTGATCGTGGTGATGCCGTCGCCGAAGGGGCGCGCGGTGCTGCATTCGAAGCTGCTGAGCAATATTCGCGAGATCCAGGCGCGCGGCGCGCACACCATCGTCATTGCCGAGGAGGGCGACGACACGGTCCGGCCGTTCGCCGACGACCTGATCGAAATCCCTTCGGCGCCAACGTTGTTCCAGCCGCTGCTGTCGACGGTCCCGCTGCAGATCTTCGCCGCGGAGGTCGCGCAGGCGCGCGGCTACGACGTGGACAAACCGCGCAATCTGGCGAAGTCGGTAACTGTCGAATAAGACTGTCCCGCAACGGATATCGTCCCGGGTATGCGCTGCGCACAACCATGGGACCTGTTGCGGCTCGACCAGGCGTTGCGGGCCAGTTGGTCCGCCGACACCTGCTCGCCGGATGATCTGGAGCGGTCGGGCTGGGATCCGGCCAATCCGGCACTAGGGCACTGTGACATTACGGCGTTGCTGGTCAACGACCTTTTCGGCGGTGAGCTCGTGGTTGGCGAGGTTTATCTGAGCGGGGTGCAGCGCGGCTTCCACTGGTGGAACCGGCTGCCCAGCGGAATCGAATTCGACCTGACGCGCGAGCAGTTCCGGCTCGGCGAGATCGTCAAGGGGGCTGACGCCGTCGAGCGCCCGAAGGGGCCGACCCGGCACCGCTGGGCGGAGTATCTGCGGCTGCGTCAGCGAGTGAGCAAGCATTTGGGCCCGCTGCCCGAACCCATCTAGTGTTCTGCGCCTGAAATTCGTTGCCTAATTATAGGATTCGGCGGTGGTGAGGACTGGTAGGCCGAGGTCGGGT
>NZ_JAIRBR010000038.1:0-34256 GCF_020361265.1 Nocardia sp. JCM 34519.1
CGGTGCACCCGCCACCCCCACCTTGCGCCCCCCCCCCCCCCCAACCCCCCCCCCCCCCCCCCCGCCCCCCCCCCCCCCCCCCCCCGGGGGGGGGGGGGGGGGCCCCCCCCCCCCCCCTCGACCCGATCTCAGTTGAGGAACTGCTCGACGGCTACGCCGCTGCCCCGCCACTGCGCGGGATCCACCAGCAGGATGTCGACCGAACCGTTCGGCGCGGCCGCCGCCTCGCCGACCACGTCGGCGAAGGTGACCAGCCGGTTGGTGTAGCGCGGGTTGTCCGGGATCGTCGAATCGGGATCCAGTTTGTACAGCCCGCCCGCGAGCGGCACGCTCAGCACCGCGGCCAACTTGCTCTTGCTCAGCTCGACGGTGTCCTCGTGACTGAGCCGGATCGTCGAGTTGACGCCGACCGGTTTCGGGCCGTGCAGTTCGATGGCGGCGGCATCGCCCGCGCCGACCGCCGCCGCCGCGAGCGCGCCACCGGCCGCGATCCCGATTACCGTGACAGCATTGCGAATTCGCATGGTTGAAACTCCAAATCCGTTACCCGGCAAAAGAAATGGGTTCAACCTAGCAATGTCGCCCGGTCGGCGCAGCCCGAACAATCATTGGGCTCAGCGCAGGGACTGCGTCACGGCGTAATTCGCCCCGTCGTTCTCGGCCGGATCCGTCAAACCGATGCCGATATGGCCGTTGGGCGCCGCGGCCGCCTCGTCGACCACGCCCGCGAAGGAAATATCGTCGGTGTAGGTGACCCCGTCGATCACCACACCCTCGTGGTGGTAAACGGACGCGCGGTCGATATAGAAGACGCCGCCGTTGGTGATCGGATCGTCCAGCATTCCGACGATCGGGCTGTTGTTCAGCGCGACGGTCTCGTTGTGGTCGAGCAGCACCCCGACGGTCATCTTGTCGGTCGCGATGACCGGCGTGAACGCGGCCGCGTTCCCCGCACCGATTCCGGTTGCGATGGCCGCACCCGCCGCGGCGATTCCCAGCCCCGCGACGGCAATACGAATACGCATGATGGATCTCCAAATCCCATACCCACCAACAGATGTGGCGTCGGCCCCCAGTTGCGCCAGCGACGCAACAGCTCAACGTAGCAGCGGGATGCCAGGAGCGTCGATGGCAATAAATTACCCAGTCGCCCGCGGCGCTCGGCGCTGAACTTACTTTTGAGTAAGATAGCTCGCATGACGAAAGAGACCGCGACGTACCGCGGCTGGAAGAAGCTGCCCGACAACCGGCTCGGGCACGCCCTGTTCTCGCTGGGCATGGTGGCGCGGGTGCCGTACTTCGGGACGGTGCTGCCGAGCGTCGTGCGGCTCGAACCGGGACTGTGCGAGGTGAGCGCGCCGAAGTGGTTCGGCATCCACAACCACCTCGGCACCTTTCACGCCATCGCGGCATGCAATCTGGCCGAGGTCGCCATGGGCATGTTGAGCGAGGCGACGGTGCCATCGACGCACCGCTGGATCCCCAAGGCGATGAACGTGCAGTACCTGGCCAAGGCCGAGACCGGGCTGCGCGCGGTGGCCAAGCTGCCGGAGGTCCCGGACTTCGCGCAGATCACCGAGGGACGCGACCTCATCGTTCCGGTGTCGATCTACGACAAGCACGGTCTGGAGGTGGTGCACGCCGACATCACCACCTGGGTGACGCCGAAATAGGCCCGCCCGTCACCCGACCACCACCTCTCATCGAATCGCTACGCGATGCTGAAATAAAAAAATCAACTCGGTCCGGCCGATCGACTCCGCTCGATCGGCCGGACGAGCCGGGCCGCATGGTCAGCAGGGGAGATTGCGGCCCTCGCCACCCAGCGCATTGAGCACTAGGGCGAGCGATCTTGGTTCGACGAGCAGGCTGGAGTGGGTCGCGGTGTCGGTGGGACACCCGTCCTGTATCCAGATATTGCGATCGGCCCCTTCGGCCGCGCTGAGCAGCGCGGTCTCGTTGGGCGTGATCACCTCGTCGGTGCGCGAGGCGATGGCGGTGTACCGGACGCCCGGTACCGTCTCACCGCCCGCATTGAGTGCGGTCAGAAAGGGCGAGCCGGGCAGCTGCTGCTGACCGGGCGCGCCGAAGACCTGCTGCGCGATCTGCGCGTTGGACAGGCCGAGCGAGGCCAGATCCGGGTAGGCGTCGCGCAGTCCGGCCCAGGTCGAGCCGCGGTACGGCGACCCGAGGGTGACCACGGTCGAGACCGCGGCCGCGCCGTTGGTTCGCAGGTATTGGCGAATTATGGTGCCGCCGGTGGAATGCCCGACCAGCGCCACCCGCTGCGCGCCGGTCGTATCCAGCGCGGACTGCACCACCTTCGCCAGATCTCGCGCCATCGCCGGAATGTCGGCGACGCCGTAGATCGTGCGTCCGTTCAGTGCCGCGCCGATCGACCCGAGGCCGGGCAGATTGGTTTTCCCGCTCGCCGCATCGGCCAGCGCGGGCGCCTTACCGATATCGGCGGCGAAGACACAGTATCCGGCCTGGGCGATGGCGGGGCCGAGCACACCGAAGCTGCGTTCCATATCCGTGCCCGAACCATGAACCAGCACAACGGGTTCCGGATGCGCCGCGGAGGGACGGCAGGACATGTCGTTGACCCCCGCGGGTGTGCCCACGGTGCTCAGCACCGGCGCGGCGGCGCCGGCGGGCGCGAAGGCGATGCCGAGCACGGCGGCCGACGCGATCAGCACGGCCAACCGGACGACCCGGTTACGGACACCCATCTCAAATCCCCAACGGAGCGGCAAGCACTGGCCAAGAGTTACGCAGTGCCTCATCCCAGTATCCCCACGAATGCGTGCCATCCGCACGAATGTCATATGTCGCCGGAATGCCCAGTTGATTCAGCCTGGTCTGCATATTGCGCGAGCAATAATTGGTTGCTGCCTCGATGGCGGAACCCTTGGTCATCTGCGCGAGGAATCCGTCCGGCCCGGGCAGCGAATACTTCCCGTTGTACACGTCATATTTTCCGGGCAGACCGCCGCCGCTGGAGATATAGATCGATTTGCCGCGCAGGCCCTCGGCCTGAACATAGGGATCATTGGCCCGCCAGAGCGGGTTGCCGAACGGCCCGTACATATTCTGGAAATCCACCTCGCCGTACGCCCCGACCACCTTCAGCAGGTCCTCGCCGACCGGATCGCTGATCTGCGCGCAACCGCTGTACGCCGCGACGCTCTGATACAGGTTGCCGCTGGTCTCGGCCAAGGCGAGCGAGCTGGTGCCGGACATGGAGAAGCCCGCGACGGCGTTGCGGCCGTTCGTCCCGAGGTATTTATCGATGACCGGCGGCAATTCGCTGGTCAGGAAGGTCCGCCACTTCTGGCGGCCCAGACGCGGGTCGTCGGTGATCCAGTCGGCGTAATAGCTCAGCATGCCGCCGACGGGGCTGACCACATTGATGTTCTTGTCCGCGAGAAACTGGAAGACCTCGGTGGCGCTCTTCCAGGTGATGCCGTCCTCACCGCCCGCAGCGCCCTGCAACAGGTAGAGCACCGGGCGCGGCGCCGAATTGTCGGCCGGACGCTGGATATCTATCGGAATATCTTTGTCCATGGCGGCCGAATGCACCATCACGGTGATCTTGCGCACGTCTTCCTGCTGCTGCACCGAAACGATCTTCGTTTCGGGCGCGGCATGTGCGTTTGCGGGCAACCCGAGCCCCACCACCGTGACTGCGCCCACCACGGCCGCCAGCACACCTGACCACCGGAGGCGACGACCTCGCATGATTCCCCTTTATAACCACCGACAAAACCAGGAACCCCGACGCTCCGAGGCCAGCTTAAGTTGGCGCACAACGGTTTTCACGACTGGAGTTGCAGGGCCAAGGGAATTCGGGGCACCGGGATCGGTAACGTATTTCGCACAGGAACAGATGCGTCGAGCCCCGCTTCCCGCGGGCCTGGTTGCGACTGCCGCCCGATAACCGATTGAATGCCTACATGAGTGACGGCGCGGTCCGGGAAGTTGATCTGTGCGTGGTCGGACTCGGGCCGACCGGCCGGGCGCTGGCCCATCGCGCGCTGCGGGCCGGCCTGCGCGTCACCGTGATCGATCCGCGTCCGGACCGGCTGTGGCCGCCGACCTATTCGTGCTGGATCGATGAACTGCCGGATTGGCTGCCACCCGGCGCGATCGCCACCCGCATCGCCGCGCCCACCGTGTGGACCGCGACCGAACACCGCATCCAGCGCCCGTACTGCGTGCTATCCAAAACCGGCCTGCGCGAAGCACTTCCGATCGACGACGCCACCGTGCACGCGGCGAGGGCGACCCGCGTCGACGCGCACGAGGTGGAGCTCGCCAACGGCACGATCGTCCGCGCCGCAACAGTTTTCGACACCAGGGGGCTGCCGTCGCTCGGCCGGCGCCGGGCGGCCAGCGCACACGGCATCTTCGTCGCCGCCGAGACCGCGGCACCGATGGTCGCCGACGGCGAAGGGCTGCTGCTGGATTGGCGGCCGGAGAACGGCGCGGGCCCGGACGAGCCGCCGTCGTTCCTGTACGCGGTGCCGCTCGGCGACGGAACGGTGATCTTCGAGGAGACCAGCCTCGGCCTGCGCGGCGGTATGCCGCAGCACGAGTTGCGCAGGCGGACACTGAATCGGCTCGCCGCGCACGGCATCCGGCTCACCGGGGACGAGCCGACCGAGGCCGCGCACTACCCGCTCGACCAGCGGCCGCCGAAAAAGGGTGTGGCCAAGGCCATTCCCTTCGGATCGCGGGGCGGCATGATGCATCCGTGCACCGGCTACAGCGTCGCCGATTCACTCGCGCTGGTGGACACCGCGATCGAGGCGGTGCGCACCGGCCGCGACCCCGTCGCCGAACTGTGGCCGTGGCAGGCGCGGCTGGTGTACTGGATGCGCATGCGCGGGCTGTGGGGCCTCGGCAGGCTCACCACCGACCAGTCCATCGCCATGTTCGAATCGTTCTTCAGCGCCGGGCCGCGCGGCCAGCGCGCCCTGCTGTCCGCACACGACGATTACGCCGCGCTCGGCGGGGTGCTGGTGAACACCGTCGCCCACACCTGGCCGTTCCGGTGGCGCTACGACCTGGTCGGCTGGACCAACCGGAACCGCTGGGTGGGATACGACTTCGGATCAAGCTCCGGTCTGCGCGGCGCGTTGATATCCGCGCACGGCCGGGTAGCCGAAGATGACGATCAAGCCGAGGGTCCAGGCGAGGGTCTTCAGTAGCGGCTCGGCGACCGGCCCGCCGTAGGACAACCCGCGCATCGCCTCGACGGCGCAACTCATCGGCTGGTTGGCCACGGTGGTCTGCAGCCAGATCGGATAGGCGCCGACCGGCACGAAGCCGGTGTTGAAGAACATCAGCAGCGTGGTGACGTTGCCGATGATGCTCACCACCAGGATGCCCTCGGTCACCGTCGCGATGGCCGTAACGAATACGGCGAACCCCAAGCCGAACAAGACCGGGATGCAGATCAACCCGAGTGCGGCCAGCGGACCCTGATCGAAGCGGAAACCGATCAGCAGGCCGACGAGGATCACGAACAACGTGGTGATCAGGACCCGAACCATCTCGGCGAGCAGCCGACCGGTCAAACCGGCGGCCCGGTGCGTCGGCATGGTCCAGAAGCGACCGAGCAGCCCGGTCATCTTCTCGCCCTTGAACCCGAGCGCGCTCACCATCGAACCGGCCATCGCCGCGATCAGCGTGCTCATCGGGACCTGGCCGTAGACGGCCGGTAGCCCGGTGGCGTTCTTGATGGCGTGGCTGAGCACGATATTGAACATCAGCAACGCGAATCCGGGGTACGCCAGCGTTTGAATGGTGGTCGCCGGATCGCGGGACCAACCGATCAGCAGTCGCTTGCACTGGATCAGGCTGTGCACGGCCCACGTGCGCAGCGCCCGTTCGGATTGCGGACCCGCGTCGGGAAGCAGTGCCCGGCGGTCGATTTCGCCGCTCGCCGCGTGGTCCATGGTCGCCTCGACAGTATTCATGAACGCCTCACGCTCGCCCAGATCGCCAGCGGGGTGAATACGAGCGCGAGCCCGATCACCCAAACCAGCGGAACCCGCAACACATCCCAGGTCACCCCGTTCGCCGCCATATCGCGCAGCGCGAACGAGAACTGGGAGATCGGCTGATTGCGCACGAACGGCCGAGTCCATTCCGGGAAGTTGCGTTCCGGAACGAATCCGCAGGAGAACATGCCGAGGATCAGCGTCGGAATGTTCAACGCCTGGCTCAGCGATTCCGGACTCTTGGTCAGGCTGCCCAACCCGTCGGCGCCGAGCGACAGGACCGTGCCGACCGCGAGTGCGAAGACGCAGAACAGAACGGCCTGCCCCCAACCGGCGACGAAGCGGAAGCCGATGACATGGCCGAAGGCGAGCGCCGCCGTCAACGAGACGCTCGAGCGGACGAATCCGGCCGCGATCCGCGAGGTCAACGGGACCAGCGCCCCGATCGGCATGGTTTGTAGCCGGGCGTTGAACCCGGTCATCGTCTCGAAGGCCGCCATCTGCGCATTCGACATCATCGTGAACGCCAGCGTCTGCAGCACGATGATCGGCATGACGTACTGCGCGTAGTCGACGCCCTGGACCTTCATCACGAACCGCAGCGGCAGATAGAAACCGACGGTGAACACCAGCGGTGTGATGACCGCGGCCGCCAGCTCACCCTTGGCCATGGTCCGGACGATGCGTGCGGTCAACGCGCGCCATTGATCGAAGGAGGACGGTCGAGCGACCGGCAGGTCGGCGAACAACGCCTCGTTGGTGCTGATGCGTTCGGCGGTCGGCGCGCTCATGCTCGCACCCCGCGATTGCTGATTCGCTCTCTCACGCGTGCCCGCCCGAATGCCCGGTGATGGATAGGAACACGTCGTCCAGTGACGGGCGGCGCAGCGCGATATCGGCTAGCTCGATACCGGCCGAGTCCAGCCTGCGCAGCGCCTCGGTGAGCGTGGCCGCGCCCTCCGGCGCCGGAATCGAAAGCCGGTCGCCGCCGTCGATTTCGCTGAGCACCCGCCCCGGCACCAGATCGCCCAGCGCGCTCGCCGCGATGCGCAGCTGCTTGGGGTCGAGCGGGACCACCTCGCAGTAGCTGCCGCCGGTCTTGGCCTTCAGCTCGTCGGCGGTGCCCTCGGCGATCACCGTGCCCTTATCGATGACGATGATGTTGTCGCTTAGCACATCGGCCTCTTCGAGGTACTGCGTGGTCAGCAGCACCGTGATGCCCTGTGATTTCAGCGCGGTCACCAGATCCCACACGCCCTGGCGGCTGCGGGGGTCGAGACCGGTGGTCGGCTCGTCGAGGAATACCACCTCCGGGCGTACGACCAGGCCGCAGGCGATATCGACGCGGCGGCGCATACCGCCCGAATAGTGGCGCACCGCACGGCGGCCCGCGCTCACCAGATCGAACTCCTCGAGCAGGATGTCGGCCCGCTTGCGCGCCGCGGACTTGGTGAGCCCCATCAACCTGCCGAACAGTTCCAGGTTCTCCCGGCCGGACAGGTTCTCGTCGAGTGCGGCGTACTGACCCGTCATCATGATCGAGCGGCGCACCCCGGCCGGATCCCGCAGCACATCGTGCCCGGCGACGACGGCGCTGCCCGAATCCGGGCGCAGCAGCGTCGAGAGGATTTTCACCGTTGTGGTCTTGCCCGCGCCGTTGGGTCCGAGGATGCCGAGGACGCTCGCCCGCGCGGCGGTGAAGCTGACGCCCTGCAATGCGTGCACGTCGCCGAACGACTTGTGTATGTCGTCGACAATGACCGCGAAATCGCCTGCAGGCGAAACAGCTTGGTTCAAGCTCGGCATCAACTCTCCACATTCGGCCCGGGTGCGGCGACGCTGGTCGCCGAGCGCACACATGATTTTCGTTTCCCCGGTAGGTGATCCGCAGCGCTCGGCGCGATGTTACCGGTTTGCACGGTTCTTCGCGGGCGCGCGCGTGGTACCCAATCGGGCGGCAGTTAATTGTGTCGTTACTCACACCCGACGGGGTCGTGCGAGTCGGCGCTGGTCGGCCGCCCACGGGCAGTGCAAGGGCGGCGATGGTGCCTTGTCGGGCTGCCTTACCGACCATAGTCTGCTAATTGGGGGATCCCAGAACTCACCGGTGGCCGTCGTCCGGCTTTCGAAACTGCGAGAGGTGACCATGGCCGAGTCCGCGCAGCCACAGGTGGCAGCGCATGCGGGAGGAACTGGCCGACCGAATGTGCTCACCTCATACGATCCGCGCACGGGCGAGATCGTCGGCAATTATGCGGTGATGAACGCGGGCGAGGTCAACCGGACCGTACGCGCCGCGCGCTCCGCCGAAAAGTGGTGGGCCGAGCTGGGTTTCAGCACCCGCAGGCGCTGGCTGCTCGATTGGAAACGCAGCATCGCAAGGCGGACAGGTGAATTGGTGGAGATCCTGTGCGAGGAAACCGGAAAGCCGGAGGCGGACGCGGCGATCGAGGTGATGCTCGCCGTCGAGAATCTGGACTGGGCGGCCCGTAACGCGGGGCGCGCGCTGGACCGTCGCAAGCTCGGCTCCACCTGGCTCACCCGCAATCAGCGTGCGTCCGTTGGCTATCTGCCACTCGGCGTGGTCGGCGTGCTCGGCCCGTGGAACAATCCGGTTTTCACACCGATGGGTTCGATCGCCTACGCCATGGCCGCGGGCAATGCGGTGGTCTTCAAGCCCAGCGAGCTCACCACCGGTGTCGGGGTGTGGCTGGCCGAGAGCTGGACCAGGCTTGCACCGAATCAACCTGTGCTGCAAGTAGTTACCGGCGATTCCGGAACCGCGGCGGCGCTGTGCCGGGCGCGAGTGGACAAAATCGCCTATGCCGGACTCGATGCCGGGGCGCGCGAGGTGATCGCCTGGTGCGCGCAAACCATGACGCCGGTGGTGGTCGAACGAAACGGCAAGGGCACCATGGTCGTTCACGTCGACGCCAAACTCGAGGAGGCGGCCGAGGCCGCGGTGTTCGGCGCGATGGCCAATGCCGGACAGAATCCGACCGGTATTCAGCGTGCCTACGTGGCGAATTCGGTGTACGAGCACTTCTTGGAACTGGTCATCGATCAGGCGCGTCAGTTGCGCCCCGGTGCGGACCGAAAAGCCTCCTACGGACCGATGATTCTGGAATCTCAGGTGGACGTGGTGCGCAAACAGGTGCGCGACGCCATCGCGCGCGGCGGCAAAGCCGTTGTCGGCGGCCTCGATTCGATCCGCGACCCGTATATCGAGCCGATCGTGCTCGCCGAGGTGCCGGAGGAGAGCCTCGCGGTCACCGGCGAGGCCATCGGCCCGGTGCTCATCGTGAACCGGGTCGCCGATATCGATGAGGCGGTGCGCCGGATCAACGCGGTCGGAAACGGCGACGCCGTCTCGGTTTTCACCAGGGATGTGCACAGCGTGGAGGCGGTCGCCGAACAGCTGCGGGTGGGTGTGGTGACGATCAATTCCTCCACCGCCTACCTCGGCATCCCGGCGCTGCCGTTCGGCGGTGTCGGCGAATACGGCCAGGGCCACCATCACGGCGAGCAAGGGCTGCGCGAGTTCAGCCGCACCCTGGCCATCGCCCGCAAGCGCTACCGCGCCCCGGTGAACCTGTCCACCTTCGACCGGCACCCACGTCATCTGCGCATGGCGCGCACCATCTTCCGGCTGCGGCACGGACGCTGACGAAATCCCGACTCCAGCGGGCTTGCCGCTGAGAGGCGGGATCGCACTACGCGTTCACGCCGAAGAGAACGCGGCCCGCGTACGCGGTGTCGAAGTATTCGCGGGCCTCGGCGATCTTGCCGTTCTCCAGGCGGAAGACTATCGCCACGTTGTTCACATACGGCTCACCGGATTTCGCGGTGGCCCGGGTAGTCCATTCGGCCAGCGCCAGCTCACCGTCGGCGAGCACGGTGCGCACATCCTGCTCCACCGGCTTGGTCATATCCATCCGGCCGATCATCTGGGCGACGAACTGTTCGAAGATCTCCTCCGGGCCGGTCCAGGTGCGCGAGGTGGGCAGCTCACCGAACAGAGTCCAGGTCGATTCCGATGTGAAGAACGAATATAGTTGCGCCGCATCACCTTTGCCGAGCGCATCGATGTAAGCCAGGATCGTTTCCCGGGTCTGTTCGGTGGTCATCGCGATCTCCTCTCAACGTGCTTCGATGGTCAGGACGGCGTTGCCGCGGATCCTGCGCCGGTTCAGGTCGGTCAGCGTCTCCGCCGTCGCGGTCCAGTCGGCGACCCTACCCAGTTCGGGGTGCAGGCGGTCGGCGGCCACCAGTTCGACGAGGGTGCGCAGGTCTTCGGCATCGGTGGTGTCGGCGACCCAGTGCGGGAAGTGCTTCAGCGTGAACGGCGTCGCCGACATGAGCTCGAAGAAGTCGAGCCGCACCGGTTGCAGACTTGCCTGCCCGAACCACAGCACCAGACCGCCCGGTTCGAGTTTGCGGATCGCCTCGGAAAAGACTTCACCGCCAACCGATTCCATGATCACGTCGTACCGGTCGGTGTCTGCGGCGATATCGGTGATCACCCGGGCGCCGAATTCGGCGAGGCGGCTGCCCCGTTCGGCGTCGGCAACCACTGCCGTCACCGATGCGCCTGCGGCCGTGAGCAATTCGACCAGGTAGTGTCCGACACCGCCGGACGCGCCGGTGAGCAGCACCCGGGCGCCGCGCGGCGCATCGATATGCCGCAGCAGCCGCAGCGCGGTGAGCCCGGCCAGCGGAAGTGCGGCGGCCACCTCATTCGGCACCGCATCCGGCAGTTCGGTGAGCGCGTCGGTGGCGACCGCGACGAGTTCGGCCCAGCCGCCGCCCGCGGCGTGGGCGACCACCCTGGCACCGACCGCGGGCCCGGACCCGTCGGCCGCCGCGACCACCACCCGGCCGACGACATCCTGGCCGGGCACTACACCCGGTGCGGTCGGCGTGCCGTAGACACCGGTGAGGGCAAGGATCTCGCCGCGATTCACCGAGAACGCCTCGACCCGGATCAGCGCCGCATCGGCCGCCGCCACCGGCTCGGGCACATCGGCCAGGCCCACCAGGATCTCATTACCGGTTGCTACCAGGGCTTTCATCTGGACTCCCCTATCGTCGTTCCAACGAGAACGACATTAAGAGCGTTGGTATCCAGATGTAAGAAGGCAGTAATTAGTGGTATAGGTACCTCGTGGATACCAACGCACCATATGACGTCTTCAATCTGAACTGCCCGTCGCGTGCGATCTTCGACCGGCTCGGTGAGCGCTGGACCGGCTTGGTGCTGCTGGCCCTCGACCCCGGACCGCGCCGGTTCTCCGAGCTGCGCAGGCAGGTGCAGGGCATCACGCAGAAGATGCTCACCCAGACGCTGCGCGGGCTGGAGCGCGACGGAATCGTCGAGCGCCGGGTGTTCCCCACCGTGCCGGTAACCGTCGAATACGAGCTCACCGCGCTCGGGCGCAGCCTGTGCACGGCGATCGACGGACTGCGCGCGTGGGCCGTCGAGCATATCGATGAAATCTCAGCGGCCAGAGCCGAATACGAGCAGGCGGGTTAAACCCAGTTCTCGATCCAGTACTTCCAGATCAGCGCGGCGTACGCGGCCAGCGGCGGCACCTTGATATCGGTGCCCGCGAGCGCCGCAGTGGTGTTGCGGCAGTCGAACCAGCAGGTGAATTCGCTGTGCTCCAACACATCCAGCGGCACGCCCACCCTGGGCAGCACCCAGCCCGCGCCCGGAAATCGCAGCACCATGTCGAGCGTGCGCTTGGGCATCACCTCGACCAGATGCGGTGCGCCCGCCTCGTCGGCGAACAGGTTCAGCGCCTCGACCGCGCTGTGTCTGCGCGGATCCACCAGATGGTAGGTCATCTCGGTCGAACCCGGCTGGTGCGCAATGTGATCCAGCGCCCGCGCGACGAAATCGACCGGCACCATATTGGTTTCGCCGAGTCGCGGCACCAGCACGGGCAGAATGCGCGGCAATTGCGCGCCCATCCGCAGCAGTCGGAAGAAGTAGTAGGGACCGTCGATCCGGTCGATCTCACCGGTGCGCGAATGCCCGATGACGATGGACGGCCGGTAGATCCGCCACGGCAGCGCGGCGCCGCGCACGATCCGCTCCGCCTCGAATTTCGCCCGCTGATACGGCGTCGTCAGCAGCTGGCCGCGGTCGAACATACTCTCGGTGAACAGCCCCTCCGCCGAGCCCGCCACCTCGACCGTCGAAACATGATGCAGCATCCCGGCTTTCAGATCCTCGGCGACGTCGACGACATGCCGGGTGCCGCCGCCGCTCTCGGTCGTGTCGTAGCCGGCGGCCAGGTGGAATACGTGGTCGATGGTCCCGCGCCGGGCGGCCAGCCACTCCGGATCAATGCCGAGTCCGGGCGCGCCGAGGTCACCGCGCACCGGGCGCACCCGGTCACCGGCGGCCCACTCGTGCGCACAACAGGCGAACCGGTCGGCCGACTCCGCGCCGGGACGGACCAGGACGTGGATATCGCCCTGCCGTTTCAGCAGCTCGGGGATGAGGAACCGACCGATGAACCCAGTCGCTCCGGTAACCAGGTAAGCCATAGCCAAATAACATATCTTGCGGCACCAGCTCGGATGTGCCCGGGATCACATCGCTCAGTCGGCGAAGACCGGCTTGCGTTTGGTGAGCATCGCGGTCGCGCCCTCGATGAAGTCCGGCGACTGCAAAAGCTCTGTCTGCCCGGACTTTTCGGTGGCCAGTGCCTGGTCGAGCGCGCCGAGGGTCGCCCGGTTCAGCGCCCGCTTGGTGAGCTCGATGGCGCGGCGCGGACCGTTCGCGAGCTTGGCGGCCGCCGCCTCGACCTTGGCATCGAGCTCCTCGGCGGGCACCACGGCGGTGAACAACCCGGCCTGTTTGGCGGCGGGTGCGGGCAGCCGCTCGCCGAGCAGCGCCATTTCCGCCGCCAGCGGACGACCCGCCGCGGCCGCGACCATGGCCGCCGCGCCGCCGTCGGGCATCAGGCCGATATTGATGAAGGCGAGCAGCAGGTAGGCGTCATCGCTGGCATAGACCAGGTCGGCGGCCAACGCGATGCCGACGCCGACGCCGGCGGCCGCGCCCCGCAGCCGGGCGATCACCGGAACCGGAACGTCCACAATGGATTTCACCACCCGGTTGGCCGCATCCATCACCATGTCGGAGGTGATGCCGCGGGCCGCCTCGGCGGGGCTGGCCGCCAGGTCCGCGCCGGTGCAGAAGTCGCCGCCCGCCCCGGTCAGTACGATGACCCGCACCACGCGGTCCTGCGCCGCGGCCAGGAAGGCGTCGCCGAGGCCGACCATCGTGTCGTAGTCGATGGCGTTTTTGCGCTTCGGGTTGGTCAGGGTGATCCGCAGCACCTTGCCGTCCTGGACGGCGGAGAAATTCGCGCGGCGCTGCGCGGAATCGTCGTTGCTCATCTGTGCTCCTGGTGTGCGAATCGGCGGGCGCGACGCCCTGAATAGTGGTTAACTTTGCGAATTGTGGTTAACTTAGGTTGATTTGTCCGGCGCTGTCAACAGGCGCGCCGCGGGAGAACGGAGAGCTACATGGTCGCGGAACGCAGCGAGGTCGACCTCGCTCCGGCGCGGCCTGAGGTGGTGCGGCGGCGGCCGAAGGATCGCAAGGTCCAGATCATCCGGGCCGCCGCGCGCGCGTTCAGCGAACGCGGGTACTACCCGGTCGGCGTCGACGAGATCGCCGCCGAGGTCGGCATCTCGGGCCCCGCGCTGTATCGGCATTTCACCAATAAGTACGCGCTGCTCGTCGCCTGCGCGGAAGAAGGGGCGAAACATCTCGTCGATGTCGCGCACCGGGCCGACGATCCGGCGCTCGAACCGGAACAGCGACTGGACGCCCTGATCAGAGCGATCGGCGAGCACACCATCGAGATCCGCCGCGAGGCAGGGCTGTACCGCTGGGAGCGGCGTTACCTGGAACCCGACGACCGGGCCCGCATCCGCAAAATCTACGACGAACTCAATGCCGCACTGGCCGAACCGATTTCGCAGCTGCGCCCGCAATCGCCGCTGGAGGATGTCGCGATGCTGGCCGCTGCGGTGCTCAGCGTGCTCGCCAGCATCTCCGCCCACCGCACCGCGCTGTCCGGTTCCCGGCTGCTGCCGCTGCTGCGGGATATGTCGTGGTCGCTGCTGCGGGCCGACCTGCCGCCCGCACCCACCCGGCCGGACGGCGGCCCCGCGACGCGCGGCCTGCCGATCACCTCGAAACGCGAACAGCTGCTCACCGAGGCCATCCGCATCTTCGGCAGACAGGGCTATCACGAGGCCAGCATCGAGGAGATCGGCGCGGCCGTCGGCATCAACGCCTCCAGCGTCTACCGCTATTTCACCAGCAAATCCGATCTGCTCGCCGCCGCCTTCCACCGCACCGGCGACCGGGTCGCCATCGCCATCACCGAGGCGCTGGCCGAGGCGACCAGCCGCGCCGACGCCGTCTCCCGCATCGCCGAACGCCAGGCCCGCCTGACCTTCTCGATGCCCGAGATCATGCCCGTCTACTACGCGGAATTCAGCAACCTGCCCGCCGCCGAACAACACCGGCTGCGCGCCATCCAACGCCAGAACGTGCTGGAATGGGCCAACCTCCTCGACGGCGACCCGATCGAAGCGCGCTTCCGCGTACACGCGGCGATCGGCCAGGTCATCGACGTGGGACGGCTGATCAAATTCGACTCGCGTCCGGAACAGATCGCGCGAGTGCATACGCTGATGCTCGCGGTGCTGTTGGGGTCGGGCGAGTCGCCCTCTTAACGGGTAACCCTGTGCCACACGGCATCTCGGATCCAGCTCCGGCCGCTTTCATCGGATGATTCCTCATCGCGGTGCGGCCGAAGTCGATTAGGATCGGCCCGGAATAGCCGGTTGTGCTCGGCGGTCTCGCCGGGTCTGGGGGGCCGTGATGCGAGATCGTAGGTATGTCAGGAACTTTCGACTGCTGATTATCGGGCTGGTAACCAGCATGGTCGGTGATTCGTTGATGCTGCTGGTATTCGGCATCTGGGTGCAGTCGCTCACCGGATCCAGCAGCGCGGCCGGGCTGGTGATCGCCGTGATGGCCGCGCAGGCGGTCATCGCCGTCCTCGGCGGTTCGGTGATCGACCGATTCCGACGGCGGCCCTTCCTGATCTGGACCTACCTGTTGTCGACGCTGATCGCGGTGCCGCTGTTCGCGGTGCACGACCGGGGTGACGTCTGGCTGATTTTCCTATCGGCCGCGCTGTACGGCCTGTCCATGGTCGTAGCCGGCTCCACGCTGAACGGTCTACTGCAGCAGCTGATTCCGGCGACGGAGCTGGCACGGACCAACGGCATGCTGCAGTCGGTGAAGGAGGGATTGCGCCTGCTCGGACCGCTCGCCGGGGCGGGACTGTTCGCACTGATGGTCGGGGCCGTTGTCGGTGCGATCGACGCGGTGAGCTTCATCGTTGCCGCAGTGGCGATTTGGCTGATCCGGTTGGATGAACCCCGCCCGGAGCGCGGCGGCGGTAAATGGCTGGCCGAATTCGTCGCGGGTGCGCGGTTCATCGGCACGGATGCGGGGCTGCGCGCCGTGGCAGTCAGCGGTGCCGTCGGCTGGTGCGCCATCGGCATGATCGAATCCGTCGCCTATGCGATCATCGCGGGGCTCGGAAAACCGCCGGAATTCATGGGCGTGATCTCGGTCGCGCAGGGTATCGGAGCTATCCTCGGCGGTTTGGGTGCGGCAATCCTGATCACTCGATACGGTGAATTGTCGGTGCTCGCAGCCGGTTTCGCGGCATTCGGGATCGGGGTCGTCGGCTGCGTCATCCGTTCGCTGCCGGTGGTGCTCGGGAGCAAGGCGGTGATCGGTGTCGGGATCACGCTCATTGCCGTCGGGATGTCGACGATGGTGCAGCGGCGGGTGCCCGCGCGATTGATGGGCCGGACCTCCATCGCGCTGGAGCTCATGCACACTGTGCCGCAGACCAGCGCGATTACCGTGGGCGCCATTCTGATCCTCGTCATCGATTATCGGCTGGTGCTGCTCATGATGGGTGCGATCGCCGCCGGGGCGACAGTGCTGCTGTGGTCCAAACGCAAACTGACCGGGCAGATTTCGGCCGAATCGACGGTGCGGTAACGGGGTTACGCTTCGCCGGTCAATTGCCGGTCAAAGTCAGGTAGATCAGCAGGATGTTGAGTCCGGTAATGACGACAGCCACTATCCACGCGAAAAACGTTGTGACGCGATGGTTTACGTCAGACCCCATCAGCGCGCGGTCGCTGGTGAACCGGACCAGCGGGATCAGGGCGAAGGGGATGCCGAAGGAGAGCACCACCTGGGAGACGATGAGTGCGCGGGTGGGGTCGAAGCCGATGGCGAGGATCGCGATGGCGGGGATGAGGGTTATCAAGCGGCGCAGCAGGATCGGGATCTGCCGGTGCAGCAGACCTTCCATGATCATCGCGCCCGCGTATGCGCCGACGGAGGTGGAGGCCAGGCCGGAGGCGAGCAGTCCGACCGCCAAAAGCAGTGCGGCCGTTGGGCCGAGGGCGTCACGGACGGCGGCGTGCGCGGCCTCGATGGTGTCGACATCGTCGCGGCCGCCGAAGGTGTGCGCGGCCATCAGCAGCATCGCCAGGTTGACGGCGCCCGCGATGACCATCGCGATGCCGACATCATATTTGTTGACCCGCAACAACTTTGCCCGCGCGACGCCCGGTTCCTGATGCCCGTGGCGGTCGCGGGCGAGCCCGGAGTGCAGGTATATGGCGTGCGGCATCACGGTGGCGCCGATCATGGCCGCGGCGAGCAGCACGCTTTGGGTGCCGTCGAAGCGCGGCAACAGGCCCGCCGCGGCATCGGCGATCGGGGGCGGCGAAATAACCAGGCTGGCAACGAATCCGACGGATATCACCGCGAGCAGGCCGATGATCACCCGCTCGAACGGCCGCTGTCCGCCACGATTCTGCACCGCGAGCAGACCCATCGACACCACACCGGTGATCAGGCCGCCCACCACCAACGGCAGGTGGAACAGCAGGTTCAACGCGATGGCGCCACCCACCACCTCGGCGAGATCGGTTGCCATCGCGGCCAATTCGGCTTGCGCCCAATAAGCCAGTCGCACCGGCCTTTTCGCGCGGTCACGCACCACCTCGGGCAGGGTGCGGCCGGTGACCAGGCCGAGTTTGGCCGAGAGGAACTGCACCTGCGCGGCCATGATGTTGGCCATCACGATCACCCAGACCAGCAGGTACCCGTACTGCGCACCGGCGCTCACATTGGATGCGACATTGCCGGGATCGACGTAGGCGATGGCCGCGACGAAGGCGGGCCCGAGCAGCACCGTGGCCGCCCGCGCCCGCTGTGACGCGGATCGAGCGCTGCCGGCCAAACTGGTACTCACCAATCAGATTTTACGGGTCTCCGAACTTTTTCGTTAGGGCATGCGGTTGAGAAAGAGATCACCCCCGGTCGCAATGCGCGACCGGGGGCGATCCGAAGAAATCGCCGCTCAGAGGCCGAGACCCTTGGCCAGGGTCGGCCAGGACTCCTGCAGCTCATCGCGCCAGTAGCCCCACGAGTGGGTGCCGTTGGGCTGGAAGTTGAAGGTGGCCGGGATGCCCAGCTCATTCAGCTTGTTCTGCAGGTTGTGGGTGCAGTAGTTGGTGCCCGCCTCGATCACACCGCCGATGAGCACCTGATTCGCCAGACCGTAGGCGCCGGGCAGCGCGTACTTGTTGTCGAGGGTGTCGTACGGGCCGGGGATACCGTTGCCGGAGGAGATGTAGAGATCCACACCACGCAGGCCCTCGGCGTGCACGTACGGGTCATTGGCCGCCCAATCCGGCGAGCCGACCGGACCCCACATGTTGTCGGTGTTGCCGCCGCCCCAGGTCTCGACCGTCAGCTTGACGAACCGCGAGCCGACCGGGTCCGAGGTCTGCGCGCAACCCGAGTAAGCCGCGGCCGCCTTGAACAGGCCCGGCTTCGCGATCGGCAGCGCGAGCACGGTGGTGCCCGAGGTGGAAAGGCCCGCAATGGCATTCACGCCATTGGTGCCGAGCGCACCGTCGACCAGCGGGGGCAGTTCCTCGGTGAAGAAGGTCTTCCACTTGTTGCGGCCCAGTACCGGGTCGTCCTTGATCCAGTCGGTGTAGTAGCTCCACTTGCCGCCGATCGGCTGGATCACGTTGACGTTTTTGTCCGAAAGGAACTGCAGCGCATCGGTCTTGGCCTGCCAGGAGGCGTCGTCCTGACCGCCGCCCGCGCCGTTGAGCAGGTACAGCGACGGCCGCGGCACCGATGCGTCGGCCGGGCGCTGCACGTCGATGATCACCTTCTGATCCATCGCCGCCGAATACACGTAGAGCCGGATGTTCCGGTCGTCCTTGTACTCCGCCTTGGTGATCTTGGAGCCGTCGGGTGCGGTCGGGTTGGCCAGCAGCGCCTTGCCAGTGATGATCGGATCCGCCGCCGACGCGGGGGCTGCGCCGATTCCGGATATGACGCCCGCGAATACTGCGGTTGCCGCGATCATCGCCCCGGCTCGTGCGCCGCGGCGCCGGATGAGTCGACGCATAAAGTTCACACCTTCGCTTCGTATCGGATTTCGATAAGGCCCCCGAAGTTCGGGTCGGCGCCGAAACGCCTTGCCCGACCCTACGGCCTAATCAGTCGTTACAAAAGGGGACATCGTTACCGTGCCGTTGTACTTCACGGTGCGTTAGCTGGGCTTCATCATGCCCTAACTGCCGCGACACGCTCACGCCACTCCCTCGCTGGCGCTCGGTCGTGTCATGAGCGAAGCGCGCTGTGTCCATGGTTCGCTCGCAAGCTCGCTCACGGCCGCCCCAACCATGACACGCCTGGATCGAGCAGCCGGGACAGCCGGGGACCCACCTCCTCGAGCGCCTCCGGCGAGGTCATCTGGTCGTGCGCGGCGCCGATCGGATGATCGTCGATGACGCCGTCGACGAAGGGTTGCCAGCTGGCCGCCGCGGCCTCGTGCCCCGCGGCGCTGAAGTAGTCCAGCGTGCCGCGGAATACCGAGGGCCGGTGTTCGGCGATGAGCTCGGCCGAGCGGACCGCGCTGCGATAGATCCTGCGCACCCGCTCTGGTGTGAGGACCGCCATATCGGCGGGAATGATCGCGTGCAGTGCGGCCAAAGCGTCATCGGTCAGATCGTGGATATCGTCGCCGACGCCGGGCAGCAGCGCGTCCGCGCCGATGCCGAGTTCGGCGAGCGCGTCGCGGACCGCGGCGCGGAAGTCGGACACATCGATCTCCGGATGGCTGTCCAGCATGGCCAGCAGCGCGACCTCCTCGCCCGCCGCCTGCAGTTCGGTGGCCACCGCATGCGCGAGCACACCGCCGAGGGACCAGCCGAGCAGCCGGTACGGCCCGTTCGGCTGCACCGCGCGGATCTCTGCCACGTAGCGGTGCGCCATCTCACGCAACGAGCCGGGCAGGTAGGCGTCCTCGGACAGCGCGGGCGACTGTAGACCGTATATCGGGAAGGCCGCGGGCACATAGCGCGCCAAACCCGCGTAGCACCAAGCCAATCCGTACATCGGATGCAGGCAGAACAGCGGCTCCGCGGCCGCGGTGTCGTGCGGCACCCTGGTGCGGATCGGCAGCAGCACGCCGAGCGCGGCCATCGAATCCTGGTCGTAGTCATGGGTTTCGGCCAATGCCGCGGCGATGCGCTCGGACATCGCCTCGACCGTCGCGTCGGTGAAGAACCACTGCACCCGCACCTCGGCGCCGGTGAGGGTGCGCAGTCTGCTGACCGCGCGGGTGGCCACCAGCGAATTGCCGCCGAGTTCGAAGAAGTCGTCGTCGAGTCCGGCGCGTTCCCGGCCGAGCACATCGGCGAACACCTCGGCGACGGTGCGCTCGAGCGCGGTGGTCGGCGGCCGGTAGGGCCGGGCGGCCAATCGCGGCGCGGGCAGCGCCTTGCGGTCGAGTTTGCCACTCATGTTGAGCGGGAAGGCATCCAGCGCGACAACGGTCGCGGGCACCATATAGGACGGCAGCGCGGCCCGGGCGTGCGCCAGCAGCGCGCGTTCGTCGATCGTATGCCCGGCCGCGGGCACCACGTACGCGACCAGCCGGTCGCCGGTTTCCGTGCGCACCAGCGAAACCGCCGCGTGCCGCACCGAATCCGATTCCGCGAGCACCACTTCGATCTCGCTGAGCTCGATGCGCTGACCGCGCAGCTTGACCTGGAAATCGCTGCGCCCGAGATATTCCAGCGCGCCGTCGTGCCAGCGGACGATATCGCCGGTCCGGTAAAGCCGTTCGCCGCCCGTATGCGCGACGAAGCGCTCCGCAGTCAGGGCCGGGGCGCCGAGATAACCGCGCGCCAATTGCACACCGGCGACGTAGAGTTCGCCCGCCGCGCCCGGTGGCACCGGCAGCAACTGCCGGTCCAGCACATGCACCTGAGTGTTGGCCACCGGAGTACCGATCGGAACTGGCTGCGCCCCAGCGTTTTTCGCGGGCCATGCGGTGACGACGGTGGCCTCCGCCGGTCCGTACCAGTTGATCAGCTCGGTGCCGATCATGCCGTCGGCGAAACGCGCCGCGGTATCGCCCGACAGCGCCTCGCCGGCCGCGAACACCCGGCGCAGCGACGGATACGCACCCGCCTGCCGGTCCAGGAAGGCGTCCAGCATGGACGGCACGAAATGCACCGTGCTGACCTGGTTTTCCAGGATCACCCGGGCCAGATAGTCCGGATCGCGATGGCCGTCCGGTGCGGCGATCACGATCGACGCGCCGGTCTGCAAGGGCCACAGCAGTTCCCAGGTGGCGATATCGAAGGTGATCGGCGTCTTGTGCAGCACCACGTCCCCGGCGCCGTGCGGATAGGTGCGCTGCGCCCAGCGGAACTGGTTGGCCAGCTGCCGATGCGTGATGGTCACGCCCTTGGGGCGGCCGGTGGAACCGGAGGTGTAGACCACGTAGGCGATATTGTCCGGGCCGACACCGCTGTCCAGCACCGGAACCACGTCCAGCGGCAGATACAGGGTGTCGACGGCGACGACCTGCACCTCGGTACCGGTCGTGAAATTGTCTCCGGTGGTTGTCAATACGCACAGCGGCGCGGCGGCCCGCAGCACGTACTCGTTGCGCTCGGCCGGATGATCGGGATCGATCGGCAGGTACCCGGCACCCGCCCGCAGGATCGCGTAGATGGTGACCACCAGGTCGATGCCGCGGCGCATGGCAACGGCCACAAGCGTTTCCGGGCCGACGCCCCAGCGCATGAGTTCGGCGGCGAGCACCCTGGATCTGGCGTCGAGATCGGCGTAGTCGACGACGGTATCGCCGTAGCGAACGGCCTGCGCGTACGGCGTGCGCGCGATCTGCGCGTCGAACAGCGAAAGCAGCGTCGCATCGTCGAGCAGATCGGGAACCGCGGTGGCATTGGCGGCCGCCAGCGCGGTGCGTTCGGCGTCGAGCAGCACGTCGATATCGGCGATCCTGGCCTGCGGCGTGCCGACGAAGCGACCGATCAGCGTCGAAAGCCGTTGCGCCAGTGCCTGTGCCGCCGCGTCGTCGAATACCTCGCGCAGGTATTTGATCGAGACGTGCAGCCTGCTGTCGAGTACGACGGTGACGGTGAGCGGGTAGTGGGTGCCGTTCACCGCGCCGACGCCGGTGATCCGCATACCGTCGATGGCGCTGGCCTTCTCCAGCCCCTCGCGGTCCACCGGGAACGATTCGAATACCACCAGCGAATCGAAAAGCCCGTCTACGCCGATGGTTTCCTGGATATCGCTCAATCCGAGATAGTGATAGTCCAGCAGGGCGGCCTGCTCGGCCTGCAGTTGGCGCAGCAGGCCGCCGAGGGTGTCGGTGGCGCCGAGGCGCACCCGCACCGGAATGGCGTTCAGGAACAGGCCGACCATGCTCTCCACGCCGTCCAGCTGCGGCGGGCGGCCGGAAACCGTTGCGCCGAAGACGATGTCGTCGCGGTCGGTGCAGCGGCCGATCAACAGGCCCCACGCGGCCTGCACCACGGTATTCGCGGTGACGCCGAGTCCGGCGGCGAGGCGGGTGAGCGCCGTCGTATCGGCCTGCGCCAGCGCGAAGCCCACTTCGCCGACGCCCGAGGCGATTTCGCGGCCCGGATCGACCGGTGCCAGCGGTGTCGGCTCGGTGATGCCGTCCAGCGACCGGCGCCAGGCCGCGCGCGCCGCCTCCACATCTTGCTCGGCCAACCAAGCCAGATAGTCGCGGTAGGACGGAACCCGCGGCAGCCGGCGGGATTTGCCGCCGACGGCGTAGCAGGTGAGCAGATCCTTCATCAGCAGCGGCATGGACCAGCCGTCGATCAGGATGTGGTGGCTGGTGACCAGCAGGTGGTACCGCGCCGCGCCCGCGTCGTCGATGCCGGACCGGATGAGCGCGAAACGCAGCAGCGGCGCGGCGGACATATCGAAATGCTCGGCCAGATCCGCGGCCTTGATCGATGCCAGCTCCGCGGCCACCTCGGCCGGATCCAGATTGTTCAGATCGATCTGCCGCCACGGCACCTCGACCGAATCCTGCACCACCTGAACGGGATTGCCATCGGCGTCGGCGGCGAAGGCGACCCGGAGGTTGTCGTGCCGATCCAAAACCGCCTGGGCGGCCTCGCGCAGCCTGCGCGCATCCACCTCGCCGCCCAGATCGAGCACGAACTGGGTGGTGTACATGTCGACCGAGGTATCGGCGAGCAGTGCGTGGAACAGCATGCCGGACTGCAGCGGGGTCAGCGGCCAGACATCGGACAGCCCCGGGTAGATCCGCGCGAACCGGTCGATATCGCTCTGCGCCAACCGGACCAGCGGGAAATCGGACGGCGTGAAACCGCCGACACCCGGACGCATCCCGTGCTCGGCCAGTCCACCGAGCGCCCTGATCCAGTGCTCGGCAAAGATCTTCACCTCATCACCGGTGAATACCTCCGCGGCATAGTCGAATCGGGCGAGCAGACCCTCATCGGTGGCGTCCACGGTGAGGCTGAGCAGCAGATCGTCCACCGGGCTGTCGGTGTGTACCCGGGCCGGGCGCAGATCGCGGTAGCGCAGCGCGAGACGCCCCTCGTCCAGGGTGCGCAGCACCGAGGCCGCGTCCGGATACAGGTGGCGCATCAGGCCGTAGCCCACGCCGTGCGACGGCACGGCACGGCGCGCCTCCTTCACCTGTGTCAGCGCCTCGCCCGCCGCCGGACCGCCGATCAGCGCGTCGGCCGGATCGATACCGTCCAGTCGCAGCGGCAGCGGATAGGCGGTGGTGAAGCCGCCGACCATGCTGTCGGCGTCGGCGCGGCCGATCTCCCGCCCGTCCGCGCACAGCCGGACAACCGAACCCACTGTGCGAGCGACCTTTTCGTCCGCGCCGGTCTGCAGTGCCAGCGCCACCGCCGTGAGCAGCACATCGTCGACGGTGGTGTGGTACGCCTCCGCCACCGCGGCGACGGCCTCGGTGCCCTCCGCCGTGATGGCGAGCGAAACCCGATTGCGCACGGTGAGATCGGCGGCGACGCGGACGGGCGCCGGGCCGAGAGCGCGCTGCCACCACAGTATTTCGGCGAGCGTCGCCGGATCCGACGCCGACTCGTGCAGGGTGCGGACCAGTGCCCCGAGCCCCGATTCGGGCGCCGCGGGCGCGGCATGCCTGCCCCGATTCCAGGCCGCGGTGAGCTGATCGACGATGGTGCGCCAGGACATGTCGTCCACCACAAGGCCGTTCGCGACCACGACCAGGGTCGATACCTTCGCGTTCGGTGCGGTGGTGAGCACGAAGTGGATATTGCGGCCCGCCGCGGGATCCAGCGCGTCGGCCGCCGCAAGCACCACGTCGTCGATGGGCAGCGCGGTCTCGCCGCGCTCCGGATCCAGCCTGCCGAAGTGCTCGCCGTCGCGCTCGGCCAGCGGCGGGATCCGCAGCAGCGCATCGTCTTCCAGCCGCACCCAGAGCAGCGGATGCTGCTCGAGCAGACTGTCGACCATGGCGGAGACCGCGTCGGCCGGGCAGTTGTCCGGCACGTCGAGCGCGATGGCCCGCACCTCGACCCGGTGGCCCGCGTCCAGCAGCCGGGCGATGGTCGGGGTGAGCGGCAGTTCGCCCGCCTCGTCCGGCAAACCGGCCATGGTCGCCGCCTTGGCCAGCGCGCCGACCGTGCGCAGCTCGAAAACGTGCCGGGGCGAGAGGGTTACACCGCGTGTGCGGCAGCGGGAGACCACCTGGATGGAGACGATGCTGTCGCCGCCGAGTGCGAAGAAATCGTCGTCGAGGCCGACCCGGTCCCGCCCGAGCACCTCGCCGATCACCGCGGCGATGACCTGTTCGGCCTTGGTCTGCGGGGCGCGGTAGGCGCGCGGCGCGAGTTCCGGCCGCGGTAACGCCCGCCGGTCCAGCTTGCCGACCGGGGTCAGCGGGATCTCGTCGAGTACGACGATGGCCGACGGCACCATGTATTCCGGCAGTGTCCGCCCCAATTCGGCGGTGAGCAGCGCGGTATCGAGCGACCGGCCCTTGGCCGGGCGCACGTAGGACACCAGCATCGTTGTGCCGGCGGCGGATTCGCGGCCGACGGTGACCGCGAAATCGACGCCCCGCTGCGCGGTGAGCGCGGCGTCGATCTCGCCGAGCTCGATCCGGAAACCGCGCACCTTAACCTGGAAGTCGTTGCGGCCCAGGTATTCCAGCGTGCCGCCGCGCCAGCGGACCACATCGCCGGTGCGGTACAGCCGCTCCCCCGGCGGGCCGTACGGATCGGCGACGAAACGGGCGGCCGTCAACGCCCGCCGCTCCAGATAGCCACGGGCCAGCTGGATTCCGCCCACGTATAACTCACCCGCTACACCCTCCGGCACCGGATGCAGCCTGCGGTCCAGCACCAGCGAGCGCATGCCGCGAATCGGGCCGCCGATGGTCGGCGGGGCGTCGGCGCGCAGCGGATCGCTGATATTCGTCATGATGGTGGTCTCGGTGGGCCCGTAACCGTTGTGGAAGCGGCGATCTCCGCCGTCGGCCCACTTGGCGACCAGATCCGCGGGGACGGCCTCGCCGCCCGCCACGATCACCCGCATGCCCGACAGCGCAGCCGGCTCCAGCGAGGCGAGCACCGAGGGGGTCAGGAAGGCGTGCGTGACCCGGTCACGCCGGATCAGCTCGGTCAGTTGGTCGCCGCCCAGGGTGCCCGGCGGTGCGAGCACCAGCGCGCCGCCCGCACCGAGGGCGAGCAGCAGTTCGAGCACCGACGCGTCGAATGATGGCGAGGCGAACGCCAGTGCGCGCGTGGTGCTGTCGACGCCGTAGCGCTCGACCTGCTCGGCGCTGAAGTTGGCGAGTCCGGCGTGGGTGACGACAACGCCCTTGGGCAGTCCGGTGGAACCCGAGGTGTAGATGACGTATGCGGCGTTGGCGGGCCGGATCGGGCCGCGCCGATCGCCGAGCGTGATCGGATGATCCGAGCGGGTGGCCACCTCGACGGTGAAATCTCGGTCGTCGAGCGCCACCCAGCCGCCATCGCTCAGCTCGGGCAGGTCGAGGATGTCGGCGGCCGTGGTAACGCCAAGTGCCACACCGGAATCGGTGATCATATGGGAGATGCGGTCCGCCGGATAGGTCGGATCGATCGGCAGGAAGGCCGCTCCGGTCTTCACAACCGCCCACAGCGCGAGCGCCGATTCGATCGAGCGCCGCAGCGCGATGGCGACGAGCACATCGGGCCCCGCACCGCGATCGATCAGAGCGCGCGCCAATTGCGAAGAGGCGGCGTCCAGTTCGGCGTAGCTGAAGGCGCGGCCGTTGACGATCAGCGCGGGCCCATCCGGATTCATCACCGCGGCGGCCGCCATCAGCTCGGGCAGGGTGCGCGGCGGCACCGCCGGACCGCCGGTGCGCGAGGTCAGATCGGCGCGTTCGGAATCGTCGAGCAGCTCCAAATCGCCGACCGCGCTATCCGGGCCGGCCGCGACGGCCGCGAGCAGGCGCCGGAACCGGCGGCCGAATTCGGCGACCGTCGCCTCGTCGAAAAGGTCTCGGGCGTAGGTGAATTCGGCCGCGAGACCGGCCTCGGCACCGGTTTCGGTGCGCTGCTCCCTGATGGTCAGCAGCAGATCGAACTTGGCGGTGTCCGGCGCGGAGCCGAGTGCGGTGAAGCTCAGGCCCGGCAGTTCGAAACTCGTCGCGGCGAGGTTCTCGAAGGACAGCGCGACCTGGAACAGCGGATGCCTGCCGGTGGAGCGTTCCGGCGCGAGCACCTCCACCAACCGCTCGAACGGGATGTCGGCATTGGCGAAGGCGCGCAGATCGGTTTCCCGGTTCGCGGCGAGCAATTCGGTGAACCCGCGCCCGGGTGCGACGGCGGTGCGCAACACCAGGGTGTTGACGAACATGCCGATCAGCTCGTCGAGTTCGCGCTCACCGCGGCCCGCGATCGGCGCACCGATCGCGATGTCCTCGGACCCGGACATCCTGGCCAGGAAGACCGCGAGCGCGGTATGCACCACCATGAACAGCGTCGCATTGTTGGTGCGAGCCAACCGGTTCAGCGCGGCGTGCACCTCGGCGTCCACCGTGAAATCCGAGCGACCGCCCGCGAAACTCTGCGCGACCGGCCGTGGGCGGTCCAGCGGCAGGCCGAGTTCGTCCGGCAGTTCGGCGAGCTCGCGCCGCCAGTAGTCGAGCTGTTGTCCGGCAAGGGATTCCGGGTCGTCATCGGCGCCGAGGACCGCGCGCTGCCAGAGCGCGTAGTCGGCGTACTGCACCGGCAACGGCGCCCAGGTGGGTGCCGCGCCGCCCGTGCGCGCCGCGTACGCCAGCATCACATCGCGGGTGAGCGGACCCATCGACCAGCCGTCGGCACTGATGTGGTGTGCGACGAAGGCGAGCACGTACTCACTGCCCGCGAGCTGGAAAAGCCTGGCGCGGAAGGGTACATCGGCGGTGACGTCGAAGCCCGCCGCGACGACGCGGCCCACCTCGTGCGCGACCCGCTCCTCACCGATCTGGACCGGCGCCAGATCGATCGTCACCTCGTGCGGCGAAAGGATGCGCTGCACAGGGCCGTTCGGGGTTTCCGGGTAGACGGTGCGCAATATTTCGTGACGGGCGACCAGATCGGCGACGGCCTGCCGCAGGGCCACGGTATCCAGCTCGCCGGATAGGCGGATGGCCACCGGAATGTTGTAAACCGCTGCGGTGGTGTCGAATTGGTTCAGGAACCACATGCGGCGCTGGGCGAAGGACAGCGGGATATCGTCGGGGCGCGGCTGTGGGGTGAGCGGAATACGGCGGTGGTCGGCGGCGGTGTGTTCGACCTTGACGGCCAGGGCCGCGACGGTCGGCGCCTCGAACAGCGTGCGGACCGGCACCCGGGTATCGAGGGCGGCCCCGATGCGGGCCGCGACCTGGGTGGCCAGCAGCGAATTCCCGCCGAGTGCGAAGAAATCGTCGTCAGCGCCGACCCGTTCGCCGCCGAGCACGTCGCGGAAGACGCTCGCGACGATCTCTTCGATCGGCGTCGACGGCGCGCGGAACGCCGCGGCCTCGAACTCCGGTTCCGGCAATGCCTTTCGGTCCAGCTTGCCGTGCACGTTCAACGGCAGCGCGGCCATGGTCACGAACGTCGAGGGCACCATGTACGACGGCAGCACCGCCGACAATTCCGCCTTCATGGCGTTGATATCGAGGATGCCGGTGGGCACCACATACGCGACGAGCCGATCACCGGTGCGCGTATCGGATTTCGCCAACACCGCGGCCTGGCCGATCTCGGGGCGCGATAGCAGCGCCGCCTCGATCTCACCCAATTCGATACGGAAACCCCGGATCTTCACCTGGAAATCGGTGCGTCCGCGATAGTCCAACTCGCCGTTGGCTTTCCACGCGACCAGATCTCCGGTGCGATACATGCGCGAACCCGCGTCGAACGGGTCGGCCACGAATCGCTCCGCGGTCAGCTCGGGGCGATCGAAGTAGCCGCGGGCCAATTGTGCTCCGGCCAAATACAACTCGCCCGAAACGCCCACCGGAACCGGCCGCAGTCGCGCGTCGAGCACGTATGCTCTGCCGTTCCACTCCGGCGCACCGATCGGCACCGACGACTCGTCGGCATCGGTCACCCGATGCGCGGTGATCGAGACCGCCGCCTCGGTCGGGCCGTACAGGTTGAACAGCTCCACCTCGGGATGTGCCGCACGGAACCGCGCGGCCAGCGCCGCGGGCAGCGCCTCACCGATGGCCAGCACCCGTCGCAGGGCCGAATCCGGATGTGGCGCATCCGGATTCGGGGCATGCACGAGTAGCGCGTCGAGTAGCGACGGCACCGCGTGCAGGATGGTGACGGCCTCGCGCGCCATCAGCTCAGCGAGATACGCCGGATCGCGCTGCCCGTCGGGCGCGGCGATGACGGTGCGACCGCCGGAAACCGCCGTGGACCAGAACTCCCACACCGAAAGATCGAAGGTGGCGGCCGTCTTGAGCAACACCGCATCATCGGTGCCCAGGCCGAATACCGCGGTCTTCCACAGCAATTGATTGACGATGGCGCGATGCGTCACCGCGACGCCCTTGGGTTTGCCGGTGGAGCCGGAGGTGAAGATGAGGTATGCGAGATGGTCGGCGGTCAACGGTCGGGTGCGTTCCGCGTCGGTGATCGGGCCGCTGTCGACGGTGCGCAGATCGAGTTGGTCCAACCGCACGACGCGCGAATCGTCTTCGGAGTTAAGGGTGGTATCGGTCAGCACGCGGACAGGCCGGGCCGTCGCGAGAATGTACGCCGTGCGTTCGGGAGCCTGATCGGGATCGACCGGAACATACGCGCCACCGGCCTTGGTCACCGCGTACATCGCGACGACGAGGTCGACGGACCGGCGCAGCGCGAGCGCGACCCGCGTCTCCGGGCCGACGCCGAGCGAAATCAGGTGGCGGGCCAGGCGATTCACCCGTCGGTCCAGCTCGGCATAAGTGAGCGTCGATGAGGGGTGGTGGGGCGCACCATCGGCTGCGTCAGCGACCAAGGCGATCGACTCGGGATGCGCCGCGACGGTCCGGTCGAGCAAGGTCGCCAACGTCGCGGTGCCGTCGACGGCGTGTGCGGTGGCGTTCCATGTCGCGAGCACCTCGGTGCGTTCACCCGCGGTCAGTAGCTCGATATCGCCGACCGGCCGTGTCGCGTCGGCGACGACCGCGGCCAGGACGCGGGACAGCCGGTCGGCGAAGCCACGCACCGTCCGCGCGTCGAAAAGATCTGTCGCATAAGTGAAGAAGCCGCCGATACCGGTCGGCCGCCCGGCCTCGTCGTAGCCGTCGGCAACGACGAGGTGCAGATCGAACTGCGAAACATCCAGATCCGCATCGACTCCCGCGATCGTGAGCCCTGGCAGTTCCAGTGCGGTGCGGGCCAGATTCTGGAACGAGAGACCCACCTGGAACAGCGGATGATGCGCCGTCGACCTACGCGGATTCAACACCTCCACCAGACGCTCGAACGGAATATCCGCATGCGCGAACGCCTGAAGATCGATCTCCCGCTGCCTACCCAGCAGTTCACCGAATGATTCGCCGCCGTCGTACCGGGTGCGGAACACCACCGTATTGACGAACATGCCGATCAAATCGTCGAGTTCACGCTCGCCACGACCAGCCACCGGAGTGCCGATGGCGATATCCGTTGTGCCGGAGAGACGGGCCAGTAGCACCGCGAGCGCGGTGTGCACAACCATGAACAGCGTCGCACCATGCGCACGCGCCAAATCCACCAACCCGGAATGGGTTTGCGCATCAATCGACACATCCACCCGCGCACCCGACAACGTGGCCACCGCGGGCCGCGGCCGATCGGTCGGCAGCTCCAACAGCTCAGGTAGCTCGGCCAGCTGCGCACGCCAGAATGTGATCTGTTGCGCGGCAACGGACTCCGGATCCGATTCGTCGCCGAGCACAGCACGCTGCCACAGCGCGTAATCCGCGTACTGCACCGGCAACGGAGCCCACGACGGCACCTCACCCGCCGTCCGCGCCGCATACGCCACCATCACATCACGCACCAGCGGAGCCACCGACGACGCGTCGGCGGATATGTGATGCACGACTACCGCGAGCACGTATTCCGCCGGTACGGTGTCGGCGATTTCGAACAGCCGCACCCGGATCGGCACCTCGACCGTGACGTCGAACGGTGTGGCCGCCAACTGGTAGACCGCACCGGCCACCTCGTCCGCCCGAACTCGGCGCGGGGTAACCGCAAGTGCGGTCTGGCCCGCCGAGAGCACCACTTGCATTGGGCCGTCGACGGTTTCGGGATAGACGGTGCGCAGGATCTCGTGCCGCGCCACCACGTCGTCGAGCGCGGCCGCCAGCGCGGCGACATCGAGCGCACCGGTCAATCGCAGCGCGAACGGCAGATTGTACGCGGCCGAACCGGCCGCCGCCGCACCGTCTTCGGCCTGATCGAACCGGTTGAGGAACCACATCCGCCGCTGCGCCAGCGAGAGCGGCAGGCGCTCGGGCCGGGCGATATCACCCAGGCGCACACCGCGTTCGCCGTGCGTCCGCGATTCGATCGCGGCGGCAAGCGCGCCGACGGTCGGGGATTCGAACAGCGTGCGGACGGGAACGCGCGCCTCGACGGCCGCGCCCAGCCGCGCGACCACCCGGGTGGCGACCAGTGAGTTGCCGCCGAGTGCGAAGAAATCGTCGTCCGCGCCGACCCGGCGCAGCCCGAGCACGTCACCGAAAATCTCGGCGACGATCTCCTCCACCGGTGTCGACGGCGCACGGAATGCCTTGGCGGTGAATGCCGGTGTGGGCAGCGCCCGGCGGTCGAGCTTGCCACTCGCGTTGAGCGGAAAGGCGTCCAGCGCCACAACGGCCGCCGGAACCATATATGCGGGCAGGGTTTCCGCCACGGCCGCCAGCAGCCGTGGCGGGTCGATCCGCTCGCCCGGCGTGGGCACCGCGTAGGCGACGAGCTGATCGCCGAGGGCCGACGGCGCCACCACCGCGACGGCCTGACTCACCGAAGGCTGTGCCAGCAGCGCGATCTCGATCTCACCGAGTTCGATGCGCTGACCGCGGAACTTCACCTGGAAATCGGTGCGGCCCAGGTAGTCGAGCACACCGGCGCCCGCAATATTTTCCCGCCAGACCACCAGATCGCCGGTGCGGTACATGCGCTCGCCGTAGCCGAAGGGGTTGGCCACGAACCGATCCGAGGTCAGGTCGGGCCGCCGCACATATCCGCGCGCCAGTTGGTGACCGGCCAGGTAGAGCTCACCCGGCACCCCGGCCGGCACCGGACGCAGCCGCGAATCCAGCACGTACACCTGGGTATTCCACTGCGGCAGTCCGATCGGCACCGACCGGTCGTCCGCCGCGCCGACGGGCCAATAGGTCACCGAAACGGCGGCCTCCGTCGGCCCGTACAGGTTGTGCACCGCCGCATCGGATACCGCGCGCAACGCCGTGACGGTTTCCGGCGGCAGCGCCTCACCGATGACGAATATGTCCCGCAGCGTCGGAATCGAACCCGGCCGCGTGTGCGCCGCGAAAACGGTCAACATCGACGGCACGAAGTCGGTGACCGTAACCTGCTGTGCCACAATCATGTCCGCGACATACATCGGATCGCGATGACCATCGTGAGTGGCCACGACGAGTTTCGCGCCGACCCGCAGCGGCATGAAATAACCCCACAGCGACACGTCGAACGTCGTCGCGGTCTTCTGCAGGTACACATCGGAGCTGCCGAGCGGATATTCCGCCAGCATCCAGCTGATTTGATTGTTGATGGCGGCATGCGAAACCGCGACGCCCTTGGGCTTACCCGTCGAGCCCGACGTGAAGATCACATAGGCCGGATGCCCGGCCCGCACCGGACGCAGCAGTTCGTTCTCGCGCACCGGCGTGCCGTCGAATCCGGACAGGTCGATGGTGTCGATAGCCAGCACGGCACGCGCACCCGCCACCGCGTGTACATCGGCGGAAGTGGTTACCACGCAAGCCGGTTGGGCGGTGTCGAGGATGTGGGCGATGCGCTCGGCCGGATGATCCGGATCCAACGGCACATACGCACCACCGGCCGTGAGGATCGCATACATACCGACAACAAGATCCAACGAGCGCCGAACCGCGAGCCCCACCAACGATTCCGCACCAACGCCCTGCGAAATCAACAACCGGGCAAGCCGATTCACCCGCTCATCGAACTGACCGTACGTCAGCTCAACGCCCTCGTAGGAGATCGCGGCCGCGTGCGGATGCGCCGCGACCGCCCGGCGATAGCCGTCCAGCAGCAGTTCCGCGGGCACCGGATGATCGGTGTCGTTCCAGGACAGCAGAACCCGTTCCCGCTCCCCCGGGGTCAGCAGGTCGATATCGCCGACGACCCGGTCCGGCTCCGCCGTGATGGCCGACAGCAGTCGCACCAGCCGCCTGGCGAACCCGGCGATGGTCGGCTCGTCGAACAGGTCGCTCGCGTAGGTGAACTGGGCCGACCAGCCGTCCTCGGCGCGCGGCACCACGGTGAGCTGCAGGTCGAATTTGGCCACCGCACCATCGAATTCGACAGCCTCGGCCGACAAACCAGGCAACGCCAAGGTCGGCTTATCCATATTCTGGAAAAACAACGCCACCTGAAACAACGGATGATGCGCCTGCGAACGCACCGGATCCAACACCTCGACCAACCGCTCGAACGGCAACTCCGCATGCGAAAACGCCGCCAAATCGGTCGCTTTGGTTTCCGCGAGCAACTGCTCGAACGAGGCGCCGGGGTCGATGCGCGAGCGCAGCACAAGCGTATTGACGAACATACCGATCAGATCGTCCAGCTCGGCCTCACCACGACCGGCCACCGGCGTGCCGATCG
This sequence comes from Nocardia sp. JCM 34519.1, assembly GCF_020361265.1. Lineage (NCBI taxonomy): Bacteria > Bacillati > Actinomycetota > Actinomycetes > Mycobacteriales > Nocardiaceae > Nocardia > Nocardia sp. JCM 34519.1. The sequence continues at coordinate 32,868 of NZ_JAIRBR010000038.1, forward strand.
TGATGTCGGTGGTACCCGACAGCCGGGCCAGCAGTGCCGCGAAAGCGCCGTGCACCACCATGAATTCGGTGGCGCCGGTGCGCTGGGCGAGCATCCGTACGCGCGCGGTGATCTCGGCGTCGAATTCGAAGCCGAATACCCCGCCGCGCCCGGAGGCGACGGCAGGCCGCGGCCGGTCCGCGGGCAGGTCGAGCCGGTCCGGAATGCCGTCCAATGCCGCACGCCAGTAACCGATCTGCGCGGCGGCAGGCGAATCCGGATCTTCTTCGTCGCCGAGCGCCTCGCGCTGCCATAGCGCATAGTCCGCGTACTGCACCGGCAGCGGCGCCCACGCGGGCTTCGCGCCGTTGCGCCGGGACAGGAACGCGCGCAACAGGTCACGGACGAACGGCGCGACCGACGCGCCGTCGGCCGCGATGTGGTGCACCACGACGACGATCACGTGATCGGCAGGTCCGAGTTCGGCGAGCGCGATGCGCAGCGGCACCTCCGCGGAGACGTCGAAGCCGGCCCGCACCAACCCGTGCAGCCACTCCGGAAGTTCGTGCTCGGCAACGGGTTTGGGCGCGATATCCGGAACGGCCTGCGCGGCGGGCAGAATCACCTGGTAGCCGGTGCCGTCGACGGCCGGGTAGACCGTACGCAAAGTCTCGTGGCGCTCGATCACATCGGCGACCGCCGCTTGCAGCGCCGCCACATCCAGCGCACCGGACAGGCGAACGGCGAATGGAATGTTGTTGGCGGCCGAGGCGGTGTCGAACTGGTTGAGGAACCACATCCGCTGCTGTGCCAGCGAGAGTGGGATGCGCTCGGGCCGTTCCATCGGCGCCAGCGCGAGCCGCCCGCCGGTGCCCTTCAGCGGTTCGAGCCGCTCGGCCAGCCCGGCGACGGTCGGCGTTTCGAAGATCAGCCGGGCGGGCACCCGCGCCCCGACGGCGGCGCCGAGCCGGGCCGCCACCTGGGTGGCGATCAGCGAATTGCCGCCGAGTTCGAAGAAGTCGTCATCGGCTCCGACCGGCGCACCCGGCCCGAGCAGTTCGGCGAAGCTGTCGGCGACCAACTCCTCCAGCGGGCCGACCGGGGCGCGAAATGTCTTGGTGCGCAGCCGAGGCACCGGTAGCGCGGCTCGATCCAGCTTCCCGACCGGGGTGAGCGGGATCTCGTCGAGCACCATGATGACGGTCGGCACCATATGCGCGGGCAGGGTGCGCTCGGCCACCGCCGCCAATTCCGCGGCGTCGGCGACCATTCCGCGGGCGGCGTGCACGTAGGAGACGAGAATTGTGCTGCCACTGTCGAGCTCGTGTCCGACGGTCACCGCGAAATCCACGGTCTCGTGCGCGGCCAACACCGCATCGATCTCCCCCAGCTCGATCCGGAAACCACGGA
>NZ_JAIRBR010000039.1:0-30711 GCF_020361265.1 Nocardia sp. JCM 34519.1
GTTCGAACCAGGATCAACCGGACAAGGGGTCAAAATTCAGATGCCACGCAGGGGTCAGTTTTCACCCGCCGTCGACAACGATTACCTGGATTCTGGAACCGGATGCTCAGGAGGAAGCCGATGAGCTAGGCATCACGCTGCCAGAATCGCTCTGAACGGAGTGTCGATTGAACCGTCACGGATTTGGGGCCGCTTCCTTCTTTGAGGAAGATGGTCACCATTATGTCGAAGCGTTACCCGCCCGAGGTTCGTGAGAAGGCTGTTCGTCTGGTCTTGGAGCACCTCGATGAATACGAGTCCCCGTATGCCGCCGCCAAGGCGATCGGCCCGATGGTCGATGTGCATTACGAGACATCGCGGGTATGGGTCAAAAGGGCCCTCGCACAGGGTTCCTGGCCGGGCACGCAGACCTCGCCGGGTCTGTCCTCGGCCGAGCGTGAGGAGCTGGCGCGGCTGCGGAAAGAGAACCGAGATCTCAAGCAGGCCAACGAAATCCTGAAACTGGCGTCCTTAGATTCAACCTGTCAACGCAACACACTCGGCCGGAGTCCTGTAACCAAGGTGACCGGTCCTCGATAACGGGACCACCCGGCTTTGAGTCCGGGTTGTTTTCGTTCCAGTTTCAGTTGATGCTGCAGGCCATCGGGTGGTGGGTGTGGCCGCAGCGGGCAGCGTACTCGGCCGGGGTCAGATAGCCCAGCGCCGAATGCCGATGCCGCCGACTATGTTCGTCCTTGAAATCGCCGATGACCACGCGGGCTTCGAGCAGACTCGTCCAGTGGTTGCGGTTGAGGCATTCCGCGCGTAGCCGCCGGTTGAACGATTCGACGAAGCCGTTGTTCCACGGCGTGCCCGGCGGGATGTAGACGATCCCCACCCGATCAGCGCAAAACTGTTGCAGCGCACGAGAAATCATCTCCGGGCCGTTGTCCATGCGCAGCACCCGTGGTGGCCCGCCACGAGCGGTGAACACCTTCTCCAACTCGGCTACGAGCTTCTCGGCGGTGATCGAGCGCTCCACCACGTGCAGCAGGGATTCGCGGGTGTGCTCGTCGATCATCGACGCGATCTTCACCGCCCGCCCGTCGGTGGTGGAATCGAACTGAAAGTCCAACGCCCACACCACCTTCGGGGCGTCGGCCTCGATCGTCGGGACCGATGAGCACCCGGCACACTTGCGCGGCGAGTGGGCACGCACCTGCAACCCTTCCTCGCGCCAGAGTCGATGCACCTTCTTCTTGTTCACGCCCGAGCCCTCGTCGAACCGCAGCGCTGCCCAAGCACGCCGGAACCCGTGCCCTTGATGTTTCGTGGCGTAGGACCGCAGCCAGGCCCGCAAACCGGCATCCGGATCGGCCGGAGTCTGCGTGGCCGGCTGCCGCCGATACGTGGAACGAGACAGCCCAACAACCTTGCACGCGAACCGTTCCGAGAGGCCCCTGACCTCACGGAGCATGTCGGTGGCGCGACGCTTGGCGGCCGGGCTCAGAATTTTCCCTTCGCGATCTCCCGCAACGCGTCCTTCTCCAGCTCCGCGTCCGTCAGCAGCCGCTTCAACCTGGCGTTCTGCTCCCGCAGCTCCTTGAGCTCCTTTGGCGGCGTCGGTGTCCACACCGCCGTACTGGCGCCGCCAGTTGTACAGCGTCGCCGCCGAAACCCCCAGCTCCGCAGCGATCTCCTCGCCGGTCTTGCCCGCCGCCGTCAACTCGTCGGCGCGGCGCAGCTTCCGCACGATCTCCTCCGCGGAATGCCGCTTGCGTCCAGCCATGATCCCCATCGTCCCTTCCAGCCCTCACCAGGGCCAACAGGACTCTAATACCGAGTGGTCTCATTCACGGGGGGGACGGGCCACTACCTCCTGGCTGACCGGCTACCACCGACTCAACCTCCGATACGACCGCAAAGCCACCCACTTCCTGGCCTTTCTCACCCTCCCCGCGACACTGACCGGCTACAAGAAACTCGCGAAGGCAGCACCGAAATCAGCGACATGAGACACCGTCTAAATGTGGGTGTTTTCGATGAGTGACTCGAGTGAACTGGGATGGGATTCGGCCTCCCGGACTGCGTCGGCGGTGCCGGGGTATGCCCAATGGCTCGCCCACGAGCGCAACACCGAGCTGGATCGGCTGCGGTCGTTGGAAGCCATGGCGGACCCGAATTCTTTTGCATTGCTGGAACATATCGGGGTGCGCCCCGATTGGCGTTGCCTGGAGCTCGGTGGCGGTGCGGGATCGGTCGCGTGGTGGCTGGGGGAGCACTGTGCCGGTGGACGGGTGATCGTTACGGATATCGACACTAGGTTCCTCGGTGACCTTGATACGCGAGTGGAGGTGCCTCGGGATTCCCATTACCAGGAACCGGTCAGATGAATACTTGGGAAACTCGTGGAATACATCAGAGTCGCGATCAATCCCTCTCCTATAGATCCAACACGGGTGGTCTATCGGCCTCGTGGTCTCCTTTGGATAATTCGGACAGATACTCGTACAGTTTTGCGAGCGAATTACCGGTCAGGCCTGGTGTGGATGAGGACGCAATGGCCACTGTCGAGTGAGAATAACTTCAGCAGGTTACTTCTCGTGCAGCGACCATTGCCTCCTTCGGAGCGATACGCCGATATCTCACGTTTGTTCTGTGTTTGCCAGTTGTCAGTTGAGGATTCCCAGGTTGTGTAGGGTATCGGCGGCCTGGTTGATGGCCTGGTCGATCTGAGGCAGCACCGGTGCCGCAACCGGGGACAGCGCGTCGCTGGCAGTGTTGGCGATCGTGGCGGCGGGCGTGGGGGTGGTGTCGGTGAGAGAGGCGGCCGTGTGTTGGCGGGGAGCGGTGTCGTAGGCCCACGATTCCAGGTCGCGCAGGTTCTGGGCGGCCCATTCGGTGCGGGCTTCGGCGGCGGCGGTGTCACCGCCGGCCATCCCACCCTCGAGGGCGCCAACCGGGCCGCCGATCACGCCACCGGCCAGTGCGCCGATTCCGGTGCCGATTCCGGCACCAGCGAGTGGGCCGACGACCGAACCCAGAACGGCGCCGGTCACGCCGCCGATCACGGCGCCGGCGGTGCCGCCGATCACCGCGCCGATCGGGCAGCCCACCAGTACCGCGGGGAGACCGATGAGACATCCCAGCCCCATACCGACTCCGGTGCCGATGGTGGCGAAGGTGACACCTAGGATGATCGGGCCAGCGAAGGCCCCCACCGCGCCACCGACACCGGCACCGATCAGACCGCCATCGGCGGCGCCCGCGATGGCGCCTTCCCGACCGCCCTCGACCCGGCCTTTGGCCGTGCCCTCGTCCGTCCAGGCTTGTGCCAGCTCACCACGGCGCTGCTGCACCAGCGCGTTATTCTCCGGAGGGATGTATGCCGTGCTCAGCGTCCCATCGGTTCCCGGCCTGAAATCCGGCCTACCTGGCGCTAATGCCACCGTGTCCGACGCCATTGCCATCGGCGTTACAACCGGGGGCACCGGGGCGGCATTCACCGGCGCGCTTGCCAGCACGACCAGAGGAATAGCGGCGGTCATAGCAATCGAAACAGAAACTCGCATCACGAGCCCTTCCTGTTGTTGAGTTGGTCGGATTAACCGACCGACCGCGACCTTACAAGCGACAGCTAATTCTCAGCAAATGCTGTGAAGTTGCTTAATTCCCGTCTGCTCCCAATAAATGCCGTCTACCAGGAGAAATGAGAAGTCTTGGTGGCCGGAAAATGAGGATAAGGGATATCACCAATGTGTCGAGGCGCTGGGCGGGAATTGTGCTGGTCGCCGTTTACGGCGTGGTCGACACTGCGCCTCCGATCTGTTTTGCTTATCGGTCCCAGATCTGGAACCTATTGGACTAATCATATGAGACCGCACATACTGATAGCTGATGAATTGCACATGGCCGCATCTTGAGGGAGTTCGTATGCCGAGTCAGGTTGTACTGGCGGACAAGGTGCTCTCGGAGTCGGAATGCACCGCAGTTATTAATGCACCGATCGAGCAGGTGGACATCGCCGAATGGCTTCTGAATCTGCCCGAAGCCGAGTATCAGCGCTGCGCGCCGCCGGATCACATCGCCGCCGGCTACACTACGACCGACGATGGGCGACCGATGTCCATCAACGTCGAACAGATCGGCTCCGGTCTGATGATCCAGCACTACGTCGGCGAGGTCACAGACAAGCATCTATGCAGGATGGTGTCGCTGTCGGACGTGTTCACCCCGCAGGGCCGCAGCACGGTCGAGGTCACGTGGACGTTGAGTGTGACGCCGATCGACCCCCACAGCTGCGAGTACCGCAACAGCGTGCGCGCGCTGGCCACGTCGGAATTCATGGAATTCATCGCCACCCAAGGGATCAGCTTCGAGCAAGCAGCTGCGGCTCGGCAAACCGCGTCCGGCGACCATAACCGGCGTGAGACGCCGCTGTTCGCGAAGAGCATCGAACGCAAAGCGCTCACCAACTAAGGCGGATGCTGCTGCCGCCGTCGTTCGGCGTGACGGTCCCGGCTGCGAATCGCCGGTTCGCAGCCGCGACCGAAGCCGGGGTGTGGCGGCGGCTGCACCGCGCGGTACTGGACGAGTTGAGCAGCCGGGCTTGATCGACTGGTCGCGGGCGGTAGTCGACGCGGGATCGGGCCGAGCGAAAAAGGGGCGATCTTGACCGGTCCCAACCCGACCGATCGCGGCAAGCCCGGCTCGAAGCTGCACGTGCTGTCCGATCGCACGGGAATCCCTGTGGCCATAGCGATTTCGGCCGCCGATGTCCATGACTCCCAGCGGTACGATCGCGACGCGGACCGCGTCGCGCAAACCGGCCAAGCTGCACGCGGAAAAGACTACGACCAATCCGAACTGCGGCAGTGGGTGCGCCGACGCGGTATCGCCGTCCGCATCGTCCGCAAAGATATCGAGTCCACCGAGCATCTCGGCCGTCGCAGGTGGGTGATCGAGCGCGCCGTGTCGTGGCTGACCAGCTACCACCGGCTCAATATCCGCTATGACCGCAAAGGAATTCATTACCTGGGCTTCCTGAGACTGCGGGCCGCGCTCACTGCTTCAAGAAACTGATGAAGGCGAAATCGGCCATGTGCGGCGCCGTATTAAGCGCCTACAAAGTAGGATTTCCTATAATTACCATTTACTACAAAACCGGATGACCGATTTTTAATTCTCACCTTCGGTAGGTGCATTGATGAGGTTTCTCCGTTGGCGAACCCAACCCTTGTTCGCTGCGATCGCGAGTCGGATCGTTATCTCGTGGAGCAACCATTCTGCCGGTCCACGACGGAAGAAACTTCGCCATAAGGTTGCCAGTATCAGCGAGCTGAGCACGAACACCGACAGAAGTGCCCACGATGGACGATGCAGAACCCCAACGGATATCGCGGTGGCACCGTACGATACCGGCATCAGTATGTGAAGTCCGATCATTTGCAGGATGTACAAGCTCAGCGAACATGATCCCGCGCAGCTCAATGGATGCATTGCGATCCGTAACGGACGCTGTGCGGCGAGTAGCGCACCGATGACCATCAGCGCCACGCCAGTTGCGCCCAGCACTTCAAACGCAGTGCCGGAATGTGGTGTGGCCACTGTCAGCCACCACCAGCTGTTGGTGCCGACGGTCCCGAACGCACTTGCATCGAGGATGTCCTCGGGTCTGAGACCCGGCTCCACCGTGCCCAACGCGGCACTGACCGTGTCGATCAGATGCTGCCTCCCGCCGAAGGGATGCTGCGCAACCCACGATCCCCCATATCCAACACCGGCCGAGACCAAACCGACGCCGATCACCACACGCGGACGCACCGACCGGATCCCAAGCCTCCCCACGGTGAGGCCTGCCAATAAAAATGGCATCCAGGTAAGCGCTGGGTAGGCACCTGTCAGCACTAGCATCACACCCAACTCACGCAACCCGGCAAAGGAACCGAACATCGAGAAGGTCGGGCTACCACCGAATGTGGTCTGGTGAATGTGCGCACGAATCAGGAATGAAAGAATGGGCCCGCCGATCGCCCACGTCAGAGTCAGGGTAGCCAAGCTACGTAAACTCAACCACAGTAGAGGTAGCGCCAATAAGAAGTAGATGCCGTAATAGACTAGTATTACCGATACTGAAGTGTGCAGTTCCGTCAGTGCCAGACCAATCGCAGCGATAAGCACCGCTCGCCCTGCGATCCGTACCAGCGTTTGCCGTGCCGAAACTCCGACTGGCACCTGCTCACCACCCGAGAGCAAGGCTAGCGAAACGCCCGCAAGGACAGCAAACAGGGCTGCGGATCGCCCCGAGAAGACATCCAACCATTGTGAACCGGACTGTCCGCGTTGTGGCCCGACATGCACTGCAAACATACCGAGTATCGCTACGCCGCGGGCTGCGTCCAGACCGACAACACGTGGCAACAATCCAGTACGGTCATGTCCAGTGCTGACTGTTGCAGCCGTCATTGTTTACCTTTCACCAAAAGCCGACCGAAGGCAAGCTTCATAGAACACCAGCAGGAGCGTTTAAACTGATAAAATTGGGCATTCACAACGCGCGGATCTCCAGTCTTGTACTGCGGCCGGCATCCCTGAGTGCATAATGCCCAACTGGGACGCGTCTGTAATTTATCGAGCGTAGCGCCAGCCTACAATCCGAAACACCTGCTCATCGACAATGCCTCCTGTTGCGGCGATAAATGATTCCACCACCGCGATCTAACGCCAGCATAACTGTGACTCGGGTTGTACAGAAATGTCCAATAGGTTCTCGATCTGCCAGCCATAAGCACATCAGATAGCCAAGCAGTTGTAATCTGACCAGAAAATACACCGTGCCTAGGTCGCGACGGACGTATCATCGCAGGTACGCGACCCGTCACTCAGAGGCATCGGTACGAATCAACCTCGTGCGTACCCGGCATCCCTAATTCGAGGGCGCGCTTGTCATGCCATTTTCACGCCCCGCGGCGTCCCCAGGACAGGATGACTCAGAGATACACAGTCTTCCGATTACCGACTGCCCGGTTATCGCACGCCACCGCGCGCCATTGCTTGGCCCGGTTGAATGTCCGTTCGACCACGTTGCGGCATTTGTAGGCCGCGGTATCGAAGTTCGGCGGGCGCCCGCCGCTACGGCCTTTACGTTTGCGGTCGGCGATCTGATCGGTGCGTTCGGGTATCACAGTTGGGATCTATTTGCGCCGCAACAGGGTTCGTTTGGACACCGCCAAGTACGCCTTATCGGCGATGGGTGTAGCTCCGTTGGAAGGACTTTGATCAAGCAGCGAGTTGATCGTCGGGGTGTATTCGCTGGTGTTCGCGGGCGAGATGGTAGGCCCAGTAGTCGGGTAGATCGCCGTTGTCGTTGAGTGCCCGGAGGGTGCCGATCGCTTCGGCGCCTTCCAATCCCCAACGCGCGCCGCATAATTCGAGTCGATCGGCAACAAGATGGCGGGTAGGCTCGGCCGAGCGGCGAGGTGCCAGCGGTGTGCTGGCCCTTTTCCGCTCGACGGGTCTGTCCAGATAACGGTGTAACTCGGGTTGATTGGTTATCTCCGTCGGGCGGTGAGTCGGCCTTCGAAGGTGATGTCGTAGGCGTTCAACGCCGCTTTCCATCGGGTGATCCACCGTTTCTGGCCCTCGCCGGTGGGATCGAGGGCCATGACCGCGAGGTAGACGCATTTCAGGGCGGCTTGCTCGTTGGGGAAATGGCCGCGGGCGCGGACCGCGCGGCGGATGCGGGCGTTGACCGACTCGATCGCATTTGTTGAGCAGACGACCCGCCGGATCTCGGTGTCGAAGGCCAGGAACGGTGTGAACTCAGCCCATGAGTTCTCCCAAAGCCGAACGATCGCAGGATATTTCGTGCCCCAAACCTCGGCGAACTCGTAGAGCCGTTCCAACGCCGCGGCCTCGGTCGACGCGGTGTAGACCGGCTTCAACGCCTTGGCGATCACAGCCCAGTCCTGGCGCCCGGCATAGGAGAACGACGCCCGCAACAGATGAACGATGCAGGTCTGGACCACCGCAGCCGGCCAGGTCTGCTCGATCGCCTGAGGCAAACCCTTGAGCCCGTCGCAGACGAGCATGCAAACATCCTCGACGCCACGGTTTTTCAGCTCGGTCAGGATCTGCAACCAGAACTTCGCGCCCTCGCCACCATCCCCGGCCCAGAGTCCGAGGATCTCGCGGCCGCCCTCGACGGTGACCGCCAACGCGACGTAGATCGGCCGGTTGGCGACCTTGCCGTCGCGGATTTTCACGTGGATGGCATCGAGGAAGATCACAGGATAGACCGGGTCCAGGGGTCGGTTCTGCCATTCGGCCATCCCGTCCATCACCTTGTCGGTGATCGTTGAGATCGTCTGTTTGGAGATGTCGGCGCCATAAACCTCGCGCAGATGCGCGCAGATCTCGCCGTGGGTCAGGCCCTTGGCCGACAGCGACAGCACCATGTTCTCCACACCGTTGAGGCGGCGCTGGCGTTTGCGCACGATCTGTGGTTCGAAGCTGGCATCGCGGTCGCGCGGGACGTCGATCTCGACCGGGCCGACGTCGGTCACGATCGTTTTCGACCGGGTTCCGTTGCGCGAGTTCGGTGTTCCCCGACCGGCCGGGTCGCCGTGGTCATAGCCGAGGTGGTCGGTGATCTCACCCTCCAACGCGGACTCGACCACCAGTTTGGTCGGCTGCCCCAGCAATCCGTCTTCGCCGGTCAATTGCAGCCCGCTGGCGCGGGCCTGGGCCACGAGCTGGCCCACCAGCTCGGCGTCGACCGCCATCGTCTTCGGTTTCCTGGGTCTGCCCACCGCGTCAGTATCGGCCAGCTCGCCAGCCATCACATCAGAATCCATGTGCCACTCCTTAATTCGGAGTTACACCGTTGTTCTTACAGTCCCGGCTGAGATCGAACATGAAGCGCTGGACCTGATGACGGCGCTCCGGGATATGTGGTGTGGTTCAAGCGATCTCGGGCAGATCGAATCGCGAGGTCCCGGCCGCTGGCTCATCTGGCGATTATTGTTATTTGATGGGGAGTGGACCGTCGGGTCCGCCGACGTCGGTGATCTTCCAGTCGGAGTTTTTGTCGATGGTGACGTTGTAGGTCACGGTGGTTCGGCCGCCGTCGGGGTTTTGGGCGTTGGTGGAGCTGACGTCTATGAAGACGTCGACTTGGTAGATGGCGTTGGTTCGGGATATCACCTTGGCGGTGACCGGTGTTGCGGTGGAGGTCCATTTCAGGGGTACCAGGATGTCGTGCAGTTTGGGTGCGGTGCTGGCGAATTTCTGGGCCAGTTGCGGGGTGGTGCCGGCCTGGAGTCGGCTCAGCCAGGCGTTGAGGTCTTGGTAGTCGATGGTCGACGCGCCGACGGCGTAGGTGGTGGCGGCCTGTTCGGCGTGCCGGTCCGCGGTCGCGTCGGCGGCGTGGTCGGCCAGTTCCGTGCGTGCGGCCCAGAGGAATCCGGTCAGTACGCATACCGCGATGACGAGTAGGGCGAAGCCCGCGCCCCAGCCCAGGGTGGCGACCGGGATCGAAATCGTTGCGGTGTGGCGGGTTTTCGCGGGCGCTGGTTTGGCAGGTGTTGTGGCGGAATCGTCGTGGCGGTCGGGTTCTGTTTCGGTGTCCATGGCTGCTCCGATCGGGTGGGCGGGCACGGTTATTTGATGGTGATCTGCAGGTGCAGCGCGCCGTCGTCGCTGGTGGTGGCCAGTGCCTGGGTGATGAGCGCGCTGAGGTCGATGCGGCCTGCGACGCCGGTGGCGGTGGTGAGGAGGGGTTGTAGTGCGGGGGCGAGGGTCTGTAGGTCGGGGCCTGCTCGGTGCAGCCATTGCGTGAGACGTTCGGCGAACGGGATGAGTCCGGTGCCGGTGAGGTAGTCGTCGGGGATCTGGCCGGTGGTGGCCAGTCGTCCGATCGCTGCGGCGCCTTCGCTGATTTTGGGCCCGAATCCGGCCCAGGGGCCGGAGGCCGCTGACAGTGCGGCGCCGGCCCAGTCCAGATCCGTTGCGGGTTTTTGGAGTTCGTCGAGCAGGTCGCGGATGGTCTGGGTGCGGCTGAGCATGGTGGCGGCGAGCAGGTCGGTGGATCGGGCCAGTTGGGGAATCACGGATTCGGTGCCGGCGAGGCCTGTGGAGAAGGTGTCGATGATCGACTTGATGACTTGCGGATCGAGCTGGTTCAGCAGGTCGGTGAGGGCGCGGGCGAATTGCGGGATGGAGGTGGGTGTGCGAATGGTCGCGGTGTCGATGGTGTCCCCGTCGTGCAGGTAGGGTCCGCTGTCGGCGGCCGGGATGAACTCGATGTCGGGTTCGCCGAGGAATGATTGGTTATCGATGCGGACCGTGCTCGCGGCCGGGATGCGGTAGGTGTTGTCGATCCGCATGGTCACCTCGACCGCGCCGCGGGTGTGGGTCACCGCGGTCACCTGTCCCACGCGGACCCCGGACAGCAGCACGGGTGAGCGTGGCAGCAGCCCACCGGAGTCGGACAGCTGCATGGTGGCGGTCAGGTGCCCGGTGAACCAGTCCACCCGCACCACATCGAGGAGCACATAGGCGACACAGATGACGAAAATTGTTGCGACGGAGGCGAGTGAGGCCACGGCGCCGCGGGTCATCGGACCACTCCGATCATCCGCAGTTCGGTGATGATGCGGGCGATCTGATCGTCGACCGACAGGGGTGCGGCATCGATCTGCGCCTGGGTGATGTTCACCTTGGGGCCGTGCTCGGCGAAGGGGAGGATCTTGTTGTGCAGCAGCGCGGTCAGCGCGGCCAGATTCGATGGGGCGGACAGGTCGAGCGGATCGTCGGCGAACAACAGCGGCACCACCGCCTTGGTCGCCGCGTCACCGGAGCGGGCCAGCGGTGCGAGCCAGGCGATCGAATGTGCGGCGGCGCCCATCCCGCCGAGGATCCCGATGGTGGTCACCAGCGATTTCACGTCGTCGGTCAATTGGACCGCGCCCTCGGGGGTGAGCATTTCCGAGAGTGCGTCGCGATTGTCGACCGCGGCGCCGACGTCGGTCTGCACCGCATCGAGGAACGCATCGACCTGCGCGAGGTTGGCCGCGATGTCTCTGGCATCGGTACCGAGCACGTCGGCGATGCGGGCGGTGTCGTCTGGACTGGCCGGTGCCACCGCGTTGGCGTGGTCGATGATGTCGTTCAATTGGTGCAGGGCGCCCCCGTTGACGAAGGTCGCGATGCCGGACATCAGGTCTTCGACCTGGAGCGCGGGCTTGGTCTGCCGCAGTGGAATACTTCCGCCGGGCGGGATGGTCGCGCCGGTGCCCGCCGGTGCCGACAGCTCGATGAAGATGTCGCCGAGCACTGTGTTCTGGCGCAGTTGCGCGGTGGTGTCGGCCGGAAGTTGCACCGAGTCGGTGATGTCGACGTCGGCATCGACGTATCCGGGTCCGGTGGGAGTCGGCCCGACCACGGTGACGGCACGCACGTCGCCGACGTGGACGCCGTTGGCCATCACCTTCGCCTGGGCTGGCAGGTTGAGGGTGTTCGCGAACTGGATCCGCACCCGGTAGGTGGGTCCGGGCACGTTGGCGCCGGGCACTCGGATGGCGGCGGGATCGACGACGCACCCGGCGAGGCTCACGATGCATGCGGTCGCGAGCGCCAGCCCGGAGGTGACGGCGCGCCCGCGTGTCATCGCGCACCTACCGGGCCGAGTACCAGTGGCACCACGTCGATGCCGGTCAATCCGTTGGCCGGGTTCGGGCAGCGCCCGGTGGTCAGTGCGTTGGCGGCCGCGCAGATACGGTCGGCATCCTGTTGGGGCAGTGCGGTTTTCGATGGGGCGATGGCGAGGGTGATCCGGCCGGTGTGCGGGTCGATCGACTGTTCGAAGGCCGATACCAGTGGTGGGATCGTGGCGATGATCTGTTCGAGTGTGCCCACGTTGGCTCCCAGCAGCCGCAGATAGGGGATGGCGGCATCGAGTCCGTCCAGGATTGCGCCGCCGTAGGTGGTGGTGATGTCGTTGACCCACGGGATGATCGTGGCGATCGAGTCGCCGATCGAAACGATTTGGCTCCACAGCGAGTTGAACAGGTTCAGCACGGGGGCGAACTGGCGCAACATGACGGCGATGTCGTCCCAGTTGCCGGAAATGCTGGACGACAGCGAATTCAGGTCGTCGACCAGTGAACCGATGTGGCCGATCGCGGTATCGGGTGCGGAGAGGGCGCCGGCGAGCTGTTTGATCAGCTCGTTGAGCTTGGGTCCGGTGCCGGAGGTGGCGGTGCCGATGGCCGCGATCGCGTCGCGGATGTGTTGCAGTCCAGCCGCTTGCGATCCGTCGCCGAGTTCGGTGGTGAGTGTGGTCAGCGCGTCCAGTGTCTCGGTGACGGTCTTCGGGGTGGCTGTCTTGGTGATGCACCGGTCCGGATTCCATCGTGTGTGTGCGGCTCGATCGGCGAGCACCGCGAGCCCGCGATCGGCGACGACGGTGTCGGAGACCGTGGCCGCGGATACGTCGCCGGTCAGCGGATAGTTCGCGTCCATCTCGAATTCGACTCGGACGGAACGTCCTTCGGGCCGGATGCCGGTGACGCTGCCGACGGCGATACCGCGTTCGGTGACTTGGTTCCCGACGTATAGGCCGACCGCGTCGGGCATTACCGCGCAATAATGCAGCATTTTCTTCGCCGGGTTGTGCAGGAGGAAATAGCCTGACGCGACAATGATGGCCGCGATCGTGGCAACGGCGATCGAGGCGAATCCCGGTGTGGCGAGCAGTCGCCGTAGCGTCAGCATCGTTGCCCCGGAAGCGGAATGCAAAGCGGGGAGGCGCCCGCGGGATCCGGTGGGGGAGCCGTGCCGGGCGCAATCAGCTGCCGTAGCCGGTCGCTCATATCGTGAATCGCCCGCAGCGCGGCGTCGAGTTTCGCACCGAGCCGTTGCAACGCGGGAATGGCCTCGGCGAGTTTGTCGGCCAGCGGTTGCAGGACATCGTGCCAGCTCGGTTCGAGTGCCGCGATGCGGGCCAGCAGCTGTGCGGTGACGTCGACCGCGGTCAGCACCTCGTCGCGTTTGGCCAGCGCCACTGATTCGAGCTTGCCGAGTCGTCTGACGAATTCCCCGAGCTTGGATCGGTTCACATCGACCGTGGTGAGGTATTCGTCGGTCACCGCGAGAGCGCGCGATACCTCGGCGTTCTGCTTGTCGAGGATGTCGACGATCGATTTCGTCGCATCGCCGATGCGCCGCAACGCGTCCGGACTGCCGGCCAACGCCGTCTGCAGGGCGTCGAAGGTTTTGCGCAGCGTCTCACCGTCCACCTCGGCGATCGGTGCCGTCGCATCCTGCATCGCCCGGACCAGACTGTAGGGAAGCTGGACGCGATCGGCCGGAATCGGCGTGCTGCCAAGTGGTTTCATTCCGCTCGGGAAGGCGGCCACGTAGTGACCGCCGACGATGGTGAGCAGCCGGATCTGCAGCGTGGTCTGGTCGCCGATGAACACGCCGCGGTCGACGGTGAACGTCATGCGCACGGTGTCGGGTCGTAGTCGCAGAGAGGTGACCGTGCCGACCGGCACCCCGGCGATCCGGACCTGGTCACCGGTCTTCACCGATTCGGCGTCCGACAATTCGGCCGTGTAAGTGGTTTTGCCAGGCGGAAATACATAGAACGCACCGGTCGCGACCAGGAGCACGGCGATCGCGATCACACACGCGACGCCGAACCGCAGTTCGCGGCGCCGCTGTGTCGTTTCGCGATTCAGCCGTTGCACAGTGTCACGCTCCGGCCCCCGATCAACACCCGCAGTATTCCCGGCGCGGACGCCGTGCCCTTCGAACAGCGCAGCTCGACACCTGCGCCCGGGTTCGGTATCAGCGCGTCGAGTGCCTGCAGCAGACCCGGCAGCTTGCCGAGCAGATCCATCGCCGCCGCCGGGTCGGGGAACACCTGCCGCAAGTCCTGTTCCAGAATCGGATTCATCGGATAGGTGAGCCCTAGGGTGGCGGCGATGCTGTTGATCGGACCCAGTACGGGCGGGGCGATCTCGGCGAAATCGATCAGGCCGTCGACCTTCTGCTGCAGGGCGGTGGACACGTCCTGAAGACCGTTCAGCAGGACGACAAGATTCGGTGCGCGGCCGCTGACCCGGCCGAAGATGTCGCTCAGATTGCCGACCACCCCCGACAGCAGGGCCTGCCGCTGCATCAGATACTCGCTGAGCTTCTCGATCGCGTCCAACGCAGGCCCCAGACCCGAGCCGTTGCCCTGCAGGGCAGCGAGAATGGTCTGCGCGAAGTGATTCAGCGCGCCGGGGGAGAATTCGGCCAGCACCGGTTCCAATCCGTTGAACAGCGCGGTGATATCGAACGAGGCGACCGTGTGGTCGGTGCCGATGGTCGCGCTCGGCCGCAGCTCGGCACCCGGCGGCGCCTGCTGCTGCACGTCGATGTATCGCTGGCCGGTCAGTGCCTGGAACCGGATCGCCAGCACGCTCGATCCGTACAGGGGATGGCCGCGCTGCACGGTGAACCGGACCAGTGCGTCGGTGCCGTCCAGCGAGATCGAGACGACCTTGCCGACCTGCACCCCGAACATGCGCACATCGTCTTGTGCGGCAAGCCCGTCGGCGTCGGTGAACACCGCCCGGTACATGACGGTGTCACCGGCGACCGGCCGGGTGATGACCTGCAGGACCACGACCAGCAGCAGCACCATCGCCACCACGAATACCCCGAATCGCAACGCCACGGCCGATACCGATCTCATCTGCCGCCCTCCGATACCGAAAGTTGTTGTCCGAGGGGCACGGTCAGCGCGGGCAGCCCGCGCAGGACGATCGCGAGGTCGAGTGCCGGCCCGTCGGGTGCGTCGGTGAACATCCGGTCCAGCCGCGCGAGCAGTTCCCGCAGCTGCGTGCGTGACGTTGCGGGTGTGGGAACGGTGTGCGCGATGGCGTCGGCCAGCGGGGCCAGCATGTCGGCGTAGCCGGACAGATGATCGTGCGCGGCGTCGGCCGCCCGCGCGAACTCCGGGAAGATCTGATCGGTGAGCAGTGCGATGGCGGCGTCGTAGCGGGGACGGTCGGTCTCGAGGATCTGGATGCCGAAGATGGCATCGAACAGCCTGAACGTGGCGGAGGTGAAATCGCCTGCGCCGGACAGCAACCCGCCGTACTGGCCGAACAGGTACGACGAGGCGTATCGCTGAGTGTCGGCGACCGCGCGGCTCAGCATGACGATGGTGTTCAGGATCGGGGTGAACGATCGCAGATCCTCGTTGAATTTCGTCAGCAGCGCGGTGAGATCCGGGGTGAGGACCTGGTTGGCGGTCTGGGCGAGTGAACGCAGCAGTGCGCCCATGGTCGCGTCGTCGACTCGGGTGGCGCGCGGGCCGGTCAGGTCGATCAGCTCGCCGTCGCGCAGCGGAGCACCGCCCGTAGTGTGCCGCAGGACCAGCGTGGCGACACCGAACAGATTCGACGGCGCGTATTCGACTTCGAAGGTGTCGGTCAGCTCGTCCGCCTCGGATCGGTTGAGCGCCAACGTGATCAGTTGATCACCCTGGCCGGTCCGCGCGACGGTGTCGATGCTGCCGATATCCACGCCGTCGAGTTGCACGGTGGTACCACCGGTCATGCCGTCCCCGAGCTGTGCCGTGCGGACAACGACGCGTAACCGGCCGGCCTCGGGATTCGGCCCGGTGCGGCTCCAAACCAGCGTCACGACAACGACAATCACCACGACCACGACACCGAGAATCCGCGAGCGGCGCCGATCGACGGTGACTCCGGGTAAACCGTAGACGGGCATCGGCGATCACCCCGTGAACCTGATCGGGCTGCCCGCACCCCAGAACAGCAGGGTCAGCGCCATGTCGAGCACGATGATCGCGACGAAGCTGGCGCGCACCGCCCGCCCGCAGGCGATGCCGACGCCCTCCGGCCCACCGGAGGCGAAAAACCCGTAGTAGCAATGGATCAGAATCACAGCAACAGCGAACACCAGGATCTTCACCAGGGCCGCGAAAATATCCCAGGCACTGGTGAACTGGAAGAAGTAGTGGTCGTAGACACCGCGGGCCTGGCCGTGCAGCACCACCACCACGGCCGAGGAGGCCACATAGCTGAGGATGAGGGCGATCAGGAAGGTCGGCACGATCGCCACCGCGCCCGCGATCACCCGCGTCGTGACCACAAACGGGACCGACCGCAGGCCCAGCGATTCGATGGCGTCGAGTTCCTCGCTGATCCGCATGGCGCCGATCTCGGCGGTCATCCGGCAGCCCGCCTGCGCCGCGAACCCGATGGCCGCCGCGATCGGTGCGAGCTCGCGGGTATTGGCGAATGCCGACACCACGCCCATCACCGGTCCCAGGCCGACCATGTTCAGCAGGGCGAACGATTGAATACCTACCACCGCACCCATAGCCAGGCCGAGCACGATCAACATCGGCACGGTGCCACCGCCGACGATGATCGACCCGCGACCCCAGGTCACGTCGGTGATCGTCCGCAGGGTCTGCGCCCGATACCGGCGCAGGGTCAGCGGCATCGAGGAAAACACCTGCCACACGAAACTCGTCGCGAACCCGACCGATTCGAACGGAGTAAACCGGGACCTGCGGTTGAGCCGATACAGCCAACGCAGCCCAGGTGGTTCATACGGTGCGGCGGTCATCAGTCGACCCGCCCCGGGAAAAACATCGTCGCCAACTGTGTGAGTACGACATTCACCACGATGATCGCGGCCACCGACAACACGACGGCCGCGTTGACACCGTCGGCCACGCCGCGCGGGCCGCCGCGGGCCTCCAGCCCACGCTGGCAGGCAACGACCACGACGAGAAATCCGAACAGAACGGCCTTGAGCATCGAGATCCAGACGTCGCTGACCACCGTGAACGACCCGAAGGCCGCCCAGTAGCTGCCCGGCGTCACATTCTGCGCACCGATCGCGACGCCATAGCCCGCGACGATGCCGACAAAGATGATCAAGATGTTCAGCAGCGGCGCGACCAGCACAATGGCGACCACCCGCGGGACCACGAGATGCCGGACCGGATCGACGCCCATCACCCGCAACGCGTCGATCTCCTCCCGGATCGTCCGCGAACCCAGATCGGCAGCGATGGCCGAAGCACCCGCACCGCCCAGCAACAACCCGGTCACGATCGGGGCACCCTGCTGGACCACGCCGACCCCGCCCGCCGCCCCGATCAGCGAATCCGCGCCCAACTGATGAATCAGATTGCCGACCTGGATCGCGACGACGACCCCGAACGGCACGGCCATCAACACCGCGGGCACAGCGGTGACCGCGATCAAATACCACGCTTGACGCAGGGTCTCCCGCCACGGAAACCGCAGCCTGACCATTTCAGCGGCCGTGGCCCGCACGGTATCCAGGGCGAGGATGCCCGCACGCCCCAACGTGCGCAAACCAGACTCGACCGTACCGGACAGGTTTTCCCAGGCAATCCGTACGGCACTCGAGCCGCCCGCATGTGAAAGCTGTGGCTTCATTGTCCATCCACCTGGACCGGCACCAACGACAAGCCGAAGCGATCAAGGTCGGTACCCGTCTTCGGATCCGACCACCCGAAACCCGTTACCCAGCCAACGCCCACTCATGGTAGATCACGCCGACTCTCCAACTAGCCGAAGCGTGAAATTCGAGTCAGCTCACGCGATTTGGTTGAAATCCGCGAACCGGGCGATGGCGGTGGGGCCGCCGTTCTCATCTGAAAGCGTCGCGAAGAAGACCGCATCGGGTGTGCGGATTTCGGCAGGCGGGTCGACACACCAGTGTCGCGCATGCGCCACTCGGTCATCGGCGACGAGTACAGGCCTGTGGCAGCCGCCGCTTGCCGACCACGCCGGGGTCGAGGCGCGGGGTGCGTGACCGTGGCGATGAACGGACGCTGGAGGGTCGTTTCTGCCTCGCCGAGTAGGAGAGGAGGTCTGTGGCAGCACGCGCAGCGAGTTCGGGCCCGAAGTCATCGCTAGCAAAGTTCCAGTTAACATACCGTCATGTGCTCCGATAACCCGATCGGTGACCGCAAACCAGAACAGGTAGGACGTCGGGTATGGAACTACGGACTCTGGAGTACTTCGTTGCTGTTGTCGAGGAGGGCTCGTTCACTCGTGCCGCTGTGCGGTGCAGGGTCGCGCAATCGGCGATCAGTCAACAGATCAGGCGCCTCGAACGCGAACTGGGCGAGTCGCTGCTCGAGCGCGGGCCGCGGCATGTGGTACCCACCTCGGGTGGACGTGCGTTGCTGCCTATGGCACGCGAATGTCTCGACGCGGCTGCTCGGGCGACCTCGGAGTTCGCGGCTCGCTCGGGGCTGCTGCGGGGCGAGTTGAACATAGGGACGGTTACCGGTGTGGAGAACACCTTCTTGCCGAAAGTTGTGGGTGCTTTCCACAGTAGACATCCTGACGTCGGCGTGCAGTTGACCGAGGGGCGCAGCATGCCGCTACTGGCGATGGTGCGCAGCGGCGGCCTCGATGCGGCTGTGATCTGCGCACCGCTCGGCCTCCCGGGCGACGTTGCTGCACGCACCGTTCTGCAGGACGGTGTTGTCGCTGTCGCGGCATACGATTGTGAACTAGCGCGGAATCCCGAAGTGACGTTGCAGGAGTTGATCAGCCATCCAATCATTACGTACAGTTCGGACAGCGGCCTGAGGCCGGTTATTGAAAGCGCGTTCACCGAACAGGGGCTGGCCCTGCAGGTCAGTCATGCCTGCAACGATGTCGGGTTGCAGGCGGCGCTCGCCGCACACCACGTCGGTATCGCCCTTTCAGCCGGATCTGACCCGGCGCTACATGCCGCCGAACATATTGCGGTACTTCCTCTATCCCCGGCGCTTCCATTCCAGAA
Source organism: Nocardia sp. JCM 34519.1 (assembly GCF_020361265.1). NCBI lineage: Bacteria > Bacillati > Actinomycetota > Actinomycetes > Mycobacteriales > Nocardiaceae > Nocardia > Nocardia sp. JCM 34519.1. Next base: position 18,844 of record NZ_JAIRBR010000039.1, read on the forward strand.
GATCCTGATCTGGCGTAGCGCGGTCCCCCCGAACGCTGTGCTCGACGCTTTCCTCAAGGTGACGGCACCCTACTTCATAGAGCTGTCGGCTGATGCGGATCAGTTCGAGCGTGCTGAGGTGATTCGCCTGGAAACGGTGCGCCAGTCGGGGCCGGTGGCCTGCTCTGCCGAGGATCGAAGCGATCCTCGAACCGGTCGGCATTGATTGCGCGCCTGATTGCTTGCGATGGGGTGGACGGTGTGTCGACGATTGTCGGGGTGACGATGTCGTCTGGTGGAATGTGGCTGATCGGCCCCGTATCATTCGGCGGCTTCGCCGTGGAGGTCTGCTCCCCGGTGACCAGGCAACTCCAATGCACTGAACGGCTTGTTTCTGGCACTTGGACGCTCCCTTCTTGGGCGTTTGATTAAAGGGCTTCGGAAAGACTTTGGATGCAGCTCCGGTCGAGTCCGATACATTGTCGAGATGGGACCCATAAGCAGAACAGGTGGGGATTGATCGGATCTATTGCAACCACTGTGGCAATCATTCAGTTATAATCGGCTCGGTCAAAGTAATCGCTGGGATGGTGACTGTTCCATCGATGCCGCTAGCCAGATTTCGAGTGCGATTCCGAGGAGGCGGGTAGATGAGTTATAGCGGGTACAAGGGCTTGCAAGTAACGACGACCGGCGGCGTAGCTACGGTGACCATCGAGAATCGCCCGATAAATTTGCTCGATGAAGCGCTGTTCTCGGAGCTGGAGGCATTCGCCCATGAAGTCGAGCTCGACAGTGATATCCGGGTCGTGGTCTTCAAGAGTGCAGACCCGGATTTCTTCATCGCCCACTTCGATCTGCGGGAGTTGATCGGGATCCCGCCATCTATCCGTTCGGAATCCCTGCCGCCCGGCTTGGCTCGCATGGAGTTGTTCCGTCGGCTTCCTCAGCTCACCATTGCACAGTTGGAGGGGCGCGCTCGCGGTGCCGGAGCCGAGTTCGCCGCGGCTTTAGACTTGCGTTTCGCAGCGTCCGGTAAGGCTGTGCTGGCGCAATTCGAACCGAAGCTGGGGTTGATCCCGGGGGGTGGTGGGAGCCAGTATCTGACGGAACTGGTGGGGCGCGCGCGGGCTCTGGAGCTCATTCTGAGTGGTCAGGATGTGGACGCAGACTTGGCCGAGCGGTATGGATGGGTCAACCGCGCGGTGCCCGCGGAGAGCATCGATACTTTCGTTCAGGAATTCGCTACGCGTGTGGCGGCGTACCCAGGGAGTGCTTTGCGGGCAGCGAAACGCGCCGTTAACGCCGTTGGGGAAATTCCGCGCTATCAGAGTTTGATCGAGTCATGGGATCTAGCGACAGCACAGTTGTCGAGCGATACCGCGAAGAAACGCATGGATGTATACCTGAACCGTGGCGGCCAAACTCGCTCCGTGGCATTGAATCTCGACCCGCTTCTCGATGGGCCCGTCAGCCGAGCCTAAATGGATCGCGTTTCATCTACCAGTACCATGATGAGATTTTTTCCTTGCTGAAGTAGTGTCGGTCATCGGTGTCCGAACCGGCGCATTTTCCTTCGGTATGGGTCTTCCTTCGGTGTTCCGCAGTTGGTCTGCGAGCGCCATGTATCGTGCGGGCGACAACAGCTCCTCCGGCGACAGCTTTGTGCAACTGGACATGGCCGACGGTCGGCTCCGATGACCGGTGGCCCGCGACTCAGCAGGCGAGTTCGGACGTGCGTCCTCGACCTTCACCAGGGTTGAATCTGACAGGGACGCATCCGATATGCGATTCGGCCGCCAAGCGTTCAGTGTCTGGCGGGCCTCGGTCCGCCAGCTGAATCGAACGGCTATTGTTTTGTGTCGGCGGTATCAGGCACATTCAACTTCGCGGCAATCGCAGCCGACAGGTCGTAGAGCGCTCGCCCTCCACCTTGCGGCCATCCATGCATATCTATCGTGGGATGGAAGTCGGATTCGTTTTCAATAAATGCCGCAGCGGTACCGCGCCCACAAAACTGCTCCAGTACGAGTGCCAACGCATACCTGATTTGGTTAATATGCAAGTCCAGGTATGCGATCATATCACCAGCATTGATGTCCTGGCCCGCCTTGTTGCGGATGGTTTCATTTGCAAACGACATTTCATCTCCTACCTGTTGGCTTGTAGCGAATTTCCTCGCCCGATCGATAAGTACGTCCCACGGAAAGCTTGGACCAGGATCCGTGTGCCCACCACCCCACTGCCCGAAGTCGATATGTCCACAGATTCCCGGTCTATCCGGCGGCGCGCTCCCGCCGCCGACATATTCGATGGGGATGTTGCGCTGCAAGCACCGCCATGCGACCAATTCTGCGGTACGACTAAGCATTTTATCCTCGTCCACGCCGTGCTCGGCCGTGGACAGCCACCGACCGCGACTCCACGATACAAAGGTACCTGCCATGCAAATGTGATCGGCACGTGTATTTGCATTCGTTGCCGACCACGGATTAGTCTCCCATGGGACCGCCAAAACAGTTTCATGGTCGTCGACGACGGCATTGTATGACACTTGTGAACTCGGGTTGCACAGGTAATTCACAAGCGATTCGGCTGTTCCGTTCCCTTCTTGAGTATGAATAGCAATCCACGAAACGTCACGACCCCCTTCATGGCAGTTCGGACTTAGCTGAGTTCTTGTGACCGGATCCTGCAGCATTTATGTCTCACCTGATTCGATCGAGATACCTTATCCTGAACACTACTGGCAACTAACTCTGATGCTGACCAACTTCTAGTTCCGCCCCTTCGCTTGTGCCCTCGGTTGGCGGGGTAGGTCGAAGAAATTCACGAAAAGTCCGCCATTCAGGCTTATGGCCGACGTAGATTTCTCCTACGTCGCACAGTCTCGGGCATGATCCGCCGCCGAAGTAGGTCGGCCGACTGCCGACAGCGGCCAGGTCGGTACCGCCACTTCCACGGAAGTTCCAGTTAATTGGATATCTTTACTCCCGTCGACCCGGTCGAGCTTTCCATTGCGGCCAGCATCTCCATCGTCTGGAGCAAAGCCCCGCCGATCAATGGCCAGCCATGTGAGCGGCTTTCGCTGGCAGATGCTTGTCCCATTCCTGCGGTACACGCAGCCACGCGCTGATGACCACGACTGTGTCGACATGCGGCGGAGCGGCATGGGGTGCCACTGCGGCCACGGACCGCGAGAATGTCATCTCAAAGAGGTGCTGAACCCTTCATATTGGCCGTTCTCGTCTGACCGGTATCGGAAGAACATTCGGAACCGGAAACAACGCTACTGCTGGATCGTCAAGCGCTCGAGTTGGCCCCGGAATGGTTGGGGGTCGACATGGATTATGCCCGAGAATGGCCCATTGAGCTCGAATACGATAACGAGAATTGTTGTAGCGAAGATGGCCAATGCGCATATCAAGATTACAGTTCGACGATTGAAGATTGGTTTGCGCATCACTGGCATGAGGATCAAGAGCATTGAAGACATTACCAATTCAAACTTGATGAAGAACGGCGTAGTGGACTTAACCAGCATCGCTCGCCTATTACGTTGGTCTCGTGCAGCCTTAACGTCATTGACTGCAGCCTGGTGTGCGGAATCGTTTTCGAACTGGGATGCCGGGGTGCTTGTGATCTCCTCTTGGAGATCGTACATCTTGTCGTCGGCGACCTCACTCATGTGCCCCCGAGCCATTGAAGGCCATTCAATTTCGACTACGGTGTTCAGATAATCAGCGATGGCTGTGCGAATCTTCTGACCTTCGGGCGTTGTGATGCTACCTGTCTCGAAGTAGATCGACGACAATGCATCAGCCTCCGCTACTGTTGCCGTGTGAGCGTCGTCGAAAGAATGCCATCCCATGTTAATCGAGGAGCTGAGCACAAATGCGAACAACACTCGATTGAAGGCCTGGAGGTCATCGATCAGATCGGTTACGTCAGAATTTCGCCAGCCTTGCGGTAGAAGACGGCTGGCGATACCTAGGACAAATACTGCTGCCGTCGCTGTGATTGCTATTTCAGCGATGTCCCAGAGTAACTTCATTCTGCTGCACGTCCTGGCCTACACGCCAAAGCAACGATCATGCGCTTTGGTCTAAGTCTGGTAACGTTTTCACCCTGGAAGTTTCCAAGGTCTGAGAACCTGTCGTACGCACCAGGCTCGGGTTCCCGGGTTCCGCGGCATAATCCGAAGCAATCGATGTGAGCACCGATAAAATCGCTGCCATCGCGGCTGTCGAGAGTGCGCCTCGCCATGATGGGTCGAAAAGCCCGATACTACCGCTGGTGAGTACGGCGGCAAGGGCTTGGGCAAAGGTTTTAAGAGCACGCTCGGCTGCTGCGCGCCAAAACAAGAGCGTCCACACAATGAGCTCCTTCGAGATTTCGATTCTGCGACCTTAGCGTCGCTGAGCTATCCTGTTCATGCGGTGCTTCCGGAATAGGGCGTGATCGTTTGATAAGCCACGTCTAAGCCGAGCGGGCTGATCGTCGCTCCGACGTGTTAGTTGTTGCTTTTCCGATGTCCGGATCTTGTCGCCACCGAGTGATCTGCGCACGGACATCGCTCGACGGCGGCTTGCGTAGGTTTGCACGGGCGTTGGGCTCCGTCGCTTCTCGGGCTCCGGTGATTATGTCGCCTTTCCTACCAGCTGCCGTCGATTGTGCGCGGTCACTCATTCCACCTTCTCCTTTTGTTGATGGATGTTTCTAAACCTGCCAGCGGGGGCGCGGGGAGGTGCGTCGACGCCGCATCCGATAAAGCAGCATTTCGACAGCCTTCGGAGTTGTGTTGAGATGCTGCGCAATGTCTTGATGGCTGCAACCTTGTGAATATAAAAGCAGTGCCAAGCGGACACGGATGTTATTTTGTTTACCGAGTATTTCGTTTGTCGCTAGTCGGGACAGCGTCGTACTTTCCGGATCGCCGTATATGCTGTTATCTTTAATTTTCTCGATCTCCTTGAGGTCGGCTCGATAGGGTGGTGCACCATTTTGATATTCGCGCAGCCAGCGGTGATATTCGTTCGGGAAGCGCAGGAGGCATTGCCCTATGAAATAGGTCTCCATACTACCTCGCGTTGGCTCCCAACGGCCGTCGCTCAAAATAATGCGGAACCTGTCCAAAGCAACTGCAATTGTCATGCCAGCCAACTCTTTGGCTGTGTCGAGCTCACGAAGCTCCGGTCGCCATGCGAGGCGAATACCCGTTGCATTTCGCACTCGACCGACAATCGCACCATTTACGATCCAGCTTTGTAGAATATTGAACGCGTATCCAGCGAGGCGAGATGCAGTTGTCTCCCAATCTGGGATTGGTTCGATCGAGCGAGCGTATGTGGAATTTGGGAGATCCGCTCGCAACTTTGCTTCGTCTTGAGGGTTCGAGTCGAGTGAGGGCAGATTGATTAATGCTCGGTGTTCTGGTCTCGGAGAATGGTAGCTCAACATCTATCTTCTCATTCCTTCGTCGGTCGATAGGGCACAAGAAGCATGCCGGTAATGTACTCGTCGATGAGCATCCGATTCAGCGGTAGATTCCGGTGCGATTGACTAAGTCGATGGTGAATTCGGAGCAAACCGTTCAACGGGTGTGGAAATGACGCAGATACCTCTAACTAGGACGGTGGTCGTAAAGAGTGTCGCGATTGCACTGGGACTACTTCCTGTTACTCGGTCGTGGTGCTGGTATAGCCTGGGAGTCCGCGCATCGAGAACAAATAATGACGACGGATGCGGTGGACCGTTGAGTACGGGCTCGGCCATGTCGCTGTGAGTGAACGATCGCTCAGACTCACTTCACGCACTCTTCGACGTACGGTGTCGAACTTCGAAGAGCTGTTCGAAATCCAATCCTGTGCCGGCCAACAGTGTTGCGATCAGATCGGGATGTGGTGCGTGCCCTGGACGCCGGATCCGTCGGAGGGTTTCGCGGGTGAAACCGAGCGCGTGGGCAAATTCGTCGTCCGATTTGAAATCATAGAGATCTCTGATTTCTGCCAATTTGTCCGCACGGATAGCGATCGTGGCCGGTTTGAAGCCTTTCTTGTGCAATGCTCCTCCAATGACTTCGTTTGATCCAGAAACCAAGTAGAGCACTGATGTTCACCTCACAACAACCTATACGCTGAGGTGGTGCCAAAAAATGGTGGCATTGTTTGTCGGAATTTTTTTTAAATCGACCTCGAACGTGCTGCTCACGGAAATTTATGGTGCCAACGAGATTAGGCGCTGTTATTGAACTATCGGTTTCAGCGACTCTTGAACGAAAGTGCACGACCTGCTGATCCGGTGCTGAACTGCATTTTCGCATGGCAAACCGGCGCAGGTCGAGTGGCTGCGATCCCGTGCTGTGATGTATGTGCGAGTTTAGTCGATTGTCCTATTTATCTACGGGTAAGCCGGGAATTCCGACACTGCACATCTGAAGTGATGTCGTCGGTAATCTGATCGTTTCTTGCAGCGTTTCATTAGTTTCGAGCAGCGCTCGCTCCGGACATTCCGGATGTGTGCGGTGCTTCGATGCCTCGCATAACGGGTCGAAGGTCGGCAACATGTAGGTCGGTGCGTGCCCCATGTGGTTGTGGTCATGGTGTGTTCCTCGTGTGTCCAGAAGGGTTGGGTGAACCGTCGATGACGTCTCGTGACTGCGGGTTCCCCGTGATGGGTCGTGGTAGCGGGGCTGGCAGGGGCTGGCAGTCCGCATGCGCAGATGTCGGTCGGGACAAGCCTTCTCGGCCGAGGAGACACCATCGCCCGCGGGACAAAGAGGGCGCCCGACCCGGTTGGGTCTCATACGTGTGGAACGTGGAAACCCCGTCTGGGGTCCAGGACGGTGGGAACGCCGGTTGGTAGGCCGACCGTGAGGAAGGCGGAATTCCCCAGCAGGACAGGATGGTCCGACACGCGAATGCCAGCGGTCGAAAGGCAGCGGGGAACCCAGGCGAAAGTCGTTGACCTCCAACGGTATCCGACATAAACTGCCGGATACGCGACAGTGCACCCGGCCCGAATACACCATCCTTACCCGACTGATCGGCCCGTTGTTGTTGAACGTGGCACCGCAGGTGATGGAATGCGCGGCCAGGGTCTGCCATCGATGAAGCGTCCGTTGTGACGTCGAAGCGGTCAAGGGGAGCCCGGTGTTGGTGAGGTATGCCGACGATTACGTGGCGATGTGCTAAAGCCGTGAACACGCAGAGTAGGTCAAGGCCGACCTTGGGGCATGGCTCGGGCCCAGAGGGTTGCGGTTCAACGAGGATGAGAGACACATCGTCCTCGTTACCGAGGGATGCTCGTTCCTGGGCTTCGATATTCGCCGCAAGGTCGATCGGCAGGGCGTCGGCAAATTGGTCATCACCCCCAGCAAAGAGTGCGCTGCGAGGCTGCGGAAACGGCTGACGAGTGAAGTGCGGAACATGCAAGGCTCCAACGCCTCGGCCGTCATCTTCCCGCTCTGCGGCGAATTGATTATGCACGCCGACCACGAACCACAAAGCCCGCACGAGTGGGAACGGTGGTTCCGGACCTTCCGCCGCGTGCTGCGCAAACGGCATATCGTCGGACAGGTCGACTGCCGAGGCCGGAAGTTCTGTCGGTTCCTGCGCGCACACTGCCAACGGCGAATTGCCGCCGCGGTAGAACACCGGCATTGACGCAGAACCCTTGTCGCTCAAGCGGCTTGCTTGAGCTGGGGTGCCTGGAAGGCTGGTACGCCCGGTTCTGAGGGGGCGGCGGCGCGGCCATGCGCCGCCGCTACCCGACGCTTTCACCATCGGCTGGTGCGGTTGCGGGGTACCGCCGGTAGGCGGAGCGTGGTGGTCTTGGCCCGTCGGCCCCGTGATCGGGCTATGCGACGCTTGCGGGACCGGCGTCGTGAGTTGACCGTCCGGTCCGGGCTGCTGCCTGTCGAAGCAATCTGGCGGGAAAAACCGAATGCCAGCGGTGAACGGCGTCGGTAAGCCGTATGCGGGAGAACCCCACGCACGTTTTGATGCAAAGGGAGCTGGGTAGGTATCTGCCTTACCAGGGGTACCAGGGGATGGACAACCGACCGGGAAACCGGCGGCACGGAGGCCCTGAGTCCTACTATCAGAGATCATTTGCTACTCCAGTTCCCGGCCCAACTCTGGCTGTTTAAAGAGGGAAGCCCCTTCCGAGCGCGTATGTGCAACCGGATGGACAACTGTCGATGCAATTATCACTGATTGGAAGTGGTCGTTGCTGGCAATATACGAAATTTAAGGAACCTGTATGTATTATGCGACCTATTCGTAATATTGTAATCGTGGAATGCGGGCGTATATATCGGCGCGGCTCATCATCCTGCTGCGCACGTGGATCAATGATGCTGATAGAGGAATGCTGGGTCGCATGAATGGCATTGTGCTGAGCTTGGACTGCTATGATTGATAGCAGTCATCCGTATTGGATTTGCCTGGACGCATGCGTTCCGGCGGTTGACACCTGCGTTTACGCCCCCGGCCACTGCCCGAAATCAACTGCCAGTACATCGTTGACGTCGACGTGTACACCCTCTAGAACCGGCCCCGGATTCGATGCCGTGTCAACGATTCCTTGGTGCAGCACTATTCCATCAGTACGGGCGCCATTCGACCACGCGGTGGTCTGCCAGGCCCAGAACTTCCCCGGATCACTCGACTTGCCGACGACCGCGTCTTCGATAGCCCAAGCACACACCAATGAACTTCCGTACACGCCGGTCCGGTCCACTCCGAGGACGCTGTTGATCCCTCTGAACCAGTTCGCGGCAACCGTGTTCCATGTAGGGAGGTCGATACCTTCATCGACAGTGAAGTAAATCGGTGCGCTATCAGGGCCACCGGCGTCGCCGTGAATCCTGAGCGCCTCGCGGGCATCGGCAACGCCGCCGTTGTACCCGCGGGTGTAATCGCTGGGCGCGCTCGCACCGGGCTTACCGAACTGAAAATTGCTAACGACGTATAGCCCTGCTCCGCGTAGGCTATCGGCATACGGGCGAGTCAACGGCTTCGCGCCGAAATTAGTTCCGGGTCGCGATTCTGAAACATACGCTATGACACCGTCGTATCCGGCACTTTTGATGGACTGTGGGTTGATCTCACGTGCTGAGAAGTCAATCAGTTGCATTGCTGGACCTCACGGTGATTACTGTTAGCTATAGGGGTTTCGTCATTAAGGGGCGCAACCATACGCTCGGACACATAACGGCGAACTGCGTAAACAACGTAGGTTTTCAACTCATCTTCAGGCTGATTTGTCGGGTTTGGATCGTATAGTTTCCGCTGGTGTACGTATGTGGTATCGAAGATTGCATGTCGTTGAACGATACGGTCGAATCAATGGCCGGTCTTTCGCTTGAACACGAATGGTTGACCAATAGGTTGTGCGATGCGACCCAACTAGGTGTTCCAATGCGTGATCACGTGCTCACTCGCCGTCCGTAAATAATAGCTGACGGCGGCAGGTTGTATCCCTCGTTGTATCGAAAGTTGGGATTTTGCCCGGCTACGCAGACGGTTGGATGAAAAGTGGCTCGGATCGCTGTTAAGTTTGCTGAGTTGCCAGCACTGCCGGTATTGCATTTCTGCACGGCTCGACCTTCGAGCGGCTGGGATGTGCCATCCGTTGCTGAGGGTGGCTGAGCGACGGCAGCGTGCATGACGGTCGTCGTCGGTATGAAAGATCGGCGCACACATCACAAGCCCCCTGATTGGGCAGGTCAGGCGGACCACGGGCCGCTCTTTCCGGCGGCTAGGCAGGCGCGGTTAGGGGACTGTTGCGGTTCCGATTGACACTGTGGCTAGTTGAGCAAATAACTAGCTACCACTATGTAGGTGTCGGCTGACTCAGTCCAATACGTTTTGCAGCTGACGCCGATAAGCCAACCTGATGGGTGCGCAGGACAGTTATGCTGTTCGGATCGGCCCTGCGTGCACGCGATGGTTCACTTATTCGAATCCGGCATTCGTCGTTTGATGGATAGGTGATCCATGCGCGGAGAACTTTCTACGGGCGCTGGGTCTTCCTGTTCGTTTGCCGGATGGCATCCCGCGGGAGCGGGCACGGACGTCGAGGGCTCACAGCAGGTGCGCGCCGATGCCGGCCATCTCCTGCCACAACCGCATGTCCGGAAAGCCACGGTCGGCCAGCACGAAGCATGCCCGGCCACGGGCTCCGCGCGAGCTGCTGGCAAGCGCGCCTTCCCCGGTCAACCATGGACCGGCCTTCGCGTCACGGTGTGGGTGCCTGACTCGACCAGCACGACAACGCGAGCCTTGCGGATACGCTACCGGTCCCTGACCACGCAGTTTGGGCTTGGGTCCTTCTCAACTCCGTCCGGTTGGCGAGTGTCGGCGGCGTCGAGCGTGGTGCCGTCCGGGCCATCAGCCGCAGCCCGCGTCAGAACGATCCCGGCGTCGCGCGTGTAGCCATGGCGGCGCCGCCCTGCGTGTCAGGGTGAGTTGAGTCCACTGGTTCACAGCAAATTTGCCTGACGCGGGGCGAGATCGGAATCTATCCACCAATGACCACGGCAATGCCGGTGCGCGAGACTGGGCGTATGGCTTCAACACCTCGGGGCGATGGTCCCCGCCGTCGGCGCGCGTTCACCGCGGCCGAGAAACTGGCGCACCTGGCCGCTTACGAGAGAGCGGTCGAGGCGGGTCAGGGCGGGGCGTATCTGCGCCGCGAGGGCCTGTACTCGTCGCTGATGACCGAGTGGCGCAGGCTGCGCGATGGCGGCGTGCTCGAGTCGAAGAAGCCGACCGCGAAGAAGGTCGGCAAACTCACCGCCGAGCAAGCCGAGATCGCCCGCCTGAAAAGGGAATTGGAGAAGGCCAACAAGCGGCTGTCCACAACGGAGGCAGCCCTGGACATTATGGGAAAAGCACACGCTCTCTTGGAATCTCTTTCCGAGAGAGCGGATTCCGGCGAGCAGCGCGACAAGCGCTGACCGAAGCCTATGTCGGACTGTGTGCGGCCGGGGTGGCCACCCGCCGGGCCGCGACATTGACCGGACTCTCGCGCGCCACTCAGCAGCGGCGCACCAAAACCTGTGCTGGGCAATCGGTTCCGGTGTCGCGTTCGGCGCCGGTGAACAAGCTCACCGACGCCGAACGGGCGCGGGTGCTGGCGGTGCTCAACAGCGAGGAGTTCGTCGATTGCGCACCGCTGACGGTGTGGGCGACCCTGCTCGATGAGGGCACCTACCTGTGCTCGGTGTCCACCATGTATCGGATTCTCGCCGAGAACACCCTGGTCAAGGAGCGAAGAAGGGTGGCTCGGCACCCGAAATCGACCTGCCCGGAACTGGTGGCCACCGCGCCGCGGCAGGTGTACTCGTGGGACATCACGAAACTGGCCGGCCCGGGCAAGGGGATCTATTACGACGCCTACGTGATGATCGACATCTACTCCCGCTACATCGTCGGCTGTCACGTGCACAACCGCGAATCCGGGGTGCTGGCAACGGAATTGATGCAACAGATCTTCGGCACACACGGCATCCCGCACGTCGTCCACGCCGATCGCGGCACCGCCATGACCTCGAAGTCGGTGACCGCGCTGCTGGCCGACCTCGAGGTCACCCGCTCGCACTCGCGGCCACGGGTGTCCAATGACAACCCGCCCCGAAGATCATCGACCTGCCAGAGGCGGCGTGGATCAACCAACCCGAACAGGAGAATCAGCAACCCCGAGCGGCATAACACACCGAATGGTCTCATTCACCTTGAAAAATTCCGCCGACCCGCATCAAGCAGTGCGCGCAGTGGCTCGCTGCTTAGCAGCTGCCGCGCGCGGCCCCCTCTCTGCCAGACTCGGATGAGACCAGTTGGTCTGTTAGTTTGCTGAGGTTTGTGTAGGGCGAGATCGGGATTC